>JAOZVS010000123.1 GCA_025869435.1 Zavarzinia sp.
TGATCGCCGCCCCGGCGGCGCAATTACAATAGAATGATCGCCGCCCCGGCGGCGCTCATCGCAAGCGCGGTAGGGATCAGGCGGGTGGCGACGGCGCGGCCGCCGGCATAGGTGCCGAGGCCAGCCTTGACCAGCGTGTTGGTGATGGCGGCGATCAGGATCACCTTGGCCGCCTCGGCGGGGCCAATGCCGGCGCCGACCTTGCCGCCGGCGATCGACAGGGTGATGGCATCGACATCGGCAAGGCCCGAAAGGACGGCCAGAAGCTCCAGCCCGGCATTGCCGAACTGCGCCTGCACCCAATGACTGCCCAGCATGATCGCCGCCAGCAGGGCGGCGAAGCGAAGGGCGCTGACGATCTCGAAGGGATTGCCCGGCGCCTGGGGCGGTACGGCTTCCGCGCCGCCGCGCAGGCGCAGGAACCAGAAGGTCAGCGCAAGACCGATCCCCGCCATGGCCGCCACCGCCGGGATCAGGGCCATGGCGATGGCGGGCGCGAGCACATAGGTGACGAGGATGACCCGCGCGCACATGATCACCCAGGCGGCGACGGTGCCGGCGGCGGCGGCGGGGCCAAGGGCCGCCTGCTGTCTCGCCATGCGCGACAGGGCGAGGGTGGTCGCGGTCGAGGAGACGATCCCGCCGAAGATGCCGGCGAACAGCACGCCGCGCCCGCTTTTGCCAAGCCGGATCGCGACATAGCCGAGGAACGACAGGCCCGATATCGCGACCACCATCAGCCACAGCTCGAAGGGGTTCAGCGCCTGATAGGGGCCATAGCCTTCGTTCGGCAGGACCGGCAGGACGACGACGGAAATCAGCAGCAGGCGCAGCACCGCCGCCATTTCGACCGCCTCGACCCGGCGCAGCAGGCCATGGGTCAGGGGTTTGGCCGACAGGATCACGGTGGCGACCACGGCCGCCATGGCGGCGGGCAGGGCATGGCCCATGGTGGCGACCCCGCCCAGCAGCACGGTGAGCACGCCCGCGATCACCGTGGTCAGGCTCAGGTCGTTGTCGTGGGTCGCCGCCCGCCAGTAGCCGAGGCCCAGCAGCAGGACGACGGCGAGGACGGCGGCGGCCAGCGGCCAGGGACTGCCGGCCGAGCCGCCGGCGAGCCCGGCGATGCCGCCGATGAGGCCGATCAGGCTGAAGGTGCGGATACCGGCGGGGCGCGTGCCCTCCGCCTGGTCGCGCTGGTACCAGCCGCGCTCGAAACCGATGACCGCGCCGCAGCCGAGCGCGATGGCGAGATCGCCGATGACGGACAAAGGCTCCATCAGCGCAGGACCAGCAGGCCCCTGGTGGCGAGATCGGCGATCAGATCGGCGACGTCGCCGGCGATTTCCGCTTCCGGGGCTTCATATTCGGCGGCGAGGGCGGTCACGATCGCCTCGGTTCGGGTCTTGCCATCGACAAGGGCGATGACCGAGGCGCCGATGGTGTCGAGTTTGACGATCCGCTCGGGGGCCTGGAGGATCCAGCCGTCGCGCTGTCGGTCGAAGGACAGGCGGACGCCGGGGGCAAGGCGGGGCAAATTCATGATGTCGCCTTTTCAGCGTCTCGCGTCGCCGCCTCCAGTGCCTCGAAGGGCAGAAGGACGCAGGCGAAGCGCGCGCGATGTCTGGTGATGCCGGAAAACAGATCGAAGGCGGGATGGCCGGGCAGCAGGGGCCGCGCGTCCGCCTTGAGGCCCGCCATCAGGTCGTCGCCCAGGTTGAGGATATCGTCCGCCGTCCTGCCCTCGGCCTCGGCCGCCAGCAGGGCCGCGCTCGCCTGGCATATTACGCAGGCTTTCACCCGGTGGCGAAGGCTCTTGATGCGGCCGGCCTCGAGCGTGACATCGAAACTGACCCGGTCGCCGCAGAAAGGATTGTCCAGGGTCGCCGTGCCGCCCGCCTCCGGCAGGGTGCCGGCGAAGCGAATGTCGCTCGCCGTGCGCAGCATGTCCCTCGGGTAAAGCTCGTCGCTCATGACAGCAGGACTTTCATTGCATCCCCGATCCCGGCGAGGCAGGCCTCGATATCGCCCTCGTCGTTGAAGGGGGCGAGGCTGGCCCGGGCCGAACCGGCCACGCCAAAGACCTCGTGCAGAACCTGGGCACAATGATGACCGCCACGCAAGGCCACGCCGCGCCGGTCGAGAATCTGGCACAGATCATGGGGATGGGTGCCCTCGATCACGAAGGAGACGAGGGGCAGGCGATCGTCGAGGCTTTCCGGCCCGATCAGGCGCAGGCGATTGCCGGCGATTCGCATCAAGCCCTCGATCAGGCGGCCGGTCAGCGCCATCTGATGCGCCATCGCCCCATCATGGTCGATCGCGGACAGGAAGCGGCAGGCGGCGCCGAGGCCGACCGCCGGCATGATCGGCGGCGTGCCCGCCTCGAAGCGCTGGGGTGGCCGCGCATAGGTCGAGGCTTCGAATTTCACCGTGCGGATCATCTCGCCCCCGCCCATCAACGGCGCCATGGCGTCGAGCAGAGGGTAGCGGCCCCACCGCGCGCCGACGCCATTGGGCGCGCCCAGCTTGTGACCCGACAGGACATAGAAATCGCAGCCGAGCGCGGGCAGGTCCACCGGCCCGTGAGGCGCCATCTGCGCCCCGTCGACGAGGAGCAGGGCGCCCGCGTCACGGGCGATGGCCGCGACCTCGGCGACGGGGGTGATGGCGCCCGTCACATTGGAGGCATGGGTGACGGCGACCAGCTTCACCCGCTGGTCGATCAGCCGGGGCAGGGCGGCGAGGTCGAGGCGCCCCTCCGCCGTCATGGGCAGGCGGACGAGGTCGAGGCCGCGCCGCGCCGCCAGCATCTGCCAGGGCACGAGATTGGCGTGATGCTCCAACTCGCTGATGGCGATGGCGTCGCCCGGCGCCAGCAGATCACCGTGGCTGCGCGCGACGAGATTGATCGCCGCCGTGCAGCCCGCCGTGAAGACCACCTCGAGCGCCGGCACGTTCAGATAGGCGGCGACTGTATCCCTTGCCGCGTCATAGGCATTGGTCGCGCGTTCCGCCAGGGTGTGGACGCTGCGTTTCACATTGGCGCGGGCCGTCGTCTCATGGGCGACGATGGCATCGAGCACGGCGCGCGGCATCTGCCCGGTCGCGCCATTGTCGAGATAATGCAGGGCCACGCCCGGCGCCGTCTCGATGTTCAGGATCGGGTATTCGGCGCGCAGGCGTGCCGCGGAAAATCCGCTCACGGCACCAGGCCCAGGATGCCGGCGGTGAAGATCGAATCGAGGGCGCGGCCAAGGTCGGCGTAATCCTCGATCACGCGCTGGGCCCCGGCGGCGCGCAAGGCCGCGGCCCGCTCGCCGCTGCCGATGCCGACGAAGCCGATGCCCAATTCGCGGGCGGCGGCGGCATCCCAGACGCCATCGCCGACATAGACGCGGATTTCGAATTCGTCGATGCCGTGTTCGGCGGCGGCGCGGGCGCTGGCGGCGTCGATGATGCCGGCGCGCTCGTCATGGGCATCGGAAAAGGCCGCCGGCACCTGCGCGACATGGAGGCGGGCGGCGCGCAGCTTCTCTCGCGCGGTGGCGGCGAAACTGCCGCTGGCGAGGGCGACGCCGACGCCGGGCAGGGCGCGCAGGGTCGCGACCAGACGCGCCGCGCCCGGCACCTGCTCGAGGCGAAGGGCGGGATCGTAGCGGCGCAATACCGCCTGCTCGACGGCGTCGATATCCTCGTCCGTCGCCGGACGGCCCAGCTTCCGTCCGAGGATTTCGCGGGCGATGCCGCGATCGGTCGAGGTCCGGTAGCGCGACCAGTCGGTATCGAGGGCATGACCATGCAACTCCGCCCAGGCGGCGGCGAGGGCGGCGTCGTCATGGCCGGTCGAGCGGATCAGCGTGCCGTCGATATCGAGGAGGACGAGGAGAGTCGACATGGTGGCGGCAGGATAACCGCCTTTCGTCAGGCAATCAGCAGCCACAAGGCGAAAAGGCCAAGAAAGACCAGGATCCCGCCCCAGAGATAGGGATGAAGGCCCCGGCTGGCCCCGTCGTCAGCCATGACGCAGCTCGAGGATGGTCGGCTGGCCCGTCACATCCGGCTGATAGTGACGGGTGAAGACTGTCCGCGCCTCCTCGAAGGCGGCGAGGGGAAAGTCGTCACCGACCTCGAAACCGTCGATGCCGCAGCGGATCATGTGCGGGATCTGGTCCCACAGCACGTCGCCTACCGCCCGGATCTCGCCGTCGAAGCCGAAACGCTGGCGCAGCTGGACGGCATGGGAATACCCCCTTCCGTCCCGGAAGATCGGGAATTCCAGGGCGACGAGGGCGATGCGGCCGAGATCCTCGGCGACGCTCGAAGGCGCCTCGTTCGATTTCAGGCGCAGGCCCAGCGGCGCGTTGCGACCGACCAGCTTGTCCCGGTCCGCCCGGAAGCGGGCGAGGGAGACGACGACGGCCTTGCCCTCGGGCAGTTCGTCGTCGTCGGCGACATGGGTCCAGTCGTCGGCGACAGCGGAGGCGTTCTTAACGAGCTTCATAAAGCGCAGCCTTGAACGGGGCGAGGCCGACCCGACGGTAACAGTCGAGGAAGGTTTCGGCATCGCCGTGACGCAGGGACAGATAGGTTTCGATCACGGTCTCGACCGCGCCGACGATCCGCTCCGGCGGGAAGCCGGCGCCGGTGATCTGGCCGATCGAGGCATCCTCCGCGCCCGAGCCGCCGAGCTGGAGCTGGTAGAGCTCCTTGCCGTGCTTGTCGACGCCGAGAATGCCGATATGGCCGACATGGTGATGGCCGCAGGCGTTGATGCAGCCCGACATCTTGATCTTCAGGCTGCCGATCGCGTATTGGCGCTCGAGATCGGCGAAACGCTGCTGCAACTCGTCGGCGATCGGGATCGAACGGGCATTGGCGAGATCGCAGTAATCGAGGCCCGGGCAGCAGATGATGTCCGAGATCAGGCCGATGTTGGCGCTGCCGAGGCCGGCGGCCGACAGCTGCTTCCACACGGTATAAAGGTCGTCCAGCTTCACATTGGGCAGGACGAGGTTCTGCTCGTGGGTGACGCGCAATTCGTCGAGCGAATAACGCTCGGCGATATCGGCGACCGCGTCCATCTGGTCGGCGCTGGCATCGCCCGGGGCAACGCCCGGCGCCTTCAGCGAGACCGAGACGATGGCGTAACCCGGCACCTTATGGGCGTGGACATTGGTGCGCACGAAGGTGCGGAAGCCCTTGTCCTCGAACCTGCGCGCCTCGAAAGCGGTCGAGGTCGCGGGCAGCGTCTCGTAAGCGGGCGGGGCGAAATAGGCCTGGATGCGGGCGATTTCCGCGTCCGGCAGTTTCACCGTGCCCTGGCTGCGGGCGAATTCCTCGTCGACGAGGGCGGAATATTTCTCCAGCCCCATTTCATGGACCAGGATCTTGATCCGCGCCTTGTAGATATTGTCGCGGCGGCCCAGCTCGTTGTAGACGCGCAGGCACGCCGTCGCATAGTCGAGGAGATCGGCCTTCGGCACGAAATCCCTGATCTTCTTGGCGATGATCGGCGTCCGGCCCATGCCGCCGCCGATCCAGAATTCGAAACCGGTCTCGCCCGCCGCGTTACGCACGACGCGGATACCGATGTCGTGCAGCTTGATCGCCGCGCGGTCATGTTCGCTGCCGGTGACGGCGATCTTGAACTTGCGCGGCAGATAGGAAAATTCCGGATGGAAACTCGACCACTGGCGGATGATCTCGCACCAGGGGCGGGGGTCTTCCACCTCACCGGCGGCGACGCCGGAGAAGGGATCGGAGGTCACATTGCGGATGCAGTTGCCCGAGGTCTGGATGCCATGCATCTCGACCGTGGCGAGATCGGCCAGGATATCGGGCGTGTCGACCAGACGGGGCCAGTTGTACTGGATGTTCTGCCGCGTGGTGAAATGGCCGTAGCCCTTGTCGTACTTGCGGGCGACATGGGCCAGCATCCGCATCTGCCGGGGCGACAGCGTGCCATAGGGAATGGCGACCCGCAGCATATAGGCATGGAGCTGGAGATAGAGGCCGTTCATCAGGCGCAGCGGCTTGAACTGGTCTTCGGTCAGCTCGCCCTTCAGGCGGCGCCCGACCTGGCCACGAAACTGGGCCACGCGCTCGTCGACGGCCTGCTGGTCGAATTCGTCATAACGGTACATGGGCGTGCCTTGCGTCAGCGGGGCAGGGCAGGCGCAGGGGCCTGCTTGCCGAGGTCGGGACGGTTGGACGGGCCGGCGGCCCTGATCCGCTCGCGCACGCTGGCGGGCAGGATCCGGCCATCCTCGACCGTGACCGGCATCAGATAGGCGCCGACGACGAGGCGCGCCTTCACGGCGGTGGCGGCGGTCTCCGTCAGCTGGCCTTCCGCGCCGACATCGACCGCGACGAGGGCCGATGCCAGGTCCTCGACCCAGGGGGCCGCCTTGCCGATATAGACGACCGCGCCATCGTCCAGCCTGTTCGCCGTCAAAACCTTCATATCCACCGGGTCCGTGTAGTAAGGACACGGTGATACGCTGTGCCCACGCGAAGGTCAAGGCCGCGTTGGACAACCAGATAAATATCAAATAAATTATGTTGAATAAATGTTGCGCCGCGAATTCGGCGCAACGCCTTGATTTTTCGTCTATTTGAACAGTTTGGCGGCGGTGCGGCTGCTGGGCGTGATGCGCTTGGCGCAATCCGCTATGGCGCCTTCGGCGGTGCCGCAGCTCATCACGTCGTTGATCAGCACGCTGCCAATGCGACCGCAGTCCTGGCCGTCGATATCGAACAGCTTCACCGTGGTCTTGCCCGAGGCGACGGGGGCGAGGCTGGCGGCGACGCGCTTTTCGATCACCTGGTCCTGGTTGAACAGGATGAAGTCCAGCTTCAGGTCGGTGATATCCGGGCCGCCGGGATTGGCGATCACCAGATAGACACGGCAGGCGCCGGCCTGCGGCTCCAGCTTGTTCAATTCGACGGTGATCGGCTCGGCCACGGCGGGCGCGGGCTGGGCGACGGGGGCCGGCGCGGGCGTCTCGGCCGCGGGGGCCGGGGTCTGGGCGGCGGCGGCGAAGGACGCCAGGCAGAAAGCGGCACAGGCCAGAGATCCGGTCGGGAAATTCATACGGTCCTCGCAATGACGAAGCGAACGGGCAGGAGGATGCCGCCATGCCCCGGTTCGGCGCAAGCATGGCGCCAGAACGGTCCGGCGAAAATAGGGCGATCGAAAAATCCTTTCCGCCCGGCGGCGCCGGAGTCCCCCCGTCCAGGGGGAGGGGATCATCGGTATTTCCGGTCACCTCTGTCCCTGCCGGGCCTTGACCTGCGCCATGGATGTTATGTTATAACGTATCTGAATTTGGGGAGGCGGAATACGCCATGTCGTCCATCCATCCGACCATGCTGAGCCTTGGGGCCGGGAGCCGCCTTGCCATCGTCGCCGGGCTGATCGTGCTCCTGTGGGGCGCCGTGCTGTGGGCGCTGTGATGGTTGATCGCCGCCTTGCTGCCATCGAGGTGCGGGACCTGACGGTCGCCTATGACCGCCATCCCGCCGTGCATCATCTGTCCTGCCGCTTCGAGCCGGGATCGCTGACCGCCGTGGTCGGACCCAACGGCGCCGGCAAGTCGACCCTGATCAAATCCATCGTCGGCCTGCTGCGCCCGGCCGAGGGCCGGATTTCCATGGGGGCCTTGCGCCGCCAGGACATCGCCTATCTGCCCCAGCAGGCGGACATCGACCGCAGCTTTCCGATCACCGTCGCCGATACGGTCGCCCTTGGTCATTGGGCGCGGGTCGGCATCTTCCGGGCGATCGGCCGTCCGTTGCGCGACAAGGTGGGCGAAGCGCTGTCGGCTGTCGGGCTGGAAGGTTTCGAGCAGCGGCCGATCGGCTCCCTGTCGTCCGGCCAGTTCCAGCGCGTGCTCTTCGCCCGCCTGCTGCTGCAGGACGCCGGTGTCATCCTGCTGGACGAGCCCTTCAATGCGATCGATACAAAGACCACCCAGGACCTGCTGGATCTCGTCGGCCGCTGGCATGGCGAGAAGCGGACGGTGATCGCCGTCCTGCACGACATGGATCAGGTGCGCCAGTATTTCCCCGACACGCTGCTGCTGGCCCGGGAACTCGTCGCCTGCGGCCCGACGCCGGACTGCCTGACCGCGGGTAATCTTCTCGCCGCGCGCCGCATGTCCGAGCGCTGGCAGGACGATGCCGCCGTCTGCGCGCCCGAGAAGCGGCGGGCATGATGGCGCTCTGGTCCCTGCTGTTCGAGCCTTTCGCCGATTTCGCCTTCATGCGGCGGGCGCTGGTCGCCTGTTTCGCCCTGGCCCTGGGCTGCGGTCCCGTGGGCGTCCTCCTGATGCTGCGGCGGATGAGCCTGATCGGCGATGCCATGAGCCATGCGGTGCTGCCCGGCGCCGCCATCGGCTTCCTGATCGCCGGCCTCAACATCTGGGCCATGGGGCTGGGCGGTCTCGTCGCCGGCATTTCCGTCGCCCTTCTGTCGGGCCTCGTCACCCGCAACACGATTCTGCGGGAAGACGCCAGTTTCGCCGGTTTCTATCTGATCTCGCTCAGTCTCGGCGTGCTGATCGTCTCGACAAGGGGCTCCAACGTCGATCTGCTGCATGTCCTGTTCGGGACGATCCTCGCGGTCGACGATGCCGCCCTGCTGACGGTCGCGGGCATCGCCTCCCTCAGCATCGCCGTGCTCGCCCTCATCTACCGGCCGCTGGTCGTTGAGTGTTTCGATCCCGGCTTCCTGCGGGCGGTCGGCGGCGGGGCGGGCTCGATCTTCCATGTCGTCTTCCTCGTCCTCGTCGTCGTCAATCTGGTGGCCGGCTTCCAGGCCCTCGGCACCCTGATGGCGGTCGGGCTGATGATGCTGCCGGCGGCGGCCAGCCGCTTCTGGGCGCGGGATGTCTGGTCGATGGCGGCGGTTTCGATCGGCATCGCCATGCTGTCGGGCTGGATCGGCCTCCTTGTCTCCTATCACCGCGACCTGCCGTCCGGTCCCGCCATCGTGATCACGGCCGGCGTCGCCTATGTCGCCTCCATCGTCCTCGGGCGGGAAGGCGGCGTTATCTGGCGCTATATGCCGCGCCGTCATCTGGAGGCTTGAGACCCATGCTGCTGCGCCCGTTCCTCCTCGCCCTCGGGCTTTCCTCCATCGCCACCGCCGCCCTCGCCGAGCCGGTGAAGATCGTCGCCTCCTTCTCGATCCTCGGCGACATGGTGGCCAATGTCGGCGGCGACCATATCGCCCTGACGACGCTGGTCGGCCCCGATGGCGACGCCCATGTCTTCCAGCCCAGCCCGCGCGACGCCAGGGCGGTCGCCGGCGCCAATCTCGTGATCATTTCCGGCCTCGGCTTCGAGGGCTGGATGGAGCGACTGACCGAAGCCGCCGCCTACAAGGGCAAGGTGGTGGTCGCCAGCGCCGGTGTCACCCCCCGCGAAATGGCGGAAGAGGAAGAGGGCCACGAGGACCACGCCGAGGACGGCCACGACGATCACGGCCATGGCAATATCGACCCGCACGCCTGGCAGGACCTGTCGAACGGGCTGCGCTATGTCGACAATATCGCCGCCGGCCTGATCGCCGCCGATCCCGCCAATGCCGACGACTACCGCGCCCGCGCCGCCGCTTACCGCGCCAGGCTCGGGGCGCTGGACGCCAAGGTGAAGGCCGCCATCAATGCCCTGCCGGCGGAGCGGCGCAAGATCATCACCAGCCATGACGCCTTCGGCTATTTCGCCGCCGCCTATGGCCTCGAAGTTCTGGCGCCCCAGGGGGTCTCGACCGAATCGGAGGCCTCGGCCAAGGGGGTCGCCCTGCTGATCAACCAGATCAAGGAGACCAAAGCCCCCGCCGTCTTCCTCGAAAACGTGACCGATCCCCGCCTGATCGCGCAGATCGCCAAGGAGACCGGCGCGCATGTCGGCGGCACGCTTTATTCAGACGCACTCTCTGATGCATCTGGCGACGCCTCTACCTATATTGCGATGTTCGAACACAATGTGGCCATGCTGACGGCCGCCTTGGGATCATAATCGCTGGAGTGCGTTAGATGAATCAGGTCCCCGTGACCGTCCTGACCGGCTATCTGGGCGCCGGCAAGACAACCTTGCTCAACCGGATCCTGACCGAGCAGCACGGCAAGCGCTATGCCGTCGTGGTCAATGAATTCGGCGAGATCGGTATCGACAACGACCTCGTGGTCGAGACCGACGAGGAAGTCTTCGAGATGAACAACGGTTGCATCTGCTGCACCGTGCGCGGGGACCTCATTCGCATCCTCACCGGCCTGATGCGCCGCAAAGGCAAGTTCGACGCCATCCTGATCGAGACCACGGGCCTCGCCGACCCGGCGCCCGTCGCCCAGACCTTCTTCGTCGACGAGGACGTCCAGGCCAAGGCCAAGCTCGACGCCGTCGTCACCGTGGTCGATGCCCTGAACATCGAAGCCCGCCTGAAGGACAGCAAGGAAGCGCGCGAGCAGATCGCCTTCGCCGACGTCATCCTGCTGAACAAGACCGATCTCGTCGCCCCCGCCGACCTCGACCGGATCGAGGGGATCATCCGCGGCATCAACAAGGCGGCAGAGATCCACCGGACCACCAACAGCCAGGTCCCCCTCGACCGCGTGCTCGACCGGGGCGCCTTCGATCTCGACCGCATTCTGGCGATCGAGCCCGATTTCCTCGAGGGCGGTCATGTCCACAGCCACAACGAGGACATCACCTCGATCTCCTTCACGCAGATCGACCCCCTCGACGAGAACAAGTTCAACCGCTGGATTTCCAACCTGCTGCAGACCAAGGGGCAGGACATCCTGCGCTCCAAGGGCATCCTGTCCTTCGCCAACCAGGACGACCAGTTCGTCTTTCAGGGCGTGCACATGCTGCTCGACGGCGATTACCGTCGGCCCTGGGCGCCGGACGATCCGCGCATCAGCCGCATCGTCTTCATCGGTCGCAATCTCGACGTCGCGGCACTGAAGGCCGGATTCGAGGCTTGCCGTGCCGCCTGAATTCCCCGATTTCCAGCCGGAAGACGTTTACGCCGACCGCCTGCCGCCGAGCCGTGTCGACTGCTATCCGCAGGAAGCCGGCATCATCGCCCTCGCCATCGACGGGCGGGACCGTATCGGTTTCGCCTTCGACGACGGCCGCATCGCCGTCGGCAGCCTCGATGCCCCGGCCGAATTCGTGGCGCTTGAGGGGCATGACGGCGTCTCCCTCGCGCTCTGCGCCGGGCCGAAGGGTGGTTTCGTCTCGGGCGGGGACGATGGAAGGGCCGTCCTGATCGCTGCCGACGGCACGCGGACCGAGCTGCTGCCCCCGGGCAAGGACTGGGTTCATGCCGTCGCCGCCTCGCCCGCTTCGGGGCTGATCGCGCTCGGCGTCGGCAAGACCGCCCGCGTCTTCGATGCCGCCGGCAAGGCGCTGGGGTCGACCGCGCCGGTTGCCTCGGCTGTGACCGGCGTTGCCTTCAATCCCAAGGGCAAGCGCATCGCCGTCGCCCATTACGGCGGCGTCTCGCTCTGGTACGCCGGGGGCCTGACCGGCACGCCGAAGCTCCTGCCGTGGAAGGGTAGCCATGTCTCCGTGACCTGGAGCCCGGACGGCCGCTTCGTCGTCACCGGCACCCAGGACAAGGAATTGCACGGCTGGCGCGTCGAAGACGAGGTCGACATGCGCATGTCCGGCTATGCCGCCAAGGTGAAGAGCTTTTCCTGGTCGGCGGACGAGCGTTGGCTGGCCTGTTCCGGCAGCCCGCTGGTGACCGCCTGGGACTTCATCGGCAAGGGCCCGATGGGCCGCCCGCCGCATCAGTTCGGCGGCGCCGAGGAATTCCTCGCGACCCATGTCGCCGCCCACCCCAAGCTGCCCGTGGTCGCCGCCGCCTTCGAGGACGGACGGATCGAGATGGGCCGTTTCGCGGTCGAGGGTCAGGTCCTTCTGAAGGAGGTCGGCGGCGGCCTGCCCACCGGCCTCGCCTGGACCGCCGACGGCGGCCGCCTGCTGATGACGACCGAGGACGGCGAATTCTTCGTCGTCGACCTCGAAGACCTCAAGGTCGCGGCGAAAGAGCAGAAAAAGCGGAAATAGGGCTGGACCCCTCACCCCATCCCTCTCCCCGCCAGCGGGGCGAGGGCGGGGTGAGGGGGAGAACCTTACGACCTGGGCGCCGCCAGCAGCTTGTCGATCGCGCCCGACAGCCCCGTGGGGCTGGTGATGGCGGAATAGGTATCGACGATCTGGCCGTCCTGCCCGATCAGATATTTGTGGAAATTCCAGCTCGGCACATGGTCCGCGCCAAAGCTCGTCGCCGCCCATTTGTAGAAGGGATGGGCGTCCTTGCCGATCACATGGGTCTTGCCCGCCATGGGGAAGTCGACGCCATAGGTCAGCTCGCAGAATTCCTTGATCTCGGTGTTGGAGCCCGGCTCCTGATCGAAATCGTCGGAGGGCACGCCGATGACGACGACGCCCTTGTCCTTATAGGCATCCCATAGGTTCACCATGCCCTTGTACTGGTCGGTGAAGCCGCAGAAGGACGCGGTATTGACCACGACCAGCACTTTGCCCTTGTAGGCGGCGAGGGGCAGGGGGCCGCCTTCCAGCTTCTCGAAAGTGAAGTCATAGGCGCTTTCGGCCAGGGCCGGCATGGCGCCGAGACAAAGGGCGAAGGCAAGGGCGAGGGCTTTCATCGGGGCAACTCCGCTGGACTTTCGCCCATGGTGAGGCATCGGACCCGCGGGGCCAAGCCGCGCCGTCCCGCCCGCTGGCTATCCGTGGTCGTGGCCGCAGGGCTGGAAGGTTGCCGCCTCGTCCAGCGCCGTCTCGCCGAGTTTGCGATAGAAGCAGGTGCGGGCGCCGGTGTGGCAGGCGGCGCCGGTCTGGTCGACGATGGCGAGCAGCGTGTCGCCGTCGCAATCGACGCGCAGTTCGTGCAGCACCTGGACATGGCCCGAGGTATCGCCCTTGCGCCAGAGCGACTGGCGCGAGCGCGACCAATAGGTTACCCGCCCGCTCTTCACGGTTTCGATCAGGGATTCCCGGTTCATCCAGGCCATCATCAGGACCTCGCCGCCCTCGCGCGCCTGGGCGATGGCGGGGACGAGGCCGTTTCCGTCGAATTTCACCGCCGACAACAGGGCCTCGATCGCGGCATCCGTGGGCATCGACACTCTCCGCTGTTACAATATCACACCGACTTGTAGCATCCCGGGGCGGAGCAGGTATAGTGGCAGGCGATGATGCACGACCATGATCACGACCATTGCGTCGCCGAAGCCCTGACCCGGGCCGAGGCGATCTGCGCCGACCGCGGCGCCCGCCTGACCGACCTGCGCCGCCAGGTCTTCGAACTGGTGCTGGGCAGCCATCGTCCGGTCGGCGCCTATGACCTGGTCGCCCGCCTGGGGGAGAGCGGCGGCAAACCGGTGGCGCCGCAGACCGTCTACCGTGCCCTCGATTTCCTGATCGAACAGGGCCTCGTCCACCGCATCGCCTCGCTCAACGCCTTCGTCGGCTGCAGCCACCCCCAGGTCGCCCATGCCGGCCAGTTCATGATCTGCACCCGCTGCCAGGAAGTCGCCGAACTCGGCGACCCCGCCGCCGTAACCGGCCTGATCGACCGCGCCGCCGCCCAAGGCTTCACCGTCCAATCGGTCTCGGTCGAGCTGACCGGCATCTGCGCGGCGTGCCGGGGGCGGGGGTTGTAGCGCCCCACTAATTCCCCTGCCGCGTATATATGACGGCATTATTCACTTTAATCGTTTATATTTAAAATATAAAACTTTATCCCCTTATAGAAAACTCGGGAAATATCTATATCGGAATGCTCAATCATATATTCAGATATGGCATTGGCGATATTTTTTTCTTCGTCGGACCCGGGCTCTATTTCTCTTTCAAGATTTATCGTCAAAATTTTCCTAATTTTCCCATTTTCATTCTCATTGGAAATTATTGATTCGCGGGCGAGCTTATGTGTAAACATTTTTTCCTCAAAATTTTTGACAGTATAAATTGTAACGATTTCCCCAAATTGAAAAAAGCGCTGATTTGGAAGGGCTGTGATTGCGGTAAGATCGCAGAGCATTCCGGGGACGCCATACTAAACCCGTCTTCCCCCACGTCCCCTAGTCCAGCCGGAACATGTCCCGCCTGATACACTAGCTTTACGGGCGGATGCGGCCGAGGGGGCGGAATTCGAGCACATTGCTGGCGGAGCAGGTAGCCCCTGGTCAGGGACCGCCTCTCTATCAGGTCGAGGATCGAGCTTTGCTGGTTCTCGTCGTCGCTGTCGGCAAACGTGAGGGCAACGAAGTCCATAAGAACCGCTGAGCGCCGCTAGAATCGCGGGGACGCCGTGATCGTCACGGTCTCCCCGATTTCCCCCTAGTCCAGCCGGAGTATGCCCCGCCTGCCCGCGCCCGGCACTCTCCCCCTCGGGCCGATACGTCCGGGGGAGGCAGGTTTTGAGCACATCGCTGGCGGGGCGGACGGCCCTGGTGACCGGAGGCAGTGGCGGCATCGGGGCGGCGACGGCGGGGCGGTTGTTGCGGGATGGCGCCGCCGTCGTGCTGATGGCGCGGCGGGAGGCTGAGCTGGCGGCGGCGCGGGCGCGGTTGCTGGAGACCTGTCCGGGGGCGGTGATCGCCGTTTCGGTCGGGGATGCGCTGGTGCCCGGCGATGTCGCGCGGGCGGTCGAGGTCGCGCATGGCCTGCAGGGCCGGCTCGATTTCGTCATCGCCACGGTGGGCGGCAGCATGGGGCATCGGCCGCTGGTCATGCATGATGTCGACAGTTTCCGGGCGGTGATCGACCGCAACCTGACCACGGCTTTCATTGCGCTGCGCGAAGGCGTGCCGCGCATGGCCGAGGGGGGCGGGGTGGTGTTTGTGTCGTCCGTCTGCGGCGAGGTACCGTCGACCTTCCTCGGACCCTATTGCGCGGCCAAGGGCGGGCTGGAATCCCTGGTCACCGTGGCGGCCAAGGAATGCGCGCGGCTGAAGATCCGGGTGAACGCGGTTCGCCCCGGCATGACCCGCGCGGCGGGCGTCACCTCCATGTTCGGCGAGACCATCATGCGCGAGCGGGCCAAGGAACTGATCCCGCTGGGCGGGCCGGGCGATCCGGCGGCGGTGGCCGAGGCCATCCGTTTCCTGGCCGGGGCCGACTGGCTGACCGGGCAGAGCATCGCGGTCGATGGCGGCTCGGAACTCGCCTTCAACCGCGCCTGCGACAATGCCGATGCCGAATTGTTCGGCAAGACCTGGCCCGCGCCCTGGTCGGACGCGGTCTGAGGCTTCAGTCCGCTGCCGCCATGCGAGCGAAGCCGGCGGCGAGGTCTTCGATCAGGTCGTCGATGTCCTCGAGGCCGGCATGGAAGCGGAGCAGGGGACCGTCCGCCTGCCAGCGGGTGGCGCTGCGGAGGCTTTCGGGATGCTGGGGCACGCAAAGGCTCTCGAAGCCGCCCCAGGACCAGCCCATGCCGAAGAATTCGAGCCCGTCGAGGAAGGCGGCCAGCTTCGCGCGGGAGACGGGGTGGAGCAAGGCGCCGAACAACCCGCTCGCCCCGGTGAAATCCCGCTTCCAGAGCGCATGGCCCGGATCGTCGGGCAGGCCCGGGTGCAGCACGCGGGCGACCTCGGGCCGGGCCTGCAGCCAGCGGGCGAGGGCAAGGCCCGTCTCCTGATGGCGGGCGAGGCGGACAGACAGGGTGCGCAGACCGCGCTGGGTCAGATACATGTCGTCCGGCCCGGTCCAGATCCCCATGTCGCCATGGGCCTTGACGATCGGCGGCAAGGCCTCGGCATTGGCGCTGATCGTGCCGATGAGAACATCGGAATGGCCGACGATATATTTCGTCGCCGCCTGCACCGAGACATCGACGCCGAGCCTTATCGGCTTGAAGAAATGGGGCGAGGCCCAGGTATTGTCGATCACGGTCCAGATCCGGTGATCCGCCGATTTCGCGGCCGCGACGATGGCCGGCACGTCCTGCACCTCGAAGGTGAGGGAGCCCGGGCTTTCCATGAAGATGACGGCGGTGTTCGGCCGGATCAGGCCGGCGATGCCGGCGCCGATCAGGGGATCGTAATAGGTCGTCTCGATGCCAAGCTTGCGCAGCACGCCGTTGCAGAAATTCCGGCTGGGGCCATAGCAGCTATCGACCATCAACAGGTGGTCGCCGGCCTTGAGCAGGGCCAGCAAGGTGATCGAGACCGCCGACAGGCCGGACGGGGTGAGCACGCAGCCCGCGCCGCCTTCGAGCGCGGCGACGGCGTCCGACAGCACGAAACTGGTCGGCGTGCCGCGCCGGCCGTAGGTCACGCGATGCGGATCGGCCGAGGGCTTCTGCGCGGCTTCCAGCGCGTCGAGGGTCGGGAACAGGATGGTGGAAGCATGATAGACCGGCGGATTGACCGCGCCCTTCTGGTCTTCCGGGTGACGGCCGGCGTGGACGATCTCGGTGTCGGGGCGGTGCTGGCGGCTCAAGGCGGGCTCCTCTTGGACGGATCCGATTGATAGCGCATGTCCCCGCGCCTGTCGCCACGGTCCGATCGCACAAAGATGAGGCGATGGCGGGAAACCTTTGTTTGCGGCGCACAAATATTGACCTTTGCGGCTTGGCAAGGCGCTGGAAAGGTTGTTAGCGTGTGTTGGGGCCGAATTGCATCGTGACAAGATCGACGGCCCGCAACAGCCAAAGGGGGCTTTCTGACATGAACAAGCTGAGCCAGTTCACGATCGGCGCGCTGCTCGCGCTCGGTACGGTGACCGCAGCGCAGGCCGGTACGCTCGACGACGTGAAGAAGAAGGGTTTCGTCCAGTGCGGTGTCAGTGCGGGCCTCGCCGGCTTCTCCGCACCGGATGACAAGGGCAATTATTCGGGTATCGACGTCGACGTGTGCAAGGCCGTGGCCGCCGCCGTCTTCGGCGATGCCACCAAGGTGAAGTTTACCCCGCTGACCGCCAAGGAGCGCTTTACCGCCCTGCAGTCCGGCGAAGTCGATCTGCTCTCGCGCAACACCACCTGGACCCTGAACCGCGACACGGCTCAGGGTCTTTCCTTTGCCGGCGTCACCTATTACGACGGCCAGGGGTTCATGGTGCGCAAGTCGCTGGGCGTCAAAAGCGCCAAGGAACTCGACGGCGCCTCGGTCTGCACCGAGACGGGCACCACGACCGAGCTGAACCTTTCCGACTATTTCAAGTCGAACGGGCTGAAGTACACGGTGGTCGCGCTGGGCTCCAACTCGGAAGCGGTCGCCGCCTATGATTCCGGCCGCTGCGACGCCTATACCACCGATGCCTCGGGTCTCTACGCCACCCGTATCGCGCTGGCGAAGCCGGACGATCACATGGTGCTGCCCGAGATCATCTCGAAGGAGCCTCTCGGCCCCGTCGTCCGCCAGGGCGACAGCCAGTGGTTCAGCGTCGTGAAGTGGTCGCTCTTCGCCCTGGTCGCGGCCGAGGAATATGGCGTCACCGCCGCCAATGTCGATGAACAGAAGGCGTCGTCTGCCAACCCGGAAGTGAAGCGCCTGCTCGGCGCCGAAGGCGAATTCGGCACCCCGATGGGCCTGCCGAACGACTGGGCTTACAAGATCGTCAAGCAGATCGGCAATTATGGCGAGATGTTCGACCGCAACGTCGGCGCCGGTTCGCCGCTGAAGATCGACCGTGGCATCAACGCGCGGTGGAACAAGGGCGGCCTGCAATCCGCCCCGCCGTTCCGTTGATCGGCCGGGTGTGACTTGCGGGCGTCGCGGCGCATCGCAAGACAGCTTGCGATGCGCCGTTTCGCGTCAGGGGGCCCGGGTTTCGGGCAAGCAGGGGAAAGACATGGCGAAAGACGGCGCAGGCGCGGGCGGGGCCCCGCGAACGTCACTGCTCTACGATCCCGCCTTCCGCTCGATCGCGTTCCAGATCGTGCTTCTGGTGGCGGTGGTTTTCGTCGGCTGGTATCTGTTCCATAACACGACGCAGAATCTGGCCAGCCGCAACATCGCCTCGGGGTTCGGCTTCCTCGGCCAGCCGGCCGGCTTCGACATCATCCAGGCCCTGGTGCCCTACGGCCAATCGGCGACCTATGGCGAGGCTTTCCTCGTCGCCCTGCTGAACACCATGCTGATCTCGGCGATCGGTATCGTGCTGGCGACGATCATCGGCTTCGTCGTCGGCATCGCGCGCCTGTCCAACAACTGGATCGTCTCCCGTCTCGCCACGGTCTATGTCGAGACGCTGCGCAATATCCCGCTGCTGCTGCAGATCTTCTTCTGGTATTTCGCCGTGCTGCGCACCCTGCCGGGGCCGAAGCAGTCGCTTTCGCCCTTCGAGGGGGTCTATCTCAACCAGCGCGGCCTCTATATGCCGGTGCCGCTGACCGAGCCCGGCTTCTGGACCATTCCGGTCGCCCTGCTGCTCGGCATCGCCGGCGCGGTCGGGGTCTCGATCTGGGCGCGCAGGCGCCTGATGGCGACGGGCAAGCCGTTTCATTCCTTCTGGGTGGGCCTCGCGCTGATCGTCGGCCTGCCGGTGCTGGCCGCGCTGGCGACCGGGGTGCCCTTCACGTTCGAACTTCCGCAGATCAAGGGCTTCAACTTCCAGGGCGGGCTCGTGCTGATCCCTGAATTCATGGCCGTCCTCTTCGCCCTTTCGCTCTATACCGCGTCCTTCATCGCGGAAGTCGTGCGCTCGGGTGTCATGGCGGTCTCGAAGGGACAGAGCGAGGCGGCCCATGCGCTGGGCCTGCGCCAGGGGCTGACCTTGCGTCTCGTCGTCATTCCGCAGGCCTTGCGCGTGATGATCCCGCCGATGACCAGCCAGTATCTGAACCTGCTGAAGAACTCCTCGCTCGGCGCCGCCGTCGGTTACCCCGAACTGGTCGCCGTCGTCGCCGGCACGGTGCTGAACCAGACCGGCCAGGCGATCGAGGTGATCGCCCTCACCATGGCGGTCTATCTCACCTTCAGCCTGATCATTTCCCTCTTCATGAACTGGTACAACGCCCGCAAGGCGTTGGTCGAACGCTGAGGGGAGGGGACGTCATGACCGATCAATCTCAAGGCTATGTCTTCACCCCGACGCCGCCGCAACCGCCGCCGGCCAACATGGTGGGCGTCGTCGGCTGGATGCGCGCCAATCTGTTCAACGGCTGGTTCAACTCGCTGCTGACGATCTTCTCGCTCTACCTGCTCTATCTCACCCTGCCGCCGCTGGTGAACTGGGCCGTGGTCAACGCGACGATCTCGGGCACCGACCGCGCCTTGTGCGAAGCCTCGCCCGATGGCGCGTGCTGGACCTTCATCAAGATGCGCTTCAACCAGATCCTGTTCGGCTTCTATCCCGAAGGCGAACAGTGGCGGCCCATCCTCACTTTCGTGATCGGCCTCGGCGGGCTGATCGGCACGGCCTTCCACTTCGCGGGCAAGCGCTGGCTGGTGCTGTTCCTGCTGACCGCCTATCCGGTCATCGCCTTCTTCCTGCTCGCCGGCGGTTACTTCGGTCTGACCGAGGTCGAGACGGCGAAATGGGGCGGTCTCACCGTGACCCTGGTGGTTTCGGTCACCGGCATCGTCGCCTCCTTCCCGATCGGCATCCTGTTGGCGCTCGGGCGGCGCTCGAACATGCCGATCGTCCGTTCGGCCTGCGTCGTCTTCATCGAGGTGGTGCGCGGCGTGCCGCTCATCTCGGTGCTGTTCATGGCGTCCGTCATGCTGCCGCTGTTCCTGCCCGAGGGGGTCAGCTTCAACAAGCTGCTGCGCGCCCTCGTCGGTGTCACCCTGTTCACCGCCGCCTATATGGCGGAAGTGGTGCGTGGCGGATTGCAGGCGGTGCCGAAGGGCCAGTACGAGGGGGCGGCGGCGCTCGGCCTCGGCTACTGGAAGATGATGATCCTGATCATCCTGCCCCAGGCGCTGAAGCTGGTGATCCCCTCGATCGTCAACAGCTTCATCTCGCTGTTCAAGGATACGACCCTCGTCTACATCGTCGGCCTGTTCGATGTCCTCGAAATCATCCGCGTCTCCACGAAGGACGCCAACTGGATCGGCTTCGAGCAGGAGGGCTATGTCTTCGCCGCCCTCATGTTCTGGGTCTTCTGCTTCGCCATGTCGCGCGTCTCGCTCCGTATCGAGCGGCGCCTTGATACCAGCCACCGCAAGTGACGGAGTGCATCCCAAAATGACCACGGCAACCCCCGCCATTTCGGACAAACTCGCCGTCGAACTTTCCGACGTGAACAAGTGGTACGGCGAATTCCATGTCCTGCGGAACGTGAACCTGTCCGTCTACAAGGGCGAGCGCATCGTGATCTGCGGGCCTTCGGGCTCGGGCAAGTCGACGATGATCCGCTGCATCAACCGGTTGGAGGAACACCAGAAGGGCAGGATCGTCGTCGATGGCATCGAATTGACCTCGGACCTCAAGCGGATCGACGAGATCCGCCGCGAGGTCGGCATGGTGTTCCAGCACTTCAACCTGTTCCCGCATCTGACCGTGCTGCAGAACTGCACGCTCGCGCCGATCTACGTCCGGGGAATGCCCAAAAAGGACGCGGAAGAGATCGCGATGAAATATCTGAAGCGCGTGCGCATTCCCGAACAGGCCAACAAGTTCCCCGGCCAGCTTTCGGGCGGACAGCAACAGCGCGTCGCCATCGCCCGCTCGCTGTGCATGAGCCCCAAGATCATGCTGTTCGACGAGCCGACCTCGGCCCTCGACCCGGAAATGGTCAAGGAAGTGCTCGACACCATGGTCTCGCTGGCGGAGGAGGGCATGACCATGCTCTGCGTCACCCACGAAATGGGTTTCGCGCGCCAGGTCGCCAACCGGGTGATCTTCATGGACCGGGGCGAGATCGTCGAGCAGAACGAGCCGAACGAATTCTTCTCGAACCCGAAGAGCGACCGGACGAAACTCTTCCTGTCGCAGATCCTGCACTGACGAGGTTCCGCCCCCTGGCCGAGGGCCGGGGGGCGAAGCAGAGCCGTCAGCCGTGGCCTTCGGGCAGGCCGTGGTTCATCGACAGAGCGGGGGCGCCCTCCTTGCACCAGCCGACGATGCGGGCCGGCACGCCGGCCACCGTGGCGCAGGGCGGCACATCCTCGAGGACGACGCTGCCGGCGCCGACCTTGGCGTTGCGGCCGATTTCGATATTGCCGAGCACGATGGCCCCGGCCGACAGCAGCACGCCGTCGCGCACCTTGGGGTGACGGTCGCCGGATTCCTTGCCGGTGCCGCCCAGGGTTACCTTCTGCAGGATCGAGACATTGTTGCCGATCGACGCGGTCTCGCCGACGACGAGGCCGGTGCCGTGATCGAGCATGACGCCGCGACCGACCGGCGCCGCCGGATGAATGTCGACGGCGAAGACTTCCGAGGCCCGGCTCTGGAAGAACAGGGCGGCGTCATGGCGTCCCCCGTTCCACAGATGATGGGCGATGCGGTGCATCTGCAGGGCCTGGAAACCCTTGAAGAACAGGAAGGGATGGGCCGGTCCCTTCACCGCCGGATCGCGCTCAAGGATGGCGGCGAGATCGGCTTCGGCCGCCGTCGCGATCTCGGGATCGGCCAGCACCGCCTCGGCGACGAGATCGGCGACCGTGTCGCGCGGGGTCATTTCGCAGGCCGCCTTGTCCGCCAGCATGGCGCCGAGCGCCGCCGGGAAATCGGCCTTGCCCAGGATCCAGTGGCGGACGAGGGCGGTCAGCAGGGGTTCGGTCGCGGCGATGCGGGCGGCATGTTCGGTCAGGGCCTGCCAGACATCGGCCGGCGCCCCCGGACCGCGCGCCACCCGGGGCGGCGCGGCGGCATGGACAAGTGAACTCTGCAACGGCTCGACGGGCATGTTCAGCCTCCCGATCAGCGATCAGGGGCGACTATAACGCACAATCTGGCCGTGGCGCGTTTCTTCCGCGCGGGCCAGCTCTACGAAAAGCGGGGCGACATCCGCCGGTTTCGGCAAGGTGGCCTTGTCTTCACCGGGGAAGGCCTTGGCGCGCATGCCGGTATCGACCGGCCCGGGCGAGAGCAGATTGACGCGCAGGTTGGTCGTCTCGGTCTCGGCGGCATAGGCCGTCACCATGGCGTTCAGCGCCGCCTTCGAGGTGGCGTAGCCGCCCCAATAGGCCTGGCCCTTGGTCGCGGCGCCCGAGGTCACGAAAATCGCCCGCCCGGCGTCGCTGGCCCGCAGCAGCACGTCGAGCGAGCGGATCAGGCGCCAGTTGGCGGTGATGTTGATGGTCATCAGCGCGTCCCAGTCCTTCGGCTTGATATGGCCGAGGGGGGCGAGCATCCCGAGGACGCCCGCGTTGGAGACGAGGATGTCGAGCTTGCCCCAGCGCTCGGCGATGGCGCCGCCGAGCCGGTCGATGCCGGGACCATCGGCGAGATCGAGGGGCACGAGGGTGGACGGATTGCCCCCCGCGGCCTGGATCGCGTCGTCCAGTTCCTCGAGCGCGCCCGTCGTCCGGGACAGCAGGATGAGATCGGCGCCGGCGGCGGCATAGGCCTTGGCGACGGCCCAGCCGATGCCGCGCGACGCGCCGGTGATCAGGGCGAGACGCCCTGCCAGGGGTTTTTCGATGCTCAAGGGATCAGCCCGCGGCTTTCACGCGATGGGGGCGCGACTGGTCCTCGTCGCCGCCCCAATGGTCGGTCAGGGATATGGGATAGTCGCCGGTGAAACAGGCGTCGCAGAACTGCGGCTGGGCGGCGTTGCGCCCCGCCTCGCCCATGGCGCGGTAGAGCCCGTCCATCGAGATGAAGGCGAGACTGTCGGCCTGAATGAACTTGCGCATGCCCTCGATATCATGGGTCGCGGCCAGAAGCTGGCTGCGCTCCGGCGTGTCGACGCCGTAGAAGCAGGAATGGGTGGTCGGCGGGCTGGCGATGCGCATATGCACTTCGCGGGCGCCGGCGTCGCGCACCATCTGCACGATCTTCAGCGAGGTGGTGCCACGGACGATCGAATCGTCGACCAGCACCACGCGCTTGCCCTCGATCTGCGGGCGATTGGCGTTGTGCTTCAGCTTGACGCCGAGATTGCGGATCTGCTGCGTCGGCTCGATGAAGGTGCGGCCGACGTAGTGATTGCGGATGATGCCCAGCTCGAAGGGAATGCGGGCCTCGGCGGCGAAGCCGATCGCGGCGGGCACGCCCGAATCCGGCACGGGGATGATCACATCGGCCTCGATCCCGCTTTCGCGGGCGAGTTCGGCGCCGATGTGCTTGCGCACGTCATAGACCGAACGGCCTTCGACCACCGAATCGGGCCGGGCGAAGTAGATATGCTCGAAGATGCAGAAGCGCGGCTTCGGGGTCGCGAAGGGCTTCAGGCTGGCGATGCCATCGTCCGAGACGATGACGATTTCGCCCGGTTCGACGTCGCGAATGAACTCCGCGCCATTGATGTCGAGGGCGCAGGTCTCGGAAGCGAAGACGATCGTGTCGTCCGCCAGCTTGCCCATGACCAGCGGCCGCACGCCCAGGGGATCGCGCATCCCCATCATCATGCTGTCGGTCAGGGCGACGAGGCTGTAGGCCCCCTCGATCTGCTTGAGGGCATCGATCAGCCGGTCGACGACATCATTCTTGGTCGAGGTCGCGACCAGATGGAGGATGACCTCGGTATCGGAAGTGGACTGGAAGATGCAGCCCGCCTTGACCAGCCGGCGGCGCAGCGCCATGGCGTTGGTCAGATTGCCATTGTGGGCGATGGCGAAACCGCCGAACGACAGGTCGGCGAAGAGCGGCTGGACATTGCGGAGGACGGTCGCGCCGAAGGTGGCGTAGCGAACGTGGCCGATGGCGGCATAACCCGCCAGATCGGCCATCACCTTGTCGGATTCGAAGGCTTCGGCGACATGGCCCATGGCGCGATGCGCCTGGAAACGCGCCCCGTCGAAGGAGACGATCCCCGCCGCTTCCTGGCCCCGGTGCTGGAGGGCATGGAGGCCGAGGGCAACGTGGCGGGCGGCATCCGCATGGCGTGAAATGCCGAAAATGCCGCATTCCTCGCGCAGGTGATCGTCATCGAAAGGGGTCGTCAACGACCTTCCTCCTCAGTTCGCTTTGGTGGTTCCCACGCTGTCGATCAGGTGATTGAAATCACTGACCTGCTGGGACGAATAACCGGTTTCCCCGTTGGTGCCGGGCAGGGCACCCTGCGGCTTCGGGGGTGCCGCCGGGGTGGGGGCCGGCACCGGGGTGGCGCCGGGCGACAGGACGGGGGCGATGGTCTCGAAAGTGCGGGCACCGTCAAGGACGACGCCGCCTTCATCGCGCAGACGCGACAGGACCTGATCGCTGCGCAATTCGGGCGGCAGGATGTCGAAGACGATCTCGGCCCCGGCGCGGATGATCGGCAGGGTCTTGGCGTCACGCATCCAGGCCGGATCTTCGGGTTCCTTCACCAGGTTGGTGACCACGAGATAGAAGATCGAGACGACGGCGAGACCGCGCAGGATGCCGAAGGCGAAGCCGAGCGTGCGGTCGAGCGGGCCGACCGCGCTTTGCTGCACGCGGCTGGCGACGAGATGGGTCAGGATCGAGAAGACCAGCAGGGCGACAATGAAGGGCGCGCCCACGGCGATCGCCTGCGCCAGCACTTCATGGCCGGTGGCCTGAAGGGCGTAGGGCTTCACGTTGTCCTGCAGATAGAGCGCGACCAGCGCGGCGCCGACCCAGGCAGCGATCGACAGCACCTCCCGGGTGAAGCCCCGGAAGAAGGCAAACAGCGCAGACAGGACGACGAGAGCAATAACCACCCCGTCGACCAGATTGAAGGGCAGATCGGACATGATCAGCGATTCCTCGGAGGGTGGCCACCAGCGGCTCCCACCCCTTCTCCTACAAGGCGGTGGACCATGTCCGCAAGACGGGAGATCTCCGTAATGCCGGCGGACGTCGTACGTTTTGCCCCACCTGTCGGGACAAGCGCCTGATCGAAGCCCAATTTGGCGGCTTCCTTCAGTCTTGCCTCGGATTGGGCGACCGGCCGGACTTCACCCGTCAGGCCGATTTCCCCGAAGACTACCATGTTTCGCGGCAGCGCAATATCGACCATTGCGGAGACGAGGGCTGCGGCAACCGCAAGGTCGGCCCCGGGTTCGACGATGCGAAGCCCGCCGGCGACGTTCAGATAGACATCGCGCGGACCGAATGCAATGCCGCAGCGCGCTTCCAGCACGGCCATGACCATGGCCAGCCGGCCCGAGTCCCAGCCGATCACGGCGCGGCGGGGCGTGCCCAGCGCCGAAGGGGCGACCAGGGCCTGAATCTCGACCAGCAAGGGGCGCGAGCCCTCGATGCCGGCGAAGACGACGGTGCCCGAGACATCCTCCTGTCGCTCGCCGAGGAAGACGGCGGAAGGATTGGCGACCTGGGCGAGGCCGCCGCCGGTCATCTCGAAGACGCCGATCTCGTCGGTCGGGCCGAAGCGGTTCTTGACCGCGCGCAGGATGCGGAACTGATGGCTGCGCTCGCCCTCGAAATAAAGGACGGTATCGACCATGTGCTCGACCACCCGGGGGCCGGCGATCTGGCCGTCCTTGGTGACATGGCCGACCAGGATGACGGTCACGCCCCGCTTCTTGGCATAGCGGACCAATTCGCCCGCCACCGCCCGCACCTGCGAGACGGTGCCGGGGGCCGATTCGATATTCTCGGCGAACATGGTCTGGATCGAATCGATGATGACGACATCGGGCCGGCCAAGGCCGTCCAGCGCCGCGAAAATATCGCCAAGGCCGGTTTCCGCGAGGAGGCGCACCGGCGCGTCGCCAAGGCCGAGGCGCCCGGCGCGCAGACGCACCTGATTGACCGCTTCCTCGCCCGAGATATAGGCGCAGAGCTTGCCCGCGCGGGCGAGGGCGGCCGCGACCTGCAGCAGGATGGTGGATTTGCCGATGCCGGGATCGCCGCCGACCAGAAGCGCGGAGCCGGGCACCAGGCCGCCGCCGGCCACGCGGTCGAATTCCTCGATGCCGGAGGGCAGGCGGGGCGGCGGGGCCTCGCCGCCGCGCAGGTCGGCGAATTCGGGACCGCGACCCTTCTTGCGGGCCTTGGGGTCGAGGCCGCCGGGCAGGGCCTGGGCACCTGCTTCCTCGACCATGGAGTTCCAGGCCCCGCAGGATTCGCAGCGACCGGACCATTTGCGCGCCGCCGTGCCGCAGGATTGGCAGACCCAGTTCTCGCCCGGGCGCGCCATCAGGGTTTCAGCACGTCCATGGTGATCGGCCCTTCGGCCCTCCCATGGATGAACTGGTCGACGTAAGGATTGCCCGAATTGTCGATCTGGTCCTTGTGGCCGCACCAGATGATATGGCCCTTGTAGATCATGGCCAGGCGGTCGGCGATCTTGCGGGCCGAGGCCATGTCATGGGTGATGGTCAGGGTGCTGGCCCCGAGTTCCTTCACGCATTCGACGATCAGGTCGTTGATGACATCGGCCATGATCGGGTCGAGGCCGGTGGTCGGCTCGTCGAAGAAGATGATTTCCGGCTCGGTCGCGATGGCGCGGGCCAACGCGACGCGCTTCTGCATCCCGCCCGACAGTTCGGACGGATAGAGTTCGCCGACATCCGCCTTCAGACCGACGCGGCCCAGTTTCTCGAGGGCGATTTCCCTGGCGGCTTTCCGCTTCATGCCGCGGCCCTGGATCAGGCCGAAGGCGACATTCTCCCACACGCGCAGACTGTCGAAGAGGGCGGAGCCCTGGAACAGCATCCCGAATTTCGCGAGATATTCTTCCTTGGCCGAGCCGCGCAGGCCGACCACATTCTCGCCGTCGACCAGGATCTTGCCGCGATCGGGATGAATGAGGCCGAGGACGCATTTCAGCATCACCGACTTGCCGGTGCCCGAGCCGCCGATGACGACCACGGATTCGCCCCGGCCGATCTCGAGATCGATACCGTCGAGAACCTTCTTGTGGCCGAAATGCTTGGCCACGCCATGGAGTTTCAGCTTCGGCGTCGTCATGAGGTGAAGAACAATTCGGTGATCAGGTAATTGGCGGCGAGGATCAGCACCGAGGCGGAAACGACCGCGTTGGTCGTCGCCGCGCCCACGCCCTGGGCGCCGCCCTTGCTGTGATAACCGTGGTAGCAGCCCATGAGGGCGAGCAGGAAGCCGAAGACCGCGGCCTTGACGAGGCCGGAGATCACGTCCATCGGCTCGAGATAGTCGACGGTGGACTTCAGGTAGCTGCCGTAATTGAAGCCGAGCTTGGCGGTGCCGACCAGATAACCGCCCATCACGCCGATGATGTCGGCGATGAAGACCAGGATGGGCATGGTCAGGGTGGCGGCGATCAGGCGCGGCGCCATCAGATATTTGAACGGGTTGGTCGACAGCGTGGTCAGGGCGTCGATCTGTTCGGTCACCCGCATGGTGCCGAGTTCGGCCGCCATGGCCGCCGAGACGCGCCCCGCCACCATCAGGCCCGACAGGACCGGGCCGAGTTCGCGGGTGATGCCGATGACGACGATGGTCGCGACCGCGCTTTCCGCGTTGAAGCGGGACGAGCCGATATAGATCTGCAGCGCCAGCACCATGCCGGTGAACAGCGCGGTCATGCCGACGACCGGCAGCGAGAAATAGCCGATCGACAGCATTTGCCGGCCGATCAGCCCGAAGTAGAACGGCGGCCGCACCACATGCTGCAGCGACATGCCGGCGAACAGCGTCAGCCGCCCGGCGAGTCCGAGGAACGAAAGCGTCGCGCGGCCGACCAGCGCCAGCGGATTGTTCATGCCGCCCCGCCGGTATAGACGCGCTCGAAACGTCGGCCGAGACGGGTCAGCAGTTCATAGGACACGGTATCCATGGTCGCCGCCACCCGGTCGATGGTCAGGACATCGCCGACCAGCGTGATATACATGCCCGGCCGGCAGCTTTGCGGCGCCACGTCGGTCACGTCGATCGTCATCAAATCCATCGAAATCCGCCCCAGAACCGGAACTTCCCGGCCATCGACCAGCGCCAGGGCCCGGTTGCCGGCGGCGCGCAGGAAGCCATCGGCATAGCCAACGGCGACCGTCGCGACCCGCGTCGGCCGGACCACCTTGTGCGTCGCACCGTAGCCAACGGTTTCCGGCGGGTCAATCTCGCGCACCTGCAGGATGCTGGCCTCCAGCCGGACCACGGGGCGAACGGGGGCAAGGCGGCCGTTGACCGGATTGCCGCCGTAAAGCGCGATGCCCGGCCGCACCAGGTCGAAGGCGTATTCGGTGCCCCAGAAGATCCCGGCCGAATTGGCGAGGGCGCGGCGGAAGGGCCGGCCGGTATGGGGCAGGCGCCCGCAGATATCGAGGAAACGAAGACGCTGGGCCGCCGTCATCGGATTGGCCGGATCATCCGCGCAGGCGAGATGGCTGATGACGAGATCGAGACTGATGCCGTCCAGCCGGTCCGGTTCGGCGCACAGCCGGTCGACCTCCGCGCCCGACAGGCCGAGGCGGCTCATGCCGGTATCGACATGGAGGGCGGCGGGCAGACGGCGATGGGCGATGGCGCCCGCCCGCGACCAGGCGGCGATATCGCCAAGACCGTTGAGGACGGGGGTAAGGCCATGGGCCAGGAATTCGCCGGCGGTCCCCGCCGGAATGCCGTGCAGCACGAAAATCACGGCATCGGCCGGCAGATGCGGGCGAAGGGCGATGCCTTCGCCGACATGGGCGACGAAGAAATGACGGCAACCCGAGCCATAAAGCGCGGGGGCGACGCGGGCGGCGCCGAGGCCATAGGCATCGCCCTTCACCGCCGCGCCGGCGATGGCGGGGGCGGCGAGGCCGGCGAGCATCCGCCAGTTGGCGGCGATGGCGGCGAGGTCGATGGTCAGGCGGGTGGTGGCACCGATGGGGCCTTCGGCGGCGACAGGCTCAATAGTCAGCATCGGGCAGATAATCCTCACGCGCCAGATTCTGGAACAGGGTGAGGGACGGGTCGAAGCGCATTTTCACGATGCCGATGGAGCCGTGGCGCTGCTTGCCGATGATCACCTCGGCGAGATTATGCACCTGTTCCATCTCGTCCTGCCATGCAGCGTGCTCGGGGGTGCCTTCCCGGGGTTCGCGGCGCATCAGGTAATATTCCTCGCGGTAGACGAACATGACGACGTCCGAGTCCTGTTCGATCGTGCCGGATTCGCGCAGGTCGGACAGCTGGGGCCGCTTGTCTTCGCGGTTCTCGACCTGGCGCGAGAGCTGGGACAGGGCGATCACCGGCACGTCCAGTTCCTTGGCCAGCATCTTGAGGCCGCGGGTGATTTCCGACAGTTCGCCCACCCGGTTGTCGGTCCGCGACTTGCCCGAGGGGTTGACCAGCTGCAGATAGTCGACGATGACGAGGCCGAGGCCATACTGGCGCTTGAGGCGGCGGCAGCGCGTGCGCAGGGCGGAAATGGTGATACCCGGTGTATCGTCGATATAGAGCGGCAGGTTCTGCACCTCCTGCGCCGCCTGCACGAGGTGGTGGAATTCGTCGGTGTTCAGCTGGCCGCGGCGGATCTTCTCCGAAACGATGCGCGACTGTTCCGACAACATGCGCATGGCCAGCTGCTCGGCCGACATTTCGAGCGAGAAGAAGGCGACGACGGCGCCTTCCGAGGTGACGACGTTGCGGCCCGAGGCATCCTTCTCGAAGCGGGCGGCCCGCGCGGCGTTGAAGGCGATGTTGGTCGCCAGCGCGGTCTTGCCCATGGAGGGGCGCCCGGCCAGGATCAGCAGGTCGGAGCGGTGCAACCCGCCCAGCTTCTGGTCGAGATCGACAAGGCCGGTGGTGACGCCGGTCAGCCTGCCGTCCGACTTGAAGGCGCGTTCCGCCGCCCCGACCGCCGCCGTCAGCCCGTGAGAAAACGGCATCAGCCCGCCTTCCCGGCTGCCGGCTTCGGCGAGGTTGAACAGCTTGCCTTCGGCGGCCTGGATCTGTTCTTCCGCGTTGCTGTCGATATCCGCCTCATAGGCGGTATTGACGATTTCCTCGCCGACCTGGATCAACTCGCGCTTCAGGGCAAGATCATAGATCGCCCTGCCATAGTCGGCGGCATTGATGATGGTGACGGCATTGGCGGCGAGCCGGGCGAGATAGGCCGGCCCGCCGATCTCGACCATGGCCGGGTCCTGCTCGAAGAAGGGCCGCATGGTCACCGGATTGGCGATCTGCTGGCGCTCGATCAGCTTCAGCGCATGTTCGTAGATCCGCTGGTGCAGTGGCTCGTGGAAATGGCTCGCCAGCAGGAATTCGGTGACGCGGGTGATGGCCTCGTTGTTGACGAGGATCGCCCCCAGCAGGGCCTGTTCGGCCTCGATGTTGTGGGGCGGCGTGCGGTAATGCGGCTCCGATCCGGTATCGTTCATCGCGAAGACCGGGGCGGGAAAGGGGCGGGCGGTATCCATGGCGGCAGTTTAGCCGCTTGTGCCGGCGAAGCGAGATTCGAACCGCCCCCGAGGGGGTTCATCCGGCAGAATCTTGTCCACAGCCTGTGAACGATGGGGATGAACCTGTCACTGGGCCGCGAGGCGCGTGTTCTCCCGATTGTCATGAACATAGAGATAATCGCGGGTGATCGGCAGGCTGGCGACGTCTCGGCCGAACTGGAACTGGAACACCACCTGGCCGCCAACCCGGAAAGAGGCTTCGCAGGACGCAAGATAGAGGTCCCACATCCTGCAGAAACGGGCGTCATAGAGCGCTTCCGCCTTGTCCCAATTGGCGAGGAAGCGACGGCGCCATTCCTTCAGCGTCTCGGCGTAATGCAGGCGCAGGATCTCGACATCGGCGGCGATCAAGCCGCTGCGCTCGACCGAGGTCATGACTTCCGACAGAGCGGGCGTGTAGCCGCCGGGGAAAATGTATTTGGCGATGAAGCTGTTGGTCGGCCCGGGCGAGCCGGTGCGGCCGATCGTGTGCAGCATGGCGGCGCCGTCATCCGCCAGAAGATCGCGGACCTTGTTGAAGAAGATGTCGTAGAAGCCGACGCCGACATGCTCGAACATGCCGACCGACACGATGCGGTCGAAGCGGCCTGTGACGGCGCGGTAATCGATCAGCTCGAATTTCACCCGGTCGGCGAGGCCCGCCTTGGCCGCCCGCTGGCGGGCAAGGGCGAGCTGTTCGGTCGACAGGGTTATGCCGGTCACATCGACCCCGTGATCCCGGGCGAGGGAAAGCGCGAGGCCGCCCCAGCCCGAGCCGATGTCGAGCACGCGCATGCCCGGCTCCAGGCGCAGCTTGCGGGCGATATGCGCCTTCTTGGCGGCCTGAGCTTCTTCCAGCGTCATGTCCGGGCGGGCGAAATAGGCGCAGGAATATTGCCGGTCGGCATCGAGGAAGAGGTCGTAGAGCGCGCCCGAGAGGTCGTAATGATGGGCGACATTGCGGCGTGAGGCGCGCGCCCGGTTCAATTGCTCGATCGGGCGAAGGAGATGGCGGAGCGCCAGCTTCAATCTGGAGGCACCGGCCAGGCCGACCTTCTCGAAGTTGTGAACGACGATCATGCAGACGTCATAGACATCGCCATTCTCGACCGTCAGCCGGCCGTCCATGTAAGCCTCGGCGAAGCCGAGACTGGGATCGAGCGCCGCCGCCATCAGGACCGAGCGGTGGTGGATGCGGATGGTCGGGCCGGGGCCATCGCCCGCCTCGCCATAGGTGCGGCCGCGGCCGCCGGGATAGATGATGGTCAGGCGACCGTGTCGGATGACCCGTGACAGAAGATTGTCGAGCAACATCACATGAACCCCCGGGGGAAAGCGGTTCAGGGCGAGAAGCGATGAGGAGGCACCGGCGACCTGGGCTGACACCGCCCCCGCGACGAACAGGCGGAAACGGTCAGTGCGGTTGACACAGTGTCCCCTACATCGGGATTAAGCGGTCAACATTCTGGAAATAATTAAAAGTCAGGCCCAGGTCCGGCGCAATAGGCGATGTTGCGAATTCGCCCTTTGTGCCGGCGCATGGGGGTCATGCGCCGGCATGACGGTCAGGACAGCGCGACCGCCGCGGTCACCAGCGCATGATGGAGCGACAGCGCCGAGGAGCGCGCGCACCACAGGCGGAATGACGCTCCCGGCTGTTCACAGATGATGAAACAGCCGAGATGTTCGATCGTCGTGCGCAGCACGTCGCCTTGCGCCATCGCCCTTGTATCGGCGGCGCACAGGCGCTCGAGAAGAGCGAGGGTGGCCGCGCCCGCGATATCGAAGGCACACCAGCCGTCGCTCTGCTCGGTCACCGAGGCGTCGGCGCCGAAGCCCTGTTTCAGGACCGCGGCGAGGTCCTCGTGGGTGGCGTAGGGCGCCTCGACCAGCCATTGCTCCGGTCCGGTCCAGAAGGCGCGGATCGTGTCGCCGGCCACGCGCGATACGCCGGGCAGCGGCGCGCCGAGAACCAGTGGCGCCACGGCCTCGAGTGACGAAAGTCGTCCCAGGCGGGCGGCGAGGGAGGCAAGGGCGAGATCCGGCCGCTCGGCGATGCTCAAGGTTCCGATCCGGTCGACCCGTGCGGCGGTCTCGCCGAAGACGGTCAGGGGGGTCAGGCGATCAGCCACGGAGACGCACTCCTTCCGGGTCGATGAAGCAGGGGGACACGACCTGCGCCCTGATGTCCGTGCCGGCCAGCGGATTGACGACGTGGATGATCTCGCCCGTCCGCCGGTCGCCGCGTTTCAGGAAACCGAGACCGATCGAGCCGCCGACATGGGGCGAATGGCAGGACGAGGTGACCCAGCCCTGATCATGGGCGGCATCGACCGGGCTGCCCCCGGTCATCAGATGGGCGCCGTTGACGATGGTATCGGCCGGCGACAGCGGCTTCAGTCCGACGAGGCGCAGATCGTCCGGCCGGTTCATGCCTTCGCGCCGGGACAGGGTGATGCCGATGGCGTCCTTGGTGGCGGAGACCATCTTGCCGAGGCCGAGATTGGCCGCCGTGGTCTGGCCGTTCAGCTCGTTGCCGGCCGGATGGCCCTTCTCGATGCGGAGGACGCCCAGCGTCTCGGTGCCATAGGGCGTGACGCCGAGGTCCTGGCCCGCCGCCATCAGGGCGCGGATCAGCCCGTCGCCATAGCGGGCGGGCACCGCGATCTCATAGGCGAGTTCGCCCGAGAAGGAGATGCGGAACAGCCGGGCCCGCAGACCGCCGCAGACCGTGACCGCGCCGCAGGCCATATAGGGGAAGGCTTCGTTCGAAATATCGCAGGCGGGATCGATGACCCGTTGCAGCAACTCCCGTGATTTCGGCCCGGCGACCGAGAATTGCGCCCAGGCGTCGGTCGTCGAGATCAGCTGGACATCCAGCGCCGGCCACAGGCACTGGCGGCAGAATTCCATGTGGCGGAACACGGCGATGGCATTGGCCGTCGTCGTGGTGACGACGAAATGATTCTCGGTCAGGCGGGCGACGGTGCCGTCGTCCTTCACCATGCCGTCTTCCCGCAGCATCAGGCCATAGCGCACCCGGCCGATGGCGAGTTTCGCCATGCCGTTGCAGTACAGCCGGTCGAGGAATGCCGCCGCATCCGTGCCCTGCACGTCGATCTTGCCGAGGGTGGTGACGTCGCAGATGCCGACGGCCTGCCGCGTCGCCAGCACCTCGCGGTCGACCGACTGGCGCCAGTGGCTCTCGCCCGGGCGGGGGAACCATTGCGCGCGCATCCAGTTGCCGACCTCGACGAAGACCGCGCCCTGTTCCTGCGCCCAATGGTGGCTGGGGGTCAGGCGCCGGGGACGGAAATCCGCCCCGCGCGAGCGGCCGGCCAGGGCGCCGATGGCGACGGGCGTATAGGGCGGGCGATAGATCGTGGTGCCGACCTGCTCGATCGGTTTGCCGGTCAACTCGGCCATCACGGCGATCGCCGGGACATTGGCGGTCTTGCCCTGATCGGTCGCCATGCCCAGGGTCGTGTAACGCTTCAGATGCTCGACCGAGCGGAAATTTTCCTGATGGGCGAGGGTGACATCCTTCACCGTGACGTCGTTCTGCTGGTCGAGCCAGGCGCGGCCCTTGCCCTTCACCTGCCACAGCGGCGCGATGCGGAACGGCGCATCCTCGGCCCTCGGCAGGTCGGGCAGGGTGGCCGGAATGCCGAGGTCGGCGAGGGCGGCGCGCGCCCCCTCGGCCCCGCCGGTCAGGGCGCCATGGGTCGAGAAGATGCCGGCGGCGGCGCCGGCAACCCTGAGGCCCGGCGGCGCGCCATCGGGCACGAAGGCGGCGATCGTCTCGTCCCACCGCGGCCGGCCGCGATGGTGGCAGGTCAGTTGCAGATTGGGGTTCCAGCCGCCCGAGACGCCGAGGGCACCGCAGGCGATTTCCTGCGTGCGGCCGTCCGCGTTGCGCACGGTGATGGACTTGAGGCCGAGCCGGCCGCTGGTGCCGGTGACGACGGCGCCGCGAAACAGCGGCAGGCCCGCAATCTCGGGCGCGTCGGTCCGGCTGTCGATCACGGCCGTGACATGGACCCCGGCGGCGGCGAGGTCGCGGGCGGTGCGGTGGCCGTCGTCATTGTTGGTGAAGACGGCGACATCCCGCGCGGCGGCGACCGCCCAGCGGTTGGCATAGGCGCGGAGCGCCCCCGCCAGCATGATGCCCGGCCGGTCGTTGTTCTCGAAGGCGATGGGCCGCTCGGTCGCCCCGGCGCACAGAAGGCTGCGCTTCGCATAGAGGCGCCACAGGATCTGGCGCGGCGTGCCGGGCTTCGGCACGGCCAGATGGTCCGACACCCGCTCCAGCGCGCCGAAGATGCCATGGTCGAAGGCGCCGTAGACCGTGGTCCGCGTCATCAGGCGGACATTGGGCAGGCTGGCGAGTTCGGAGACGGTGGCGGCGACCCAGTCGCGCGCCGGGGCGTCGTCCAGGGTGATGGTCTCGGCGTTCAGGCGGCCGCCGGGGAGGAAATCCTCGTCGGCGACAATGACCCGCGCCCCGGCCCGGCCGGCGGTGAGGGCGGCGGCAAGGCCCGCCGGCCCCGCGCCGATCACCAGAAGGTCACAGTGCAGGAAACCCTTGTCGTAGACATCGGGATCGGCTTCGCCCGACAGGCGGCCGAGGCCGGCGGCGCGGCGGATCGCCGGCTCGTAGAGCTTTTCCCAGAAGGCCTTCGGCCACATGAAGGTCTTGTAGTAGAAGCCGGCGGTCAGGAAGCTGGACAGGCGGTCGTTGACCGACAGTGCATCGACGGCGAGGGAGGGCCAGCGGTTCTGGCTGGTCGCCACCAGGCCCTCGAACACTTCGGCCACCGTCGCCCGCGTGTTCGGCTCCCGCCGGGCGCCGCTGCGCAGCTCGACGAGGGCGTTCGGCTCTTCCGATCCGGCGGAGAGGGGGCCGCGCGGGCGGTGATACTTGAAGCTGCGCCCCATCAAGCGAACGCCGTTGGCCAGCAGCGCGGAGGCGAGCGTATCGCCCGGATGGCCCTGATAAAGCTTGCCGTCGAAGGCGAAGGACAGGGTGGTGCCGCGATCGACGCGGCCACCGGACAGGCGGTTGACCTGGCTCATCGGCCGCGCCCCCGGGCCAGGGCGACATCGCGAGCGAGTTCGACCCTGACGATCTCGTGGGTGGTGATGTTGCGGGTTACCACCAGCCAGGAGCGGTCGCCCTGTTCGTGGAACCACAGCTCGCGGTGCTCGCCCGCCGGATTGTCGCGCAAATATCCGTAATCGAAGAAGCGCCCGGCGGCATCGGCGGCGAGGCCGTCCGGCCGGTCGATCAGCGCGGCGTCGCCGAGATAGGTGAATTCCTGGGCATCGCGCAGGCCGAGCAGCGGGTGGGGGATCAGCATGGCGACACTCTCAATGCAGGTTGGGCTGGTTGCCCACGCCCTTCTCGTCGATCATCAGGCCCTTCTGGAACCGGTCGAAGCGCATCGCCGCCGCCGTCGGGTGGGGGCTGTCGGTCGCCAGCAGATGGGCGAAGCACAGGCCGGAGCCGGTCGTGGCCTTGAAGCCGCCATAGCACCAGCCGCCGTTGAAATAGAGACCGTCGATATCGGTCCGGTCGATGATGGGCGAGCCGTCCATCGACATATCCATGATGCCGCCCCACATGCGCAGCAGGCGCGCCCGGCCGATCATCGGCATCAGCGCCATGCCGCCCTCGCAGACATCCTCGACCACGGGCAGGTTGCCGCGCTGGGCATAGGAATTGTAACCGTCGATATCGCCGCCGAAGACGAGGCCGCCCTTGTCCGACTGGCTGACGTAGAAATGCCCGGCGCCAAAGGTGATCACCCCGGGGATCAGCGGCTTCAACCCTTCCGAGACGAAGGCCTGCAGGACGTGGCTTTCGATCGGCAGGCGCATTCCCGCCAGCGCCATCACCCGGCTGGAGTTGCCGGCGACGGCGACGCCGACCTTGCCCGCGCCGATGAAGCCCCGGGTCGTGTCGAGGCCGTGGATGCGGCCGCCCTCGATGCGCATTCCCGTCACTTCGCAGTTCTGGATGATGTCGACGCCCAGACGGTCGGCGCCTCTTGCGTAACCCCAGACGACCGCGTCGTGCCGCGCCGTGCCGGCCCGGCGCTGCAAGAGCCCGCCCTTGATCGGAAAGCGCGCGTCGTCGAAATTGAGGAAGGGCGCCATGGCCCGGACCTGATCCCGGTCGAGCAGTTCGGCGTCGACCCCGTTCAGGCGCATGGCATTGCCGCGCCGGCGATAGGCGTCGCGCTGGCCATCGCTGTGGCACAGGTTCAGGATGCCGCGCTGGCTGACCATCGCGTTGTAATTCACTTCCTGCTCCAGCCCTTCCCAGAGCTGCATCGACAGTTCGTAAAACGGCTCGTTGCCGTCGAGCAGGTAGTTGGAGCGGATGATGGTCGTGTTGCGGCCGGCATTGCCGCTGCCGATCCAGCCCTTTTCCAGAACGGCGATCCGCGCCTTGGCGTAGGTTTTCGCCAGGTAATAGGCGGTGGCGAGGCCATGGCCGCCGCCGCCCACGATGACATAATCATAGGCGGGTCGCGGCGCCGGATCGCGCCAGGCGGGCCCCCAGCCCTTGTGGCCGGTCAGGGCCTCGCGAATGATCCTGAAACCTGAATAGCGCAAAGCGGCCTGCCTCTTCTGGCGTTCATGGGGCGGCGGAAGCGGTGCCGCGATATCCATCGACGATAGCGGTGATGGTCGGGCTGAACTATTCATTAATTGACATTTTTTGTGCCATAATCGACACATCGGCCCATGGACCACGCGACGACACCCGACAGGCCGCTGCGGATCGGCTTCTGCCTGATCGACGGCTATGCTCTGATGTCGACCTCGGCGGCGATCGAGCCGCTGCGCGCGGCTAATCTTCTCGCCGGGCGCACGCTTTACGACATGCGTTTCATCGCGCTCTCCGGGCAGGTGTCCCGCTCTTCGGCCGGGGCCTTGTTCGAATGCGTGGCGATGAACGAAGCCGGGCTCGACTTCGATCTCGTCTTCGTCGTCGCGGGCGGCGATCCGCTGGAGTTGCGGGAGCCGGCCCTGCAAGCCTGGCTGCGCCGGCTGGACCGGGCCGGGGTGCGGCTCGGCGGCATCTCGGGCGGGGCGGCCATTCTCGCCGGCGCCGGCTTGCTGGCCAACCGGCGCTTCACCATCCACTGGCAGCATTTCGATGCCCTGCGCGCCCGCTCGGCCGATTATCTGATGGAGCGGCGGCTCTTCGTCATCGACCGCGACCGTTATACCTGTGCCGGCGGCGTCGCCCCGCTCGACATGATGCATGCGATCATCGCCGCCGATCACGGCGCGGATTTCGCCCGCCAGATCAGCGACTGGTTCATTCATACCCGCGTGCGACTGGCCGACGATCCGCAGAAGGCCGGCCCGGCCGAGAAATACGGCCTGACTCACCCGGCCCTCGTCGCCGCCCTCGACCTGATGACCAATCACATCGCCGATCCCCTGACGCTGGCGCAGCTCGCCCAGCTGGCGGGGGTGGGGGCGCGGCAGATCCAGCGCCTGTTCGTAGGCGAGATGGGCGTGCCGATGATGCGCTTCTACCGCGACCTGCGGCTGGAGAAGGCGGAGGAATTGCTGCGCCAGTCGGCCCTGCCGGTTGCCGAGATCGCGCTGGCGACCGGCTTCGTCAATGTCGCCCATTTCACCCGGGCCTTTCGCGAGCGCGCCGGCATGGCCCCGGCATCCTGGCGGCGGGCCGGGCGGGGCTGACCAGCCATGCGATCCCCGGGGTTATCGGGCCTCGACGGGACATTGGTCCGCCGCCGCCGGGGCCGCTAGATTGACCGCCCTTCGTCGTTGCGTCCGGGCGTTCGACCGGCAGTCATTGTGGGCGGTCTTCTGTCATGGGCGTGATCTATCGCCGTCTCGCCGTATCGGGGGCCTTTGGCGCGGCCGGTATCGGCCTTGGCGCCTGGGGCGCCTGTCTGCCGCTGATCAAGCGGGGGCTCACGCTCTCCGATGGCGAGCTTGGCGCCGCCCTTCTGTGTTTCGCGCTCGGGGCCCTGGCGGTGATGCCGGTGATCGGCCGTCTCGCCGCCCGGGTCGGTGGCGGGCTTCTGTGCCTGGTGAGCAGTTGTGGCTTCGCCCTCGCCCTGATGGTGGCGGCGCAGACGCCGAGCCTGTCGCTGCTGGCGGCCTGCATCTTCGTCATGGGCGTGTGTTTCGGCGCGCTCGATGTCGCGATGAACCTGCTCGCCGCCGCGGTGGAGCGGGGGGCGAAGGCGCCGATCATGGCATCCTTCCATGCCGCCTATAGTATCGGCGTCCTCTCGGGGGCGGTGATCTCGGGGGCCCTGTTTGGCGTTGGCTTCGGCGCGAAGGGCACCTTGCTGGTCGCCGGCAGTCTCATCATCGGCATTTTCGCGCTGGCGACGCCCGTGATGCTGCGCATCGCGCTCGCCGAGGAAGGCGGGGGCAGCGGGAGGCCACGGCGCCAGCTGCTGCGCGATCCGATGGTCCTCGCCCTGGGCGGGCTCGCCTTTCTCGCCTTCTTCGTCGAAGGAGCGATGGCCGACTGGTCGGCGATCTATGTCGTGCAGCAGGTCGGTCTCGACAGCGGCGGCGGCGCGCTGGCCTTTTCGCTCTTCGCCGCGGCCATGGCGGCGGGACGCATGGGCGGCGGCCGGATCGAGCGGGCGCTCGGCCCCGTCGCCACCCTCGGGCTCAGCGCCATCCTCGCCATGACGGGGCTTTGCGCCGCCGCGGCCTTTCCGCTCGGTTTCGTCGTCATGCCGGCCTTCGCCCTGGTCGGCTTTGGCATCGCCAATATCATTCCCGTGGTCTTCTCGGCCGCTGGCCGGCGCGGCGGCGACCGCGCGACGCGGATTTTCCCCATCGTGGTCGGCATCGGCTATGTCGGGGTGATGATCGGCCCGCCGGTGATCGGCGCCGTGGCCGAACATTTCACCCTGCGCGGCAGCCTGCTCGCGCTGGCGCTGGCGCTTGTCGTGGTGGTGCTGAGCCGGCGCCAGGTGGCGTAGTCATGTTATCGCCGCCTCCCTCCGACCGACTCTCCGCCGATCCGCCCTCGTGATCGCGTCCGGGACCGATGAGGCTCGAAAAGATGATTAAAATTCGGGCAGCATGAATACGACGGCTTGAAATTGAGCAGATGCTGGGGGCATGTTGGATATCACCCTTGCCGTGCCCGATGGCCATGATCGAACTTTCGCCCAGCCATTACAGAACCGCCTTCGAACATGCGAGCGACGCGATCTTCCTGCACGATCCCGACGATGGCCGCATCATCGAGGCCAATCTGACATCCGAACAGCTCACCGGTTTTTCCCGGGGCGAGCTTCTCGGCAGCACCGTGTCGATCATCAGTCCCGGCCGCCCGGCCTTCAGCATGGAGGAGGCTTTTCGCCGCATCCGCCGGGCGACGACCGAGGGCGGCTACACCTTCGAATGGGTGTGCATGAACAAGGGCGGCGGTGAATTTCCGGTCGAGGTGAACCTGAAGCTGATCACGGTGGAGGGCCAGCGCCTCGTCCTCGCGCTCTTTCGCGACATCCGGGAACGCAAGCTCTACGAGGACCGGCTGATTGCCCGCGAGGCCCATTTCCGCCGCCTGATCCAGCATTCGTCCGATGGCATCGCCATCGTCGCGCCCCATGGCCGGCTGCGCTATGTCTCGCCCTCGATCTCGACCGTGCTTGGCTATGACGAGCGCCGGGCCACCGGGCGAAACGTGCTGCACTACATCCACCCGGAAGACGGCGAGCGCATCCGCCATCTGCTGCGGCGCGAGAGCCAGGGCTGCAACGACACCGATGTCGCCCATCACGTCACCTACCGGATCCTGCATCGCGACGGCCACTGGCGGCACCATGAAGCGACCTGCAAGGACATGGTCAACGCCTCGGACATTCAGGGTGTCCTGGTCAATTTCCGCGATGTGACCGAGCGGATCGAGGCGGAATTGCGCGCCCGCGAGCGGGAGCGGGAGCTGGAGCATGTCGCCCGCTGCCGGTCCATGGGCGAACTCGCCTCCGCCCTCGCGCATGAATTGAACCAGCCCTTCGCCGCTATCGGCAATTATGTCGGCGGCTGCATTCACCGGATCGAAGGGGATCGCTTCGATCGGGACGAGACCCTCGACGCGCTCCGCCAGGCCAGCGCCCAGGCCGACCGCGCCGGCCGCATCATGAGCAGCATGCGCAATTTCACCCGGCGCAGCGATCCCACCCGCATCATGGCCGATGTCAATGCCATGGTGCGCGAGGTCACCCCCTTCATCGATGTGAAGGCGGAACGCGAGGGGTGCCGGGTGGCCTACCGCCTCTCGGCGACACCGCTGGAAACCATGGCGGACCCGGTGCTGATCGCCCAGGTGATCCTGAATATCGCCTTCAACGGCATCGAGGCCATGGCCGAGACCCCGGGTCCGCGCCGGGTCCTGAACATCACCACCGACCGCCTGCCCCGGGCCGTGCGCATCTCGATCGCGGACCAGGGCCACGGGCTGCCCAAGATGAATCCGGACAAGATCTTCGACGCCTTCTACACGACCAAGAAGCAGGGCCTCGGCATCGGCCTGGCCCTGTGCCGGACCATCGTCGATACCCATCAGGGCCATATGTGGGCGACCTCGGGCGCCGATGGCACCACGTTCCATGTCGCCCTGCCGATCGGCCCGCCCGAGGAAGGCACGGCATGAACGCGCTGAGGTTCCTGCCGCCCGCGGTCGAGCGGCCGACTTCCCCCATCGTCTATATCGTCGACGACGACGAGGCGGTGCGCGCCTCGCTGCGCTTCCTGCTGGAATCCGTCGGCTCCGACCTTCGATGCTGTTCGAGCGCGGCCGAATTCCTCGACAGCTACGATCCGCGTCGGCCCGGTTGCCTCGTTCTTGATGTTCGAATGCCCATGATGGGCGGCTTCGACCTGCAGAAACTGCTGGCCGACACCCGGGTGCCCCTGCCGGTCATCTTCATGACGGGCCATGGCGACGTGCCCATGTCGGTCCGCGCCATGAAGAATGGCGCCTTCGACTTCATCGAGAAGCCGTTCAACTACCAGGTCATGCTGGACACGATCCAGGGGGCGCTGGTCCGGGGCATCGAGTTGCACGAGGAGGCGCAGCGCACGTCGAAACGCAGCGCCCGTCTCCTTTCGCTCTCGCCGCGCGAGCGGGCCGTGCTCGACCTCATGATCGACGGCAAGCAGTCGAAGCAGATCGCCCATGAACTCGGCATCAGCCCGAAGACGGTCGAGGTTCACCGCGCCAACATCCGCCAGAAGCTGGGCACCGACAGTCTGGCGCAGATCGTGCAGATCGTCTTCGGCGTGAAGCCGACGGCCTCGGGAAATCCCTGATCCCCCCTGGGGAAAACCCCTAGTGCACTGCGATCGCCCCCAATTGAGGGCGGTAAACCGATTTTCCTATCGTGAAACCCAGGACGTGCGGCAACGGCCCGGTCAATGACCCGGGCGGTTCCATGGGGCACGGCTGAATAGGCCAAGGCTTGTCCGAAGGCAAGTCCATTCTGGGGGTTACGATGTCTCGTGTTGCTTCTGCATCGATCCTTGTTTCCGCGCTTTCGCTTTGCACGCTCAATGCCGCTCAGGCGACCGAAGGCGGCGGCGGGGCCTATGCCAATGGCGCGGAAAGTTTCATGACCGGCGCCCTGCCGCCGCCGGGCTTCTACGCCCTCAGCTACAACCAGTATTACACGGCGGGCGAGTTCAAGAACGACGCGCCGCCCTTCGCCGATTTCGATGTAACCGTCGCCGCCACCATCTTCCGCGCCGTCTATGTCACCGACGTCAGCATCCTGGGCGGCACCTGGGCCATGCACGCCTTCCTGCCCTTCGCCAAGGTCGATGTCGGCATGGGGTCGGCCAGTGGCAGCGCCTCGGGCCTTGGCGACATCATCATCGATCCCTTCATCGTCGGCTGGCATTTCGGCGACTTCCACCTGATCACCGGCCTCGACATCTATCTGCCGACCGGCGCCTACGACAAGAACGACCTCGCCAACATCGGCCGCAACTACACGACCTTCACCCCCGTCGTCGCCGCGACCTGGCTGAATGCCGAAGGTTACGAAGCCTCGATCAAGGTGATGTACGACATCAACACCGAGAACACGGCGACCGATTACACCTCGGGCGACGAACTGCACGCCGACTTCATCCTGGCGAAGCACTGGGGCCCGCTCGCGGTCGGTCTCGGCGGCTATGCCTACAAGCAGGTGACGGGCGACAGCGGCGCCGGCGCCGTGCTCGGCGATTTCAAGGGCCAGGCGCTCGCCCTCGGTCCCCAGGTCTCCTATGGCGCGGGCAACCTGATGGTCGCCGCCAAATACCAGAGCGAGTTCGAGGTCGAGAACAAGTCCGAAGGCGACAAGTTCTGGCTGAACCTCACCCTCGCGTTCTGATCGGCCCCCAAGACTTCAAGGAGTTCCATCATGTCGGCAGCGCCCGTCATCGAAGTTCATTCCTACTCCGGCGGCATCGTCGGGCCGAGCATCCCCATGCTCGGTCCGGTGGCCGACGGCGGCACCATCAGGACCGGCACGCCGCCGGGCTGCTGGGGGCCGATGATCACGCCCAAGTTCAAGGGCGGCCATGAGGTAACCCAGCCCGTCGCGGTCGAGGGCGCCGAGGTCGGCGACGCCGTCGCGATCAAGATCCGGAGCATGAAGGTGACCTCGCTCGCCACCTCCTCGGGCGTCATGGAATTCGTCGAGGGGCATTACAAGGGCGATCCCTTCGTCGCCAAGCTCTGTCCCGCCTGCGGCACCATGAGCCCGCCGTCCCACGTCGAGGGTATCGGCGACGACGCGATCCATTGCGATGTCTGCGGCACCAAGGTCCACGCCTTCCACATGTCGAACGGCTATGTGATCGTGCTCGACCGCGAGGCCGGCGTTTCGGTCACCGTGAACAAGGCGGTCGCGGAGAAACTGGCCGGCAGCGCCAGCGAATTCTCGGTCCTGCCCGATCTCGCCGAACAGCATTCGATCCTGACGCTGGCCCGCGCCGACATCGTCGGCCTCGCCGCCCACATGCAGCCCTTCCTCGGCAATATCGGCACGACGCCGTCGGTCGACATTCCCGACTCCCACAATTGCGGCGACTTCGGCGCCTTCCTGATCGGCGCCCCGCACAATTACGCCCTGACCCAGGACCAGCTGGACGCGGCCAAGACCGATGGCCACATGGACACCAATTCGGTCCGCGAAGGCGCTATCCTGATCTGCCCGGTGAAAGTCCCCGGCGCTGGTATCTACATGGGCGACATGCACGCCCAGCAGGGCAACGGCGAGATCGCGGGCCATGCCACCGATGTCTCGGGCGAGACGGAAGTGGACGTCGAGGTCATCAAGGGCCTGGCCATCGACGGCCCGATCCTGCTCCAGCGCCCCGACGACCTGCCGCCCATGGCGCGGCCGATGACGGCGGCGCAGAAGGCCGCGGTCAAGGCGCTCGCCGCGCGCTACGGCCAGACCGAGATCGAGGATAACGCCCCGATCACCTTCCTCGGCACCGCCGCCAACCTGAACGACGCGACGAAGAACGGGCTGGAGCGGGCCTCGAAGGTCACCGGCCTTCCCTACGACGAGATCCTGAACCGGGCCACCATCACCGGCTCGATCGAGATCAGCCGGCTGCCCGGCATGGTCCGGGTCACCTTCATGTGCCCCATGAACATCATCGAGAAGATGGGCATCGCCCATCTCGTCCGCGCCCAATACGGCCTCTGAGGAGATTTGTGATGTCACAGACTGAACAGCGCTGGGCCGCCGCCTATCCCGAGCTCGGCACCGGCCCCATTCCGGTCGAACCCTGCGTCTCCCCGGAATTCTTCGACCGGGAAATGGACAAGGTCTTCAGGAAGACCTGGCTGAAGGTCGCCCGCGTCGAGGAAATCCCGAACCCCGGCGATTACAAGGTGAAGAAACTCGCCTTCGCCCATACGTCCGTGATCCTGATCCGGGGCAAGGACGGGGTGATCCGCGGCTTCCACAACACCTGCTCGCACCGCGGCAACAAAGTCGTGGTCGAACATGGGGACGAAACCTTCGGCTCGAGCAAGGCCGCCGTCGTCACCTGTCGCTTCCACGGCTGGGTTTATGACGCCAAGGGCGACCTCGTCGCCGTGCCCGAGGAAGGCAAGTTCCATTCCTGCTTCGAGCGCAAGGACAACGGCCTCACCCCGATCCGCACCGATGTCTGGGAAGGCTTCGTCTTCGTCAACCTCGATCCCGCCGGCACCGACACGGTCGCGGAATTCCTGGGCGACATGGGCAAGCACATGGGGGGCTTCCCCTATGGCGACATGACCAAATGCTTCGCCTATAACACCGAGCTGAACTGCAACTGGAAAGTCGCCCATGACGCCTTCGCCGAGGCCTATCACGTCTCGACGATCCATGCCGGCTCCTTCCCGAATGTCTTCTCGTCGGGCTTGCAGAACGTCTATCTCGCCGGGCCGCACCGCACCACCGCGGTCTGCCTGACGCTGGACGCCGAACCGAAGCCGGTCGCGAAGATCGCCAATTCCCTGTCGGGGGCCTCGCTCGTCGCGGCCAGGGCGGCGACCATGCTGCCGCCCACCGTCAATCCGGACAAACGGTCCGACTTCGCCTTCGAGCTGTGCGTGCTGTTCCCCAACCTGCTGCTGCACATCTCGGAAGGCATCTGGTTCACCCATCAGTTCTGGCCGGTCGCCCACAACCGCACCCGCTGGGAAGGCCGCTACTACCTGCCCCAGCCGAAGACCAATTCGGAACGCTGGGGCCAGGAATTCGCCCAGGTCCTGCAGCGCAACGCCTGGCTCGAGGACACCGCGACCATGGAAGACACCCAGACCGCCCTCGAATCCGGCGCGAAGCAGGTAATGCACCTGCAGGACGACGAAATCCTGATCCGGCACGGCTACCACGCCCTCGAGAAATTCATGGCGGCGGAGTGAGGAGAGCATCATGACCAAGACCCTGCCCAAGGCCTTCGAGACCCTGACGCCCTTCATCGGCTGGGCCCTGCCCACCCAGGACGAGCGCCAGCGGAAGCGCGTCCAGTCCTCCACCGGCGAGATCCGCGCCTTCTACGATGCCGCCCTGCCGCTGCTGCCGAAGATCCTCGCCTACGTCGATCAATACCCCCTCGGCCAGTTGCCCGAGGACGCGCGGCCGGCGTTCTGGCTGGCGCTGTCGCTCGCCGAAGTGGCGCCCCATGTCGAGCTTTACAAGGGTGACCCGCTTGTTCCCTTCAGCTTCGATGAAGCCCGCTTCATCGCCGAACACGGGCGGGAGGCCGCCTGACCATGGCCCGGACGGCATCCCTCGAGACCCGGCTCGACCGGCTCGAAAGCGCCGAGGCGATCCGCGCCCTGGTCGGACGCTATGCCCTCGGCGCCGACCGGCGGAATGATCCCGCGATCTTCCGCGACCTCTTCACCGAGGATGCCGTCTGGGAGGCCGAAGGCTTCGGCCGCCACGAAGGGCGCGAGGTGATCCTCGACGCGATCTCGACCATCGCGCGCGAGCAGATCGTCTGGACCCTTCACTTCATGACCTCGCCGATCATCGAGATCGATCCCGAGGGCGATACCGCCCGCTGCCGCTGGTGGCTGTGGGAGACTTCGAAAATTACACCGGAACCGGGCGCCGCCCCCGTGGCCCATTGGCTGGGCGGCACCTACGACAGCCGCCTGCGCCGGGCGGCGGGGGAATGGCGGTTCCACCACGTCATCCTCTCCCTCTCGCTGATCAGTCCGCACAAGGACGGCTTCACCACGGTCTGACACCAGGATTTCAAGGAACTTTCCCATGCGCAAGATTGCCATCATCGGCGGCGGCCAGGCCGGCCTGCTGCTCGGCTTCGGCCTGATCGACAAGGGTTACGACGTTACCCTCTATTCCGACCGGACCTCGGAACAGCTGCTGCACAGCCGTCTGCCGTCCACCACCTTCATGTTCGAAAACTCGTTGAAGCTGGAGCGGGCGCTCGGCCTCAATTTCTGGGAAGAGCTGGCGCCCTATTCCGAAGGCATTCATGTCGATTTCCGCGCCCCCGACGGGACCATCGGCCTGACCGTGCAGGGCCGCCTGCGCGACAATCACGGCCAGGCGGTCGACATGCGCGCCAAGTTCCACCGCTGGATGGATGAATTCACCCGCCGGGGCGGCCGGCTGGTGATCAAATCGGTCAGTCTCGCCGATCTCGACGATATCTCGGCCACCCATGACCTGACCATCGTCGCCGCCGGCAAGGGCGCCATCGCCGCCCTGTTCGAGCGCGACGACGAGAAATCGGTGCACAGCGTGCCGCCGCGCAATCTCGCCGCCGTGCTCGTCACCGGCTCGAATCTGACCGGCCCTCGGCCGTGGCGTGACATTCCCTTCCGCCCGATGCGTTTCAACTTCATCGCCGGTGCCGGCGAATATTTCTCGCTGCCCTATTACACCCATGCCCGGGGCGAATGCCGCAGCTTCCTGTTCGAAGCCATCCCCGGCGGGCCGATGGATGTCTTCGGCGATGTGAAGGATGGCGACGACATGGTCGCGCGCGTCCGTCAGGCGGTGAAGACCCTGACCCCGGACGAGGCGGATCATGTTCCCGACGACATGGAAATCACCGATGCCAATGCCTGGCTGAAGGGCAGCTTCACGCCGGTGGTCCGCAAGGCGGTGGGCACGCTGCCGTCCGGTCGCATCGTCTTCGGCATTGGCGATGCCGTGGTGCTGAACGACCCGATCGCCGGGCAGGGTGCCAACAATGCAACGCGCATGGTCACCGCCTATCTCGACGCGATCCTCGCGCGGGGCGACGCCCCCTTCACCCGCGACTGGATGGAGGAGCTTTATGCCGGGTTCTGGGAGCGGTCGGGCCAGTACACCACCGACTTCACCAATGGCCTCCTGGTGCCGCCGCCGCCGTCGATCATGGAAATCCTCGGGGCCGCCTCGAAATTCCCGGCGATCGCCGATGATTTCGTCGGCAACTTCAACGATCCCAGCCGCTTCTGGCCGGCGATCACCAGCATCGAGGCGGCCAGGGCCTATATCGCGTCGCGGGTGGGCAATGTCGCCTGACCTCGCGGCCGCGGAAGCCGCCTTCGATCCTCGCGACTTCCGCCGGTCCCTCGGGCTTTACGCGACCGGCGTCGCGGTGGTCACCACCGTGGCGCCGGGAGGGACAAGGGTGGGCCTGACCATCAATTCCTTCGCCTCGGTCTCCCTCGATCCGCCCCTGATCCTGTGGAGCCTGGCGAAGACCTCGCCCCGCCTCGGACTTTTCGCCGGGGCCGATCATTTCGCCGTGAACATCCTGGCGAAGGATCAGGAAGAGATGTGCCAGCGCTTCGCCCGCCCGGGCGAGGATCGCTTCGCCGGGCTGGAGACGGCGCCGGGCGCGGGCGGCGCGCCCCTGCTGCCCGGCTGTCTCGCCCAGCTCGAATGCGCGCGGGATCAGGTGGTCGAGGGCGGCGATCATCTGATCCTGATCGGCCGGGTGCTGCGTCACCGCCGTGGCGGTGGCCTCGACGCCCTGGTGTTCTGCAACGGCGCCTTCACCGGCATTCCGACGGAGAGACATTGAGATGACACAGGATCTGACCGGCAAGACCGCCATCGTCACAGGCGGCGCGACCCTGATCGGGGCGGCCGTGGTCGCCGCCCTGATCAAGGCCGGGGCGCGGGTGACGCTCGCCGATATCGATGTCGCCGGCGGCGAGGCGGTCGCGGCCGGCCTTGGTCCCGCCTGCCGCTTCGCGCGGACGGATGTGACCGATGACGATGCGATCGCGGCCTGTGTCGCGGGCGCGGTCGGCGCCTTCGGGCGCCTCGACTATCTGGTCAATCTCGCGGCCTGCTATATCGACAAGGGGCCGGCGTCGCCCCGCGCGGACTGGCACGCGGCCTTCGATGTCAATGTCTTCGGCGGCGTCATGATGCTGCGGGCCTGCCGGCCCCATCTGGCGGCGGCCGGCGGCGGCGCCGTCGTCAATGTCACCAGCGTGTCCGGCCGTGTCGCGCAAGGGGGCCGCTGGCTCTATCCCGCGACCAAGGCGACGATCGAGCAGGTCACCCGCAACGAGGCCTTCGACCTCGCCGCCGAGGGCACGCGGGTGAACGCCGTCTCGCTGGGCTGGACCTGGTCGGCCCCCATCGCCGGGCTTTCGGGCGGCGACCGGGCCAGGGCAGACCGCATCGCCGGCGCCTTCCACCTGACCGGTCGGGTGGGCGATCCCGAGGAAGTGGCGGCGGCGATCGTCTTCCTGCTGTCCCCGGCCGCCTCGCTGATCACCGGCACCACGCTGGCGGTCGATGGCGGCTATCTGGCGCTCGGCCCCGAAGGGCGCGGCAATCCGATGGAGGCATTCGCATGAGCGACGGCGGTGTTCTGGCCGGCACTTTCCTGTGCCTTGAAGACGCGGTGCCCGAGGGCGGCGCCCTGAAGATCGAGATCGCGGGCCGCCCGCCGATCGCGGTCTTCCGGGTTCAGGGGCGTTTCTTCGTCACCGACGATACCTGCACCCATGGCGAGGCCTCGCTTTCGGAAGGCGAGATCGACGCGGACGAATGTGTCGTCGAATGTCCCTGGCATTCGGGCGCCTTCGAGCTTTCGAGCGGCAAGCCCTGCGGCGCCCCCTGTACCATCGCGCTGCGCGTTCACCGCTTCGAGCGGCGCGACGGCGGCCTCTATCTCCTCGGATGAAGATCATGGCTCGTATCGAGATCGTCGACGGCGCGGCCTTCCCCTGCGAGGCGGGGGATACGCTGCTGCGCGCCGGACTGCGCGCCGGCCTCGGCCTGCCCTATGAATGCAACGCGGGCGGTTGCGGCACCTGCAAGGTCGAACTGGTCGAGGGCGCGGTGGACAATCTGTGGCCCGAGGCGCCCGGCCTGTCCGACCGGGACCGGCGCAAGGGCCGGGTGCTGGCCTGCCAGTCGCGGCCCTCCGGCGACTGTCGCCTGCGTCTGCGCCTCGATCCCGCCTGCGTGCCGCCGGTCCGGCCCGTGAGGCGCGGCGCCCGTCTCGTCGGCATCGCCGATATCACCCGCGATATCCGGGAATTCCGTTTCAGGGCGGAAGGTCCGGCGGATTTCCTGCCCGGCCAATATGCCCTGCTGTCGCTGCCGGACGGTCTGGAGCGGGCCTATTCCCTGTCGAATACCGCCAATGACGCGGGCGAATGGCATTTCCAGATCCGCCGTGTGCCTGGCGGGCGCATGACCGGCCGGCTGTTCGACGACCCCCCGGCGGCGGTGATGCTGGATGGCCCTTACGGCCTCGCCCATCTGCGCGAAGGCCCTCGGGACATCGTCTGCGTCGCCGGTGGCTCCGGCCTTGCCCCCATGGTCTCGATCGCGCGCGGCATCGCGGCCGATCCCGCGGACCAGCGCCGGGTGCATTTCTTTCACGGCGGCCGCGCGGCGCTCGATCTGCCGGGGGAGGCCTGGGCCCGCGACCTCACAGGCCTCGGCTCCCGTCTCGACTATCATCCCGCCGTCTCGGACGAAGCCGCCCCGGGCCTGCCCAAGGGCTATATCCACGACATCCTGGCCGGCTGGCTGGGCGAGAGATTCGATGCCTTCGACTTCTACTGCGCCGGCCCGCCGCCCATGGTGCAAGCGCTGGAAGCCCTTCTGATCGCCGAAAAGGGCCTGCACCCAGGCCGGGTTCGCTTCGATCGCTTCTTCTAGGCGGAAATTATCTGGCGCTTGGGGGTATTCGGGACTGTCGCGGGATTTTCAGGCGCGCCCAGGCCTCCGGCGCGTTGACCGGGGTCGGAGCGGGTGCGGAGACGCTTCCCACTCTTGATTTTCCTGCACGCGGAAGTCTGTGGGGAACAGTCGTTGCCGGCGGATCGCGGCGCGCCTGGGCGGCGGCGCAGGACGTCAAGCTCATCCGGTCCGATCATTGACGAGGCCGCGTGTTTGACAATGCGTCGATCTGATCAGAGCCCCAATGCCGGCCCGTGGAGATCAATTCAGGATCGCGTGACGCGGCGGGGGGACTGGGGGAAGCGGTGGGGATTCGATCCGCGTCGACGTGCCCCGACCCCATGGGTTTCGTTTCCAGGCCCAGGGTGCTTCCATGGCTTTGGAATTTGGTGCCCCAGGTCGGACTCGAACCAACACGCCGTTGCCGGCAACAGATTTTGAGCGCGCCCAAATAGGGTATCCGTTGTGTATCCGGTTGTACGCTAGCGCCCGATAAGAGACTGATCCATATGGACTTTCATCTCTGATCGCGGTTCCTGTTCCAGCCGGTTGTACGCTACGGTTGGATCCCTGGTTGCACCTATATCGCACCTGGTTCCAGCCTCTCAGGAGGTGGAAAATGCCAAAACTCAAACTCACCAAGTCGGCGGTCGAGGCTGCGACCCCGAAGGAGCGCGATTACGATCTCCGCGACACACTCATACCCGGCTTCATGGTGAAGGTCACGCCCGCTGGCCGGAAGATCTTCATGCTCCACTATCAGACACGGTCCGGCATCCGCCGCAAGCCGGCGATCGGCCGGTACGGGGAATTGACCGTCGAGCAGGCCAGGAAGATCGCACAGGACTGGCTGGCGGATGTTCGTCTCGGCAACGACCCCAGCTCCGAGCGCTCTGCCATGAGAGCGGCGCCGACGGTGAAGGAGCTCTGCGAGCGATTCATCGAGGACT
>JAOZVS010000124.1 GCA_025869435.1 Zavarzinia sp.
CCGAGAATTTCCGCCGCCTCTTCACCAAGGCCGATGTCGCGGCCGTCCTGGCCGCCGCATGACCTCGGGAACCAAAGTCACGGTGCTGGGCTGCGGCACGTCGGGCGGCGTGCCGTCGATCACCGGCAACTGGGGCCGCTGCGATCCCAACAACCCGAAGAACCGCCGCCGCCGGGTCTCGATCCTGGTGGAGCGGGGCGAAACCTCGCTGATCGTCGACGCTTCGCCCGACCTGCGCGAGCAATGCATTTCCGCCGGGGTGCAGCGGCTCGACGCCGTGCTGCTGACCCATGACCATGCCGATCACTGCCACGGCATCGACGATCTGCGCGGCATCGCCGGCGTGATGCGGCGCCGGGTGCCGATCCATGCCGATGCCCGCACGCTCGGCACCGTCAGCCGGCGCTTTTCCTATATCTTTCAGGGCAACGGCGGCTATCCAGCGATCTGCGACGGGATCGAGATCGATGGCCCGTTCTCTATCGGCGAGATCGACGTCCTGCCCTTTCGCCAGATCCATGGCGATATCGAAACCCTCGGCTTTCGCTTCGGCAATATCGCCTATTCGACCGATGTGAACGAATTGCCGGAAGAAGCCTTCGCCGCCCTCGAAGGGGTGGAGGTCTGGATCGTCGACGCGCTGCGCCACACGCCGCATCCGAGCCATGCCCATCTGGAGAAGACCCTGTCGTGGATCGAGCGGGTCAGGCCCGCCCGCGCCATCCTCACCCATATGACCTGGGAAATGGATTACGACAGTCTGATCCACAGCCTGCCGGTCGGCGTGGAGCCAGCCTATGACGGCATGGTCATCCCTGTGGATTGAATCTGAATATAAAGTTCATCCTTCATATGAATCAGTGCGTTATCGAGTATTACTGATTTTTCTTTTCAGTGGATAACTCGGCTTTGCGGCGGAAGCCCGCCAAGCGGTCCTCGACCTCTTCCGCATCCTTGCCCTGAATTCGCAGCGCACCGCCGGCAAGAGCGAGGCTGGCCTCGATCGTCTCGGGCACGACATCGGTCGCGCCGGCCCGGCGCAGATCGCGGGCGGCGGCGAGGTCCCGCGCCCGGACGATCACCGGCATGTCGGGGACGAGTTGACGCACGGCCTGCAGGGTCGCGAGGCTGGCGGGAACATTGTCGAGGGCGATGACGACGACACTGGTCCGCATGATGTCGATCGAGCGCAGCACCGCCGGCAACCGGCAATCGCCATAGAAGGCCGGATAGCCTTCGGCCCTCGCGGTGGCGACGGCATGGGTCGAGGCATCGATCGCCATGTAGGGGATGTCGGCCGCCTTCAGGACCTCGGCCACCGTGCGCCCGACCCGGCCGAAACCGGCGATCAGCACATGCGACGGGACTTCGGGAATGTCGTGGGGCGACAGATCGGGGTCGCGGGTGCGGTCCTCGATCAGCGTGGCGAGCCGCGCGCCCAGGCTGACGACGAAGGGGGTCAGCGCCAGTGAAAGCGCGGCGACGATGGCGACGAGGGAGGCCGTCTCCTGATCCATCAGCCGGTTGCCGAGGGCGAGATTGACGGCGACGAAAGTGAATTCGCCGGCCTGCGCCAGCAGGGTGCCGAAGCGGATGGCGGGACCGGGATCGAGACCGAACAGACGGCCGAGACCGGCGGCGATACTTGCTTTCAGGGCGATCAGCGCGAGGGTGAGGGCGATCACCAGCAACGGCTGGTCGATCAGCATCCGCAGGTCGAGCATCATGCCGAGGGTGACGAAGAACAGGCCGAGCAGCAAGCCGCGGAAGGGCTCGACATCGGCATCGACCTGATGGCGGAACGGCGTATCGGCGAGGGCAAGCCCGGCCAGGAAGGCGCCGAGCGCCATCGACATGCCGGCCAGTTCCGCGACCATGCCAAGGCCGAGGACGACGAGCAGCGTCAGGCCGGTGAAGAGTTCCGGGCTCGCCGCGTCGGCCACCAGATGGAACAGGGGTTTCAGCACGATCCGGCCGCCGAACAGGATGAGCGCGATGGCGGCTATGCCCTTGGCGAGGCCGAAGGCGGCGGCGAGAAGGTCGAAATTCCCCTCCGGCGTCGCCATCACGCCGATCAGCGTCAGCAGGGGCACGACCGCGAGATCCTGCAGCAGCAGGACGGCGACAGTCGCCCGGCCGAAGCGGGTCATGGTTTCGCGCCGCTCGACCATGAGGCGGACCACGGTCGCGGTCGACGACAGGGCAAGGCCCCCGGCGATGGCGATGACGGTGCCGGCGCTGGGCGCCAGCAGCCCGAACAGCACCAGCAGGCCGAGCAGAATGCCGATGGCGAAAAGCGTCGCCAGCACCTGCGCCGTGCCCAGGCCGAAAATGAAGCGCCGCATGGCGCGCAGCCGGTTCAACGGCAGATCGAGACCAATGGCGAACAGCAGGAAGACGACACCGAAATCGGCGAAGCCGGCCAGGCTTTCCGGCTCGCGCACGAAACCGATCCCGGCGGGGCCGATGACAATCCCCGTCACGACATAGGCCAGCAGCGGCGGCACCTTGAGCCGGCCGAGAAAGGTCGCCGCCAGCACCGCCGCCGCGAGCAGGATCAGGATACCGGGCACATCGTGTACACTGACATTCATGAGCGGCGCCCTGGCCCCATGGGCGATTCGGTTCGGATCTCGGCCATTGTCGCAAAGCCCGCCGCCATTCTCCAAGCCCGCAGGCGGAACTGTGCGTGAGGCACGGTGTTCCTCAAGGCGATGGGGCCCCCCTCCGGTCGAGAAAAGAGCTGAATTTACATGCGTTTCCTTGCCGTCGCGGCCAGCCTCGTTCTCGCCCTCCTGTCGCTGCTCGGCCCCGCGCTGTGGAATGGCTATCCGATCACCTTCCACGATACAGGCGGCTTCATCTCACGGATCTACGAGACCGAACCGGGTTTCGGCCGGGCGACGCCCTATGGCCTGTTCCTGGACGGGCTCTACTGGCACCTGTCGTTCTGGCCGGCAATCGTGGTTCAGAGCCTGATCGTGCTCGGCCTTCTCGCCGAGACGGGGCGCGCCCTGCTCGGGTTTCGTGGCACCCGTCTCGGGCTGTTCACCGGGTCTTGCGCGTTGTTGCTGGCCGCGGTCACCGGCATTTCCTGGTACACGTCCCAGCTCCTGCCCGACCTCGCCGCCGCCACCGCCGTGCTGGCGTTGTTCCTGTTGATCGAGGGGCGCGATGGCCGGGGCCTCGCGGTCAGCATCCTGTTGGGCCTGGTCGTCATTCTGGGCGCCGCCAGCCATACGGGGACGGTCGCCCTGTTGTTCGGGCTTGTACTCTACAAGGCCCTGCTGATCGCCGGGGCGCGTTTCCATGCACCCTTGCGGCACTGGAGCCGGCGCACGACCTGGCGTCTCGGTGCCGGCGGTCTTGCTCTCGCGCTGGGTGTCCTGTCGGTGCCGCTCAGCAATCAGGCGCTCTATGGCCAGTTCCGCTTCACGCCCGGCGGCGACATCTTCCTGTTCGGCCGTCTGGTGCAGGACGGTATCGCCAGCCGTTTCCTCGCCGACCATTGTCCGGATCCGGCCTTCAAACTGTGCGATCTGCAGGCCGAGCTTTACGAGCCTGACGGCAGCCAGCGCAACAATGACAGTTTCCTGTGGTGGGGCGGCAGCCCGCTCTACAAGATCGGCGGCTGGGAAGGCGCTGGGCCCGAACTGGCGGAGATCACCCGGCGGTCGCTGATCGAGTATCCGGGACTGCATCTGGCCGCGGCCTGGCGCAGTTTCGTCGGTCAGCTCGGCCTCGTCGCGACCGGCGACGGGCTGAACGAGACCCATTGGCATACCCAGTGGGTCTTCGAGCGCGACATGCCCCAGGAGTTGCCGGATTTCATGGCCGCCCGTCAGCGTGACAAGTCATTCCCCTTCGAGGCGCTGAACATCGTCCATGTACCGGTCGGTTTCGCCGCCTTCATCGCCCTGCCTTTCCTTGCCTTTGCCTGTTTCCGGCGCGGCCGGGCGGGGGCGGGGCGCCTTGCCTCGCTGGTCTTCGTGACCCTGATCGGAAATGCCTTCATCTGCGGCGTGCTGTCCAATCCGCATGATCGCTATGAAAGCCGGCTGATCTGGCTCGCGGTGCTGGCCTGTGTCGTGGCCGGGTTTTCCCTGTGGCGGGAACGACAAACTGACAAATAATCAGTTGGATTGACCTAGCTCAATGCAACACGAGCATCCCTCGTATTCTCTGGACGCAGCCCGAAAGCGGCCAAGAAGCGGAGGAAACCCATGCGTATGCGTCTTGTCGAACAGCCCCCCCAGGAAACCCGTGCTTTTACCGAGAACGACCTGACCGGTCGCCTCGATGAATCGGATGTCGAGACCATCCGGGAAATCTTCAACACGCCGCTGACCGGGTCCTACAACTGGGACTACGACAGCGCCAACGCCAAGATCCGCCGCCTCTACGAGCTCGGCAAGCGGCACAACTGGAATGCGACGCTCGATGTCGATTGGGAAATGTCGGTCGATTACAACGACTACCCGATGGATCCGGCGACCAATCCCTTCAACGGCTATCACGAATACGAAGCCCTGCCGGAAGCGGAAAAGATCCGCTTCGCCTGGAAGGCCCATGCCCAGACCGTCGCCCAGTTCCTGCACGGCGAACAGGGCGCGATGCTGGTCGCCTCGCAGCTCGTCTCCTGCGCGCCGACGGCGGACGCCAAGCTCTATGCCGCCAGCCAGACCTTCGACGAGGCCCGTCATGTCGAAGCCTTCAACATGTACCTGCGCAAGCATTGCGGTCAGCTCTACCGCATCAACCCGAACCTGAAGGCCCTGATCGACAAGGTGCTGGAAGATCCGCGCTGGGACCTGAAATTCATCGGGATGCAGTTGATCATCGAAGGCCTCGCGCTCGCCGCCTTCGGCACCATGACCCAGACCACGCGGGACAATCTGCTGCGTCAGGTGGTTGAACTGGTGATGCGCGACGAGGGCCGCCATGTCGCCTTCGGCGTCAATTACCTCGAAGACTGGATCAAGACCCTGCCGGAGCAGGAGATCGAGGACAGGGCCGAATTCGCCTATCAGGCCAGCCTGATCATGCGCGATCGCCTGTTCGGCATGGATGTCGCCGCCGAATATGGCTTCGATGTCGATGCCGCGCGGGAACACATCCTGAAGAGCCATGTCACGGCGATCTTCCAGCACCTGCTGTTCGAGCGCCTGATCCCCAACTTCAAGCGTGTCGGCCTGCTGACCGAGAAGGTGCGCGCGAAATACGACGCGATCGGCGCCCTGCAGTATGAACACGCGGCGGGCGATATCCTGATCGACTGGCAGAAGCTCGACGAACCCCT
>JAOZVS010000125.1 GCA_025869435.1 Zavarzinia sp.
CTGTAAGCCGGGTTCTGTCGCCGCGGTTGCCCGCGACGGGTGACCATTCCTCTAGGGCGGCCGTTGCCGGCCGTCTCGAGCAACCGACCCGGGCGACGGACCGGAAACAGATCCCGCGGACTTGCGCCCGCATGTCGCCCCTATTTGGTTTTGCTCCGGGTGGGGTTTACCATGCCGCTGGCGTTACCGTCAGCGCGGTGCGCTCTTACCGCACCCTTTCACCCTTACCGGCCGGCCGGACTTTCATCCGGCGTTCCGGCGGTCTGCTCTCTGTGGCACTGTCCCTGAAGTCGCCTTCGCCGGGCGTTACCCGGCACCCTGTCTCCGTGGAGCCCGGACTTTCCTCCCCCGCTTAACGCGGCGGCGGTCACCCGGCCATCTGACGGCTCAAGGCCTAACGGTTTCGGCCCGGATACGCAAGAGCCGGGCGAGCCGGCCACGAGTGTCCTCATCGGCGACGCCATCGACCACGGCGGGACGCCAGTGGCGCTGGAAAGCGGCGACCACCGCCCGTGTTTCGGCGTCGTAGCGGCCGTGCACATGAAGACCATAGCCAAAGGCGGCAAGGTCGGCCTGCAGCGCCTCGACCATGACGCCCGATTCCCCGGGGCCGAGCCGCCCGCCCGTCACCGGGTCGCCGCCCTCGATCCAGAAACCGACACCCCGGCCAGCCAGATAGGGCCAGTCGAACAATTCGCCGGGATCGGTCTTTCGCAGCGGCGCGCCATCGGAATGGCCGATGACATTGAAGGCGTCGATGCCCCAGCGGTTGATGATCGCGCGGGACAGACTGGCCAGGGCCTTCATCTGCGGCGGCGGAAAATGGCGATAGCCCCACTCGTGACCCGGGTTGACCAGTTCGATGCCGATCGAATGGGCGTTGATATTGTCGATGCCATGCCAGCTGCCCTGCCCCGCGTGCCAGGCGCGAAGCTCCTCGGGCACCAGGCGGAAGACATCGCCATCTTCCTCGACCAGGTAATGGCTGGAGACCTTCGCCTCGGGATCGCACAGGCGGGCCAGGGCCTCGGCCCCGGTTTTCATGCCGGTATAATGGATCATCAGGATCGAAACGGCGACGCCGTTCCGGCTGTCGCGATTGGGTGACGGGCGGTCCATCACGCGATTCATGGCGCCACTCCCACGATTTTCCGCTCGCGCAGCATGATGATGCCAACGCCGGCCAGCGTCATGAGACTGCCACCGATCATACGCCAGGTCAGGGCATCGCCAAGCAGCATTACCCCGAAAACGATACCAAGCACCGGCGACAGCAGCATGAGCGGCGCCGTCGTCGTGACCGGATAGCGCTGCAACAGGCGGAAATTGGCGGCATGGGCGATCAGCGACGAGCCGAAGGCGGTATAGGCGACCGCGGCCCAGGCCAGCAGCGAGGCATTGGCGACCGCCGTGCCCTGCCCGGTCTCGAACAGGGCCGAGAACAGCAACATGCTGGGCCCGGTGACGAGGCCCATCCAGGCCTGCAGGGTGAAGACGCCGACGCCCCGCATCTGCCGCATGATGATCATGGCGACCGCCATCGAGAAGGCGGCGGCGACGCAGAGCAGAAGCCCGTCGAGATAGGAAAAGACCCGGGGATCGAAGCCGATGACGAAGACGCCGGCGAAGGCGATGACGATGCCGACGATGCGGCGCCAGCGGATCGTCTCCTTCAGGATGACCACGCTGAGGATGGTGACGAAGGGAATGTTCAGCTGGATCGCCACCGCCGCCGACGAGACGTCGCCGACGAGGCCGATGCCGATGAACAGCAGGCCGAAATGGCACAGGCCCGCGGTCAGCGCGACCCACAGCACCGGCTTGATCTGATCGCGCGGCACCCGGGAGATCAGCGGCGCCAGCACGAGGCCGATGGCGCAGAAGCGGATGCCGGTCAGCAGCATGGGCGGAAGCTCGCTCACCCCGACCTTGGCGGCGACGAAATTGAACCCCCAGATCAGGTTCACGAGCAGGACGAGAGCAAAATCGATGGGCGCCATGCGCCTTCGTATCAGTCGGGACGGACGGCCACCATTGCGCCTCTTGCATGTCGCTTGTTCCCATTTCGGCAATGACGACTTGACCCGGCACGCTGCGGCGCGTCAAAACAACAGTGAACGGACAAGCAAGGAGGACCCATGTCTCGAACTTGTCTCGCGCTGCGCCATGTCGCCTTCGAGGATCTTGGCCTGATCGAAACCGTGCTGCTGGAAGCCGGTTTCGAGATCCGCTATGTCGAACCCGGGATCGACGACCTGACCGCGCTCGACGCCGGGGCCGACGATATCGTCATCGTGCTGGGCGGGCCGCTCGGCGTCTATGAGGACGATCTTTTCCCCTACCTGCGCGACGAGGTCGCCTTCGTCCGCCGTCGCCTCGACAGCGGCAAGGCCCTGCTCGGCATCTGTCTCGGTGCCCAGATCGTGGCCGCCGCGGCGGGTGCCGCGGTCTATCCCGGACGCGACAAGGAAATCGGCTGGGCGCCGGTCACCCTGACCACCGCCGGCCATGCCTCGCCCCTCGCCGCGATCGATGGTGTCGACGTGCTGCACTGGCATGGCGATACCTTCGACCTGCCGGACGGGGCGGTGCGCCTCGCTTCCACCGGCATGACGCTGAACCAGGCGTTTTCCATCGGCACCACGGTGCTGGCCCTGCAGTTCCACGTCGAGGTCGTCCCGGCCCTGATCGAGCGCTGGCTGGCCGGCTACCGGCTGGAACTTGGCGGGATACGCGGCCTGTCGATCCCGGCGCTGCGTGCGGAAACCGCAAGGCTCGGCCCGGCCGCCGCCACCGCCGGGGAGCAGGTGATCCGCGCCGCCCTCGCCCGCATCCTGCCGGGCTGAAGATGCCCGGCGGACGCGGCGTCATCTTCGCCTTTCGTCGGTGTCGACAAAGCACCGCGCCAGGCCTATGAGCCGGGCACCGCTCACATTTCGGGAGACTCGGCCATGGCCGCGACGACGCTGATACCGGCAACCCTCATACCGGGGGACGGCATCGGCCCCGAAATCGTCGAAGCCGTGGTGACCGTGCTCGACGCCCTTGGCGCGCCCTTCGCCTTCGATACCCAGGATGCCGGCATGGCCGGGATCGAGGCGGCGGGTGATCCCCTGCCCCAGGCGACGCTGGATTCCATCGCCCGCACCGGCCTTGCCCTGAAGGGCCCGCTGACGACGCCGTCGGGCGGTGGCTATCGCTCGGTGAATGTCCGCCTGCGCGAGGCCTTCAAGCTCTACGCCAATGTCCGGCCGGCGCGCAGCCTGATCCCGGGCGGGCGGTTCGAGAATATCGACCTCGTCCTCCTGCGCGAGAACCTTGAAGGTTATTACGTCGCCCACGAACATTTCATCGCCGTGGGTGACGATCCCAAGGCGGTCGCGGTCAGCCAGGGCGTGACCACGCGCATCGGCTGCGAGCGGATCATCCGCTATGCCTTCGACTATGCCGTCGCCAATGGCCGCAAGAAGGTCACCCTCGTCCACAAGGCCAATATCCTGAAGGCGATCACTGGCCTGTTCCTCGAGATCGGCCGCAACATCGCCCGGGAATATGAAGGCCGCGTCGCGGTCGACGAACGCATCGTCGATGCCTGCGCCATGCAGCTGGTCATGAACCCCTGGCAGTTCGACGTGATCGTGACCACCAATCTGTTCGGCGACATCCTGTCGGACCAGATCGCCGGCCTCGTCGGCGGCCTTGGCATGGCGCCGGGCGCGAATATCGGCGAGAAGGCGGCGATCTTCGAAGCCGTGCACGGCTCCGCCCCCGACATCGCCGGCAAGGGCATCGCCAACCCCCTCGCCCTGCTCATGGCCGCCGGCCTGATGCTGGAACATGTCGGGCGCCAGGATCTGGCGTCGAAGCTGAAGATCGCGATCGACCGGACCCTGAACGAGGACCGGATACGCACCGGCGATCTCGGCGGCAAGGCCACCACGCGGGAGCTGACCGCCGCCCTCGTCGCCCGCCTGCACTGAAGAGCAGTCCCCTCCCCGCGTCCGCGCCGGGAGGGGACTTTACGCTATTTCCAGATCGACTTGCCGCTGCCCGGCAGGCCGAGGCGATCCCACATCGACGAGACGCGGTCGATCACCTTCTGCTCCATGCGGATCTGGGTGCCCCATTCGCGCTTGGTTTCGGGCGGCCACTTGTTGGTGGCGTCCAGCCCGACCTTGCCGCCGAGGCCGGATTCCGGCGAGGCGAAGTCGAGATAGTCGATCGGCGTGCCCTCGATCAGCGTCACGTCGCGTACCGGGTCCATGCGGGTCGAGATCGCCCACATCACATCCTTCCAGTCGCGGGCATTGATGTCGTCGTCGACGACGATCACCCATTTCGTGTACATGAACTGGCGCAGGAACGACCACACCCCCATCATCACGCGCTTGGCGTGACCCGGGTAGGCCTTCTTCATCGAGACGACGGCGATCCGGTAGCTGCAGCCTTCGGGTGGCAGCCAGAAATCGACGATCTCCGGGAACTGCTGCACGAGGAGCGGAATGAACACTTCGTTCAGCGCCTCGCCCAGCACGCTCGGCTCGTCCGGCGGCCGGCCGGTGAAGGTCGAGAGATAGATGGGGTTACGCCTGCGGGTGATCGCCGTCACCGTGAAGACCGGGAAGGGTTCCACCGAATTATAGTAACCGGTGTGATCGCCGTAAGGCCCCTCGTCGCCGAAATCATCGAGGCTGACATAGCCCTCGAGGACGATTTCCGCTTGCGCCGGCACTTTCAGCGGCACGGTCTTGCAGTCGACCAGCTCGACCTTCTGGCCGCGCAGGAGGCCGGCGAACTGATATTCCGACAAAGTGTCCGGCACCGGCGTCACGGCGGCGAGGATCGTGCCCGGATCGGCGCCGAGGACGACGGCCGCGGGCAAGGGCTCGCGCTTTTCCGCCGCCCAGCGGCGATAGTGCTGCGCCCCGCCGCGGTGCTTCAGCCAGCGCATCAGGGTGGTGTTCTTGCCGGTCACCTGCATCCGGTAGATGCCGAGGTTGAAACTGTCTTCCCGCCCGTCGCCGGGCCCCTTGGTGACGACGAGGGGCCAGGTGATCAGCGGCGCCGGCTCGCCCGGCCAGCAGGACTGGATCGGCAGGTCGGCGAGGTCGATCTGGTCACCGGTCAGCACGACTTCGTGCACCGGGGCGCTGCCCACGGTCTTCGGCTTCATCGCCATCACGGTGCGGACCAGCGGCAGCATGGCCCAGGCCTCGCGGAAACCGCCCGGGGGTTCGGGCTGCTTGAGGAAGGCCAGGGTCTCGCCCACTTCGCGCAGCTCGTGCGGTTCGCGGTCCATGCCCCAGGCGACGCGCTCGACCGTGCCGAACAGATTGACCAGCACGGGATAGGGCGACATCGTGCCATCGGCCCGGATCGGCTTCTCGAAGATGACCGCGGGGCCGCCCTCGGCCAGCAGCCGCGTCTGGATCTCGGTCATTTCGAGGACGGTCGAAACCGGCTCGGTCACCCGGACGAGGCGGCCCGATGATTCCAGCCGTTCGATGAAGTCGCGAAGGGATTTATAGGGCATTCGGTGTTCATCCGTTGCGGGGGCCGGAGATTATCACGCTTCGGCGGCGGGCCAATGCCCGTCGGCGACCTGGCGGAAATAGCGGCTGGGCGCCTCGCCCAGCAAGCGCCGGAACATGGTGGTGAAGGCGGCGACGCTGTCGTAGCCGAGATCGAGGGCAACCCTGGTCACCGGCTCGCCCTGGCCAAGGCGCGGCATGGCGGCGAACAGGCAGGCGCGCTGGCGCCACTGGGCGAAGCTGATGCCGGTCCCCGCCCGGAAGGCGCGGGTGAAGCTGCGCCGGCTCATGGCGAGACGGCGGCACCAGTCGTCGATCGTCGCGTGCGGGTCGGGCGCCAGGGCGAATTCGTGGCACAGGTCGGACAGCGGCCCGGACACCGGCATGGGCAGGTTCATCGGCTGCACCGGCAGGCTGCGGAGTTCGTGGAGGAGAAGATTCATGATCAGCCCGCCCCGCCCGTCCGCGTCATATTCCAGCGGCAGGTCGACCGCCTCGAGAACGAGGGCGCGCATCAGGGGCGTGATCTTCACCACCCGGCAATCCTCGGGCAGACCCTCGATCGCATCGGGTTCGATGAACAGGTTGCGGGTGCCGAGCGGCATGCCGGTCGAGCGCATGGAATGCAGGGTCCAGGGCGGGATCCAGACCGCCTGTTCCGGCGGCACCAGCCAGGTGCCCGATCCGGTGCCGACCAGCATCACACCGGAGGTCGCGTAGAGCAGCTGGCCCCGCCGGTGCTTGTGCGGCGCCTTCTCGTAGCCGGCCGGATAATCGTTGCCGACCGCCAGCACCGCCCGGGGCACGGCTTCGTATTCTGCAACGCTGATATTCCGGACCATGGCCCACTCGCGAAAAGGATCGACCCACCTGCGATAGCAGGTCAAAACCAATACCATAGGATCAGGCTCGGGTATCAAGGGTCAAGCCGGCATATCGGGCTGCCCAGGGAAAGAACGATGAGCGACACGACGATCAACGCCGCCGACAGGCAGCCGGCCACGACGGCGGGCGCGACCTACGCGATCCTGCTGGCGATCAGCTTCTGCCACATGCTCAACGATCTGATGCAGGCGGTGCTGCCGGCGATCTATCCGATGCTGAAGGATAATTTCGCTCTCGATTTCGGGCAGATCGGCCTTGTCACCTTCACCTTCCAGATCACCGGCTCGATCCTGCAGCCCTTCATCGGCATCTATACCGACAGGCATCCCCGGCCCTATTCGCTGGTGGTCGGCATGGGTCTGACCCTGTGCGGCCTCGGCCTGATCTCGCAGGCCTGGAGCTATCCGATGCTGCTGGCGGGGGCCGCCCTGCTCGGCTCCGGCTCGTCGATCTTCCATCCGGAATCCTCGCGCGTCGCCCGCATGGCCTCGGGCGGGCAGCATGGCCTCGCCCAGTCGCTGTTCCAGGTCGGCGGCAACGCCGGCACGGCGCTCGGCCCGCTGGCGGCCGCCTTCATCATCCTGCCCAACGGCCAGAGCGCGGTCGCCTGGTTCGCCGCCGTCGCCCTGCTGGGCATGACCGTGCTGTGGCAGGTCGGTAACTGGTACGGCCCGCGCCGCCTGACCGGGTCCAAGCCAAAGCGCGCGGCGGTCGATGGCGTCACCCTGTCGAATGCCCGCATCGCCGGCGCCCTGGTGGTGCTGATCACCCTGATGTTCTCGAAGTTCATCTATATGTCGAGCTTCCAGAGCTATTACACCTTCTTCCTGATCGACCGCTTCGGCGTCAGCATCGAGGAAGCGCAGCTGCGGCTCTTCGTCTTCCTCGGCGCGGTCGCGGTGGGCACCATCGCCGGCGGGCCGATCGGCGACCGCATCGGCCGGAAATACGTGATCTGGGGTTCGATCCTCGGCGTGCTGCCCTTCACCCTGGTGCTGCCCTATGTCGACCTGTTCTGGACCTCGGTGCTGTCGGTCGTGATCGGGCTGATCCTGTCCTCGGCCTTTTCGGCGATCATCGTCTATGGCCAGGAGTTGATGCCGGGGCGGGTCGGCATGGTGGCGGGCCTGTTCTTCGGCGTCGCCTTCGGTCTCGGCGGCATCGGCGCGGCGGTCATTGGCCAGATCGCCGATGCCACCAGCATCGAATATGTCTACCACCTGTGCTCGTTTCTGCCGGCCCTCGGCATCCTGACGATCTTCCTGCCGTCCCTGAAGGAGAAGCGGGCCTGAAGGTCAGGCGAATTCGGTGGTGATCGTCATCGAGCGCTTCAGGGTCCTGGTCACCGGCGTCTTCTCGATGATCTCGGCCAGCCGGGCGCGCTGCTCTTCCCCGAGCGGCGCGCCCAGTTTCACGGTGCGGTGAATGCTCTCCACACCGGCGTCGTCGCGGGCGAAGGCCGCCAGGACCTCGATCCGGCCGAGGTCCCAGCCCTTGCGGCCGGCATACATGCGCAAGGTCGCCGAGGAACAGGCGCCGAGCGACGCCAGCAGCACTTCATAAGGCGCGGGGCCCGTGTCGGTGCCGCCCGCCGACAAAGGCTCGTCCGCCGTCATCCGGTGCTGGCGCGATGTGATCACCTGTGCGAGGCCCGCCTCGCTGACGGTCAATGCCTTGGCCATGCCTGGTCCCCTTCGTGAAATCGCCTGTCAGATCTGGTCCTGGATCGCCGCGATCAGCGGCAGGTCGGCCGGCGGCATCGGGTAATCGCCGAGGCGCATCCGTGGCACCCAGGCCAGGGCCGCATGTTCCAGAGCCTGCGGCACACCTTCCCAGCGCCGGCAGACATAGACCGGCATCAGGAGGTGGAAACTCTCGTAGGAATGGCTGGCGAAGGTCATGGGGGCGAGGCAGGGCTCGCGCACGGTGATGCCCAGTTCCTCGTCCAGCTCGCGGATCAGGGCCGCTTCCGGGCTCTCGCCCGGCTCGACCTTGCCGCCGGGAAATTCCCAGAGGCCGGCGAGGGATTTGCCGGCGGGGCGCTGCGCCAGCAGGATGCGCCGGTCGGGATCGACCAGCACCGCGGCGACGACGAGGACGATCTTGGACAACGGCGATATCCCATTGAATTCAAAGGGGTTTGTTAATGCCGATATAGCAGCGGCGACGGCCCGCCGCAAGGCGCCTTGCGATGTATATCATAGTTAGGATATACATAGGCGAGGCATGACCCATGGCCATTTCCGCATGACGGAGGCCCCCTATCCCCTCTCGTCATGCCGGCGAAGGCCGGCATCTCGGGCCGGCAGAGGCGCCTCTCTCGTCGGAAGGCCCCGGCCTGCGCCGGGGCGACGAGGATTATGGTTCAATCATGCGGAAGACTGCACTCGCGGAGGATCGGTCATGCTGGTCGCGAAATGGGGCAACAGCCTCGCGGTGCGGCTGCCCAAGGCCCTGGTCGAGCGCCTGGGCCTGAAGCCCGGCGATGAACTGGCGGTGGTCGCGACCGAAGACCGCCTGATCGCCGTCGAGAAGCGCGATCGCGGACAGGCCGCCCTGTCCCGCATGGCCGCGCGCGACTGGCCCGAGGGGCGCTTCAGCCGCGAGGATGCGAACGAGCGGTGAAGCCCTTTTTCGATACGAATATCATCGTCTACGCGCAGCAGGCCGGCCCCAAGGCCGAACGGGCGCGCGCGTTGCTCGCCGCCGGCGGCCTGATCAGCGTTCAGGTGCTGAATGAATTCACCAATGTCGCCGTGCGAAAGCAGGGCCGCGACTGGGAAGCCGTCGCCGAGGCGATCGAGGATGTGCTGGCCCTCGTGGCGCCGCCGATCCCGCTGACCCTCGAGATGCACGAGGCCGCACGCAAACTGGCCGCTGTGCATCGCCTGTCCTTTTACGATTCACTGATCGTCGTCGCAGCCCGGGATGCGGGCTGCGACGTGCTTTACAGCGAGGACCTGCAGAACGGCCGGATCTTCGACGGCCTGAGCATCGTCGATCCCTTCGCCGATCTCAGCTCCGGTAATCGGCGTTGATGTCGATGTAGCCGTGGGTCAGGTCGCAGGTCCAGACCGTGGCCTCACCCCGGCCGATGCCGACATCGACTTCGATCTGGATGTCGCGGCCCTTGAAGTGCTCGGTCGCCGCCGCCTCGTCGTGGCGGGGGTGGACGGCGCCTTTCTCGGCGACGAGCTTGCCGCCCATCCTGATCGTGATCTTGTCGCGGTCGGCCTTCTCGCCGGCCTTGCCCACGGCCATGACGATGCGGCCCCAGTTGGCGTCGGCACCGGCGATCGCGGTCTTGACCAGCGGCGAATTGGCGATCGTCAGGGCGATCTTGCGGGCGGACTTGGGCGACTGGGCGCCGGTCACCGTGATGGTGACGAATTTCTGCGCGCCTTCGCCATCCTTGGCGACGAGCTGGGCGAGTTCGATCAGCAGGTCTTCGAAGGCGGCGCGGAAGGCGCGGAAATGCACGTCGGTGAGCTTGGTCACCGGCTTGTGGGTCACGCCCTTGCCCGTCGCGAAAGCGAGCAGCGTGTCCGAGGTCGAGGTATCGCCGTCGACCGTGATCGAGTTGAACGACTTGTCCGCCGCCTTGGTCAGCAGGGCCTGCAGCACGTCGGACGGGATGGTCGCGTCGGTCGCGACGAAGGACAGCATGGTCGCCATGTCCGGCGCGATCATGCCCGAGCCCTTGGCGATGCCGACGATGCATACCGGCTTGCCGTCGATCTCGGTCTTTCGCACGGCCGCCTTGGGGAAGGTATCCGTGGTCATGATCGCCCGGGCGGCTTCGTCCCAGCGTTCCGGCTTCAGGGTGGTGGCGAGGCGGGGCAGCGCGGCCGTCACCTTTTCCGCCGGCAGCACTTCGCCGATGACGCCGGTCGAAGCCATGAAGACGGCATCCGCCTTGCAGCCGACCAGCTTGGCCGCGGCGACCGCGACCGTCTTGGCGGCGGCGGCGCCGGCCTTGCCGGTGAAGGCATTGGCATTGCCGGAATTGACGACGAGCGCCCGGGCGTTGCCCTTGTCGAGGATGGAGCGGCACCAGTCCACCGGCGCCGAGGCGCATTTCGACGTGGTGAAGACGCCCGCCACCGAGGTTCCGGTGGCGAAGCGCATCATCATCAGGTCGGTGCGGCCCTTGTAGCGGACTCCAGCCTCGATGGCGCCGACTTCGATGCCGGCGATGGCCGGCAACTCGGGCATTCCTTCGGGGGCAAGCGGCGAAACGGGATGGGATTTCCCACCGGCCATGGACACTCTCCTCAGGCTTTCGCGTGCTGTCTCGAGACAGTAATTACTGGGCGGGGGCGATCTGCGGCCGCTGGGCCGAGCCATCGGCGTTCAGCAGCTCGATCTTCAGGCCCTTCTTCAACTCGTCGACACGGGCCGCGGTCATTTCCTGCGCGACCATGTCCTTGAGCTGGGCCTTCACATCGTCGAAGGGCGGGGGCGCCTGCTTGCGCTTGTCCTCGACGAGGATAAGATGCCAGCCGAACTGGCTCTTCACCGGGCCGACGACCTTGCCGACCTCGGCCTTGAAGGCGGCCTCGGCGAATTCGGGCACCATCCGCTCGCGGGTGAAATAGCCGAGGTCGCCGCCCGAGCCGTCACGGGCGTCCTTGGATTTCTTGTTGGCGAGATCGGCGAAATCCGCGCCCTTGTCGAGTTCGGCCTTCAGTTTCTTCGCCTCTTCTTCCGAATCGACGAGAATGTGGCGGGCGTGAACCTCTTCCTCGGGCGGATTGTCGGTGACGATCTTGTCGTATTTCGCCTTCATCATGGCGTCGGTGACCTTGGCCTCGATCTCGCGCGAGACATAGGCCTCCTCCATCACCCGCTCCTTCAGGAGCGCGAGCTTGCGGGCGACCTCGGGATCGTCGCCATAGCCCTTCTTGGCGGCATCGATCGCCATCACGCGGCGGTCGACCAGCTGCTGCAGCAACTCGCCGAAAATGGCGTCCATCGGGATCTGAGCGAACTGCTCGGGCAGGGTCTTGTAGGCTTCCACCACTTCCGAGCGGTGGATTTCCTGATCACCCACGCGGGCCACCACCGGATCTTCGGCCGGGGCCGTGGCGGCGGGCGCAGGCGCGGCCGCGCCTTCCGCGAATGCGGGCTGGACCGAAACCAGCCCGAGGGCAAGAAGGCACGGGAAAGTCAGACGTTGCATGATTACCCCGGTAGGGACCGATGAAAGGGCCGGAAGGCCTTGGAGAGGCGCGGATCATGGCGCCTGGCGCGACTCTCCGCAAGTCGTCCCTGCACCCCGTGGGAACAAGGCCATAGCCGAAAGAAAAGGCAGGATTAGGGCAGAAGGATTACCCTTGTTCATCTTCGCCGCGAACCAGCCGGTAGCCGATGCCGGGTTCGGTCAGGATGAAGCGGGGCCTTGCGGGATCGGGCTCCAGCTTCTCGCGCAGATGGCCGATATAGACCCAGAGATACTGGCTCTGCTCCGCCTGGGCCGGGCCCCAGACCTTTTCCAGGATCTGGCGGTGCCCGACCACCTTGCCGGCATCGAGAACGAGAAGGCGCAGCACATCCCATTCCCGGCGCGACAGTTTCACCGGCTGGCCCTTGATGGTGGCGAGGCGCGCCGCGGCATCGATTCTCAGGCCTTCGCTCTCGAACACGGGAGGCGCGCCCCGGCGTTCGTTCCGGCGCAGCGCGGCGCGCAGGCGCGCCAGCAATTCGCCACCGGCGAAGGGCTTGGTCACATAATCGTCAGCGCCGAGGTCGAGGGCGCGGATCTTGGTCGCCTCGTCGCCCCGGGCGGAGAGGACGAGAATCGGCACCGCCGTCCAGCCGCGCCATTCGCGGATCAGCTCGAGCCCGTCCCGGTCCGGCAGGCCAAGGTCGAGCAGCACCAGATCCGGCCGCTCCGCCGTCATGCGGCGAAGGGCATCCGCCCCGGTCGCCGCCTCGATCACGCGGCAGCCCTGAGCCTCGATCGTCGTCCGCAGCACGCGGCGGACGCCCGCGTCGTCCTCGACCAACAGCACGAGGGGTTCAGTCATCGTCACTGACTTCCGGCGGGGCCGGCGCCATGGGATCGATCGGCAGGCCGATCCTGACCGTGGTGCCCCGATCGCCGGGGCCGGGCAGGATCTCCACCCGGCCGCCATGGACCTCGACGAAGCCCTTGCAGATGGCAAGGCCAAGACCGGTGCCCGCCACCTGCTGGTCGCCGCCGCGGATACGGTAGAATTTGTCGAACACCTGGGCGCGCTCGGCCGCCGGAATGCCGGGGCCTTCGTCGGTCACATCGGTTTCGATCCGGTCGCCCCGGCGCCGGATGTCGATGCGGATCACCGATCCCGCGGGCGCGAATTTCCGGGCATTGTCGAGAAGATTGATCACCACCTGTTCCATCAGCGCGTGATCGAGGCGAAGCGGCGGCAGGCCGGGCTCCACCGTCACCTTCACCTCCTGGGCCTTCAACAGGCGGCCCGCGCGGCGCAGCGCGGTGGCGACCACCTCGCTCATGGCCACCCATTGGCGACGCGGCTCCAGCGCACCCGACTCGAGCCGCGTCATGTCGAGCAGATTGCCGACGAAGGCATTCAGCCGCTCCCCCTCCTCCTCGATCGACAGGAGGAGATCGTCCCGCGCCGCCGGGGCCAGTTTCTCGCCGTCACGGCGCAAGGTGGTGGCCGCCCCCATGATGCTGGAAAGCGGCGTGCGCAGGTCGTGGCTGATCGAGGTGAAGAGCAGGCCGCGCAGATGTTCCGACTGGGCCTTCACGCTGGCTTCGTCGAGATCGTCGGCGAGGCGGATGCGCTCGATCGCGACCGCCGCCTGATCGCACAGCGCATCGAGCAGCCGGCGGACATCGCCCGAAGGCGCCGGCCCGTCGAGGCCGACCACGGCGACCGGCCCCGAAATGGTGCGGAGCGGCAGGAAACAACGCTCCGCCCCCGGCAGCGTGTCGGTGCCGCGACCGGCCGGACGGCCCTGATCCCAGCTCCATTGCGCGGCCGCCCGCTCCGCTTCGGTCAGGCGGTCGTCGGGCGGGTAGCCGCTGCGCACCAGGAGGTGCCCCTCCTCGTCCGGCGTCAGCAGGACAACGCCCCGCTTCAGCATCAGCGCCAGCTGATGCACCACCGCCCACAGCAGATCGTCGAGCAGGCGCACCCCCGCCAGCTTGGCGGCGAAGGCATAGAGCGTGGCGGCATCGCTTTCCCGCCGCCGTGCCCGTTCGGCCAGCAGCCGCGAACGCGCGGCGAGGCCCGACAAAAGCACGGCGATGCCGAGGAAGACGATCAGCGTCAGGATATTGGCCGGGTCCGCCACGGTGAAGCGATAGAGCGGCGGCATGAAGAAGAAGTTGAAGGCCAGCGTCGCCGCGATGGCCGTGAACAGCGACGGCAGCAGGCCGAAGGACAGGGCCGAAGCCGTGACCGCGCCGATATAAAGCAGCGCGAGGGTCGGCGTGCCCGGCCCGATCGCCCCGGCGACCAGATGGGCAAGGCCGGTGATGCCGGCGACCATCAGCCCGCTCCAGCCGAAGGGGCCGGGATCGATCGGCCCCGGCCGGCGCCAGCGCGGCGAGGCCACCACCTCGCCACCCTCGATATCGGGCAGGACATGCACCTCGACCGGACCGACCCGGCGCAGCAGCCGGTCGACCGGGGAGCCGCGCAGGATCGCCTGCAACCGGCCGCGCCGCGACTGGCCGATGACGATGCGGGTCACGTTCCGCTCGGCCGCCGCCGCCACGATGGCATCGGCGGGATCGGCGGCCTGAAGGCTCAGGGTCTCGGCCCCCAGCTGCTCGGCGAGTCGCAGGGTCGCGTGGATCTGGTCGCGCGCCGCCTCGTCCAGATGCTGTTCGTGCAGGGTCTCGACATGGATGGCGAACCAGCGGGCGTGCAGCCGCTCGGCGATGCGGCTGGCCGCGCGGACGAGGCGCGGCGCCGACGGCCCCGGCCCGACGCAGACCAGCAAGCGCTCCCCCACCGGCCAGGGGCCGGCGATGGCATGGGCGCGCATGTATTGAACGACCTGGTCGTCCACCCTCGCCGCCGCCTGGCGCAGGGCCAGTTCGCGCAGCGCGGTCAGATTCCCGGGCGAGAAGAAATGGCGCAGCGCCCGGCTGGCCTGATCGCCGAGATAGACCTTGCCCTCGCGCAGGCGCTTGATCAGGTCCTCGGGCGTGAGATCCACGAGCTCGATCTGGTCCGCGGTCTCCAGCACGCTGTCGGGCAGGGTTTCGCGCACCCTGATCCTCGTGATCTGGGCGATCACATCGTTCAGGCTCTCGAGATGCTGGATGTTCAGCGTCGTATAGACATCGATGCCGGCGTCGAGCAGTTCGGCGACATCCTGGTAACGCTTGGGATGGCGACTGCCGGGGGCATTGGTATGGGCCAGTTCGTCGACGAGGACGAGGCGCGGCTGGCGGGCCAGCACCGCGTCGAGATCCATTTCCTCGAGCTGGCGGCCACGATAGTCGATCTCGCGCCGGGGCAGAACCTCGAGATCGGAGACCATGGCCAGGGTCTCGCGCCGGCCATGGGTCTCCACGACGCCGATGACGACATCCACCCCTTCGCGCCGGCGGGCCTGGCCGGCTTCGAGCATCGTATAGGTTTTCCCGACGCCGGGGGCGGCGCCGAGAAAGACCTTCAGTTTGCCGCGCCGCTCGGCCGCCGCCTCCGCGAGGAGGGCTTCCGGGGCCGGGCGGCCGTCATCGTCCTGCACGTGCGCTGTCGCTTCCTGCCGGTCAGATCGCCAGCTTATCAAGCGCGAGGTTGAGAAGCAGCACATTCACGCGCGGCTCGCCGAGGGCGCCGAGCTGGCGCCCCTCGACATGGGCCTCGACCAGCGCGCGCACCTGCGCGGGGTCGAGCCCCCTCGCCTTCGCCACGCGATCGACCTGCAGATAGGCGCTCGCGGGCGAGACATGGGGATCGAGGCCGCTGCCCGAAGTCGTGACCATGTCGACCGGCAGGCGGTCGGCGCCGGTCTCGGCCCGGGCGGTCTCGACGCCCTGCTTCACCCGGTCGATCAGCGGCTTCGACGTCGGCCCGAGGTTGGAGCCGGACGAGGCGCCGGCGTCATAACCCGCGCTGCCTGCCGCGGACGGACGTCCGTGGAAATAGCTCGGACCGGAAAAGCCCTGACCGATCAGGCTGGAGCCGATGACGGTGCCCGTCTTGTCGGTCAGCAGGCTACCGTGGGCATTGCTCGGGAAGGCCCCTTCGGCGATGCCGGTCACGAGGGCGGGATAGAGCACGCCGGTGATCGCCGTGAAGGCGACGACGAGGACGAGAGCGGGACGAATGAGCGAGAGCATGTTGATACCTCCTCCGCCTCAGGCAAGCCCGAGAGCGGCGACGAGAAGATCGATCACCTTGATGCCGGCGAAGGGCAGCACGACGCCGCCGAGGCCGTAGATCGCGAGGTTCCGGCGCAGCAGGGAGGCGGCGCCGACCGCGCGATAGCGCACGCCCCGGAGGGCGAGCGGAATCAGGGCGATGATGATCAGGGCATTGAAGATGATGGCCGACAGCACGGCGCTTTCGGGCGTCGCCAGGTTCATGATGTTGAGGGCGCCGAGCTGCGGATAGGTCGCCGCGAACATCGCCGGGATGATCGCGAAATATTTGGCGACGTCGTTGGCGATCGAGAAGGTGGTGAGACTGCCCCTCGTCATCAGCATCTGTTTGCCGATGCCGACGATTTCGATCAACTTCGTAGGATCGCTGTCGAGGTCGACCATGTTGCCGGCCTCGCGCGCGGCCTGGGTGCCGGTGTTCATGGCGACGCCGACATCGGCCTGGGCGAGGGCCGGGGCATCGTTGGTGCCATCACCGCACATGGCGACCAGGCGCCCCTCGCCCTGTTCCTTGCGGATGAGGGCCAGCTTGTTCTCAGGGCTCGCCTCGGCCAGGAAATCGTCGACCCCGGCCTCCGCCGCGATCGCCGCCGCGGTCAGCGGGTTGTCGCCGGTGATCATCACCGTGCGGATACCCATGGCGCGGAGTTCGGCGAAACGCTCGCGGATACCGCCCTTGACGATATCCTTCAGGTAGACGACGCCGAGCAGCTTGCCGTTGCGGGCAACGCCCAGCGGCGTGCCGCCGGCCCGGGCGATACGCTCGACCGCCTCGGTCCATTCCTTCGGCACGGGCGCGTTGCCGACCAGCTTCAGGATGGCCTCGACCGCGCCCTTGCGGATCGAAACATCGCCGTGATCGACGCCGCTCATGCGGGTCTGGGCGGTGAAGGGCACGAAGCGGGCGTTCAGCTCGCCCATTTCATGTGCGCGGATGCCGTATTTCTCCTTGGCGAGGACGACGATGGAGCGGCCTTCCGGCGTCTCGTCGCGCAAGGAGGCGAGCTGGGCCGCGCCGGCGAGGTCGTAGAGGTCGACACCCGGCATGGCGACGAATTCGCTCGCCACCCGGTTGCCGAGGGTGATCGTGCCCGTCTTGTCGAGGAGGAGCGTGTCGACGTCGCCCGCCGCCTCCACCGCCCGGCCCGAGGTGGCGAGGACGTTGAAGCGGATCAGCCGGTCCATGCCGGCGATGCCGATCGCCGACAGAAGCCCGCCGATGGTGGTCGGGATCAGGGTGATGAACAGCGCGGCGAGAAGCACGACCGGGATCGAGCCGCCGGCATAGATCGCGAAGGGCTGGATCGTCACCGTCGCGAAGATGAAGATGAGGGTCAGGCCCGAAAGCAGGATCGAAAGCGCGATCTCGTTCGGCGTCTTCTGCCGCTTGGCGCCTTCGACGAGGGCGATCATGCGGTCGAGAAAGGTGCTGCCGGCGGCGGCGGTGATGCGCACCTTGATCTGGTCCGACAGGACACGGGTGCCGCCGGTGACGGCCGACCGGTCGCCGCCGGATTCGCGGATCACCGGGGCGGATTCGCCGGTGATCGCGCTTTCATCGACCGAGGCGATGCCTTCGATCACCTCGCCGTCGGAGGGGATGACGTCGCCCATCTCGACCAGGACGACATCGCCGGTGCGCAGCTTCGTGCCCGGCACCGCCTCGACATGGCCGCCCTCGGTGACGCGCTTGGCGATGGTTTCGGACCGGCTCTTGCGCAGGGACGCCGCCTGGGCCTTGCCCCGGCCTTCCGCCACCGCTTCGGCGAAATTGGCGAAGAGCACGGTGAACCAGAGCCAGGCGGCGATCTGGCCGGAGAAGCCGGCATTGCCGCCCCCCAGCAGATCGCGGACGAAGATCACCGTGACGAGGACCGAGACGACCTCGACGACGAAGATCACCGGGTTGCGGATCAGGCTGCGCGGGTCGAGCTTGACCAGGGCATCGATCAGCGCCCGGCCGAGGATCGGGCCATCCAGCATCGGACGGCTGCGGGTTTCATGGGTGATGGACATGGTTGACCTCAGAACATCTGGCCGGCGGTGAGGGCGAAATGCTCGACCACGGGCCCGAGGGCCAGGGCCGGCATGAATTCAAGCCCGCCGACGATCAGCACGGTGCCGATCAGCAGACCGACGAACAGGGGCGTATGGGTCGGGAAGGACCCGGCCGAAGGCGGCAGGCGCTTCTTGGCGGCAAGACCACCGGCGACACCCAGCATCGGCACGATCATCAGGAAGCGGCCGATCAGCATGGCAATGCCGATGGTCACATTGTAGAAGGGCGTGTTGGCCGACAGGCCGGCGAAGGCGCTGCCGTTGTTCGCCGCGCCCGACGTATAGGCGTAGAGCACTTCCGAGAAGCCGTGCGGCCCCGCGTTGGCCAGGCTCTTCAGCGCATCCGGCCAGAGCATGGCGAGGGCGGTGAAGCCGAGCATGGCGAGCGGCAGCACGAGCAGGGCGAGGAAGGTCAGGCGCACCTCGCGGCTTTCGATCTTCTTGCCGAGATATTCGGGCGTCCGCCCGACCATCTGGCCGGCGATGAAGACCGCGAGCACGACGAAGAGCAACATGCCGTAAAGCCCGGCGCCGACACCGCCGACGACGATCTCGCCCAATTGCATGTTGATGAGGGGGACGAGCCCGCCCAGCGGCATGAAGCTGGAATGCATCGAGTTCACCGCGCCGCAGGACGCCGCCGTGGTGATGGTGGCGAAGAGCGCGGAATTGGCGATGCCGAAACGGACCTCCTTGCCCTCCATGTTGCCGCCATCGACGCCGAGGGCCTGCATCAGCGGATTGCCGCCCGCTTCCGCGCCATAGGCGATGAAGACCCCGGCGAGGAAGATCACGCCCATGGCGGCCATGATGGCCCAGCCCTGGCGCTCGTCCTTCACCATGCGGCCGAAGGTATTGGTGAGACCGGCGCCGATGACGAAGATCGCCGCCATCTGCAGGAAATTGGAGAGCGGGGTCGGGTTCTCGTAAGGATGGGCGGCATTGGCGTTGAAGAAACCGCCGCCATTGGTGCCCAGCATCTTGATCGCGACCTGCGAGGCGACGGGCCCCTGCGCGATCGTCTGCTGCGTGCCCTCGAGGGTGGTCGCGGTCACGTAAGGATCCAGGTTCTGCGGCATGCCCTGCCAGACGAGAACCACCGCCAGCACGAGCGCCAGCGGCAGCAGGACATAGAGAATGCAGCGGGTCAGATCGACCCAGAAGCAGCCGAGGCTGCCCGCGCCCGCCCGCGAGAAGGCGCGGATGAAGGCCAGCGCGAGGGCGATGCCGGTGGCGGCCGAGGTGAAATTATGGACCGCGAGGCCGACCATCTGGCTGAAATAGCTCATGGTGGTCTCGCCGCCATAAGCCTGCCAGTTGGTGTTGGTGGTGAAGCTGATCGCCGTGTTGAAGGCGAGATCGGCCGGCACCGCCGGCAGGTTCTGCGGGTTCAGCGGCAGCAGGTCCTGGAAACGCAGCACGACATAGGTGATCAGCAGGCCGAGCAGGTTGAACAGCAGCATGGAGAGGGCATAGACCACCCAATGCTGTTCGGCTTTCGCATCGATGCCCGCCGCGCGATAGAGCACGCGCTCCACAGGGGCGAGGACGGGGGAGAGAAACACCTTCTCGCCCGCGAACAGGCGGGCCATGTAGCCGCCCATCGGCCGGACGAGAAGAAGGACGACCGCGCAGAAAAGCGCGATCTGGAAAAGACCGTTCTGAGTCATGTCAGAATCTTTCGGGCCTGAGCAGCGCGACGACGAGATAGACCAGCAGGAAGGCGGCGACGGCGCCGCCCAGTGCATATTCCACGCTCATGATGACCTCCCTACAGACGGTCGCAGCCCGCGGCATAGGCGCCGGCTGCGACGAAGAAGGCGATCACGGTGGCGACGAGGATGAAATCCATGGGAAAGCTCCGGATCAGGGAGCGTCAGTGTGTGCCTATCGACCTAAAAGCTCCCTATGAGAATGGTGCCGCCCGGCCGGGATCTGTATAAGGACGGCCATGCCCATTCTCGACAATGGCGGCTTCGAGGCCGCGCTTCCCGCCTCCGCCCGCCTGCTGGGGGTCGACCTCGGCACCAAGACCATCGGCCTTGCCCTGTCCGACACCTCGCGCACGGTGGCGAGCCCGCTGGAGACCATCCGCCGGGTGAAATTCTCGATCGATGTCGAGCGCTTCTTCGCCCTGATGGACGAACACGATATCGCGGGCGTCGTCCTCGGCCTGCCCATGAACATGGACGGCAGCAGCGGCCCCCGGGTCCAGGCCACCCGCGCCTTCGCCAGCGAAGTCCTGAAACGCCGGGACCTCAGCCTCACCTATTGGGACGAGCGCCTGTCGACCGCCGCCGTGACGCGCATGATGATCGACGCCGACATGACCCGCGCCCGCCGGGCCGAACTCGTCGACAAGCTGGCCGCGACCTACATCCTGCAGGGTTACCTCGACGCCGCCTCGAACTGGCGGCGCGGCGGGTAACTCGAGGCCGGCGCCTTCCCAACCTCACGCGGCATGTGGGGCAAAACTGCGCCCCCAGCCTGCGGCGAACCCGCATGTTGCACGGCCCTGCACCGCGAACTACCATCGCGAGAATCCAAGCGAAGGTGCGATAATGAAGAAGCTGCTGATGGTTGTCGCTCTCGGTCTGGCCGGTTGCTCGACCCAGACGCCCAGCGTCTATTCGAATTATGCTGACAACACGATCGCCATTCGCACGATCGAGCCGGCCAAGGTCCAGATGACCACCATCGACGATCTGAGTCAGTTCGACGAAAACTGCCGGATGGTGGGCCCCATCAAGGTTTCCGGCGGCCGTACACTGGCCAGCTTCATCCGGGATTCCTTCAACGACGAACTCAAGTTCGCCGGCGCCTTCGCCACGGACGGCAAGGGCGTGGAACTGAATGCGAAACTCTCCAAGGCGGCGTTTTCTTCGTCGGAAGGCCTGGTGGGCGGCTGGTGGGATATTGCCTGGACGGTGCTGAACCCCGCCAACGGCAAGTCGCTGTCGGCGGCGTCGAAGTATGAATTCAGCACCAATTTCGTCGGCGAGATCGCCTGCAAGAATGTCGCCGAAGCTCTGGTTCCCGCCGTGCAGCAGTTGATCAACAAGACGGTGACCTCGCCCGAGTTCAAGACGCTGCTCGCCCGCTGACGGGCGCGCGGCGGCACTTGGCAAGAAAGCCCCGCCACCCTTGCGGGCGGGGCGCCCCCAACGTATAGAACGGGGCTTATGAGCGACTCTGCCGAAGCGGTCTTCCCGCACCGACATCTTCTCGGGATCGAGGGGATGTATCCCCCTGCCATCACCTATCTGCTCGACCTCGCCGATGGCTATGTCGAACAGAACCGCGCCATCGACAAGAAGAAGTCGACGCTGCGGGGCAGGACCCAGGTGAACCTGTTCTTCGAGGCCTCGACCCGGACCTCGACCTCCTTCGAGCTTGCGGGCAAGCGGCTCGGCGCCGATGTCATCAACATGGCGGTCGCCCGCTCCTCGGTATCGAAGGGCGAGACGCTGATCGACACGGCGATGACGCTGAACGCCATGCATCCGGATGTCCTCGTCGTCCGCCACCAGGATTCGGGCGCGGTCCAGCTGCTGTCCCAGAAGGTCAGCTGCGCCGTGATCAACGCCGGCGACGGCGCCCACGAGCATCCGACCCAGGCGCTGCTCGATGCCCTGACCATCCGCCGCCGCCGCGGCCGGCTCGACGGCCAGGTGGTCGCGATCTGCGGCGATATCCTGCATTCCCGCGTCGCCCGCTCGAATATCCATCTCCTGAACACCATGGGCGCGCAGGTCCGGGTGATCGGCCCGCCCACCCTGCTGCCGAAGGCGATCGAGGAATTGGGCGTCGAGGTCCATCACGACATGCGCAAGGGTCTGCGCGGCGTCGACATCGTCATGATGCTGCGCCTGCAGATGGAGCGCATGCAGGGCGCCTATGTCCCGTCGTTGCGGGAATATTTCCAGCTCTACGGTCTCGACCAGGAGAAGCTGGCGCTGGCCAAGCCCGACGCGCTGATCATGCATCCCGGCCCGATGAATCGCGGCGTCGAGATCGACAGTCTGGTCGCCGACGACATCAACCGCTCGGTCATCCGCGAACAGGTCGAGATGGGCGTCGCCGTCCGCATGGCCTGCCTCGATGCCCTGACCCGTCACCTTCCCAACATCGGAGCGGCATCGTGAAGCGACCCGCCAATCCCGGCGCCGAAAAGGGCAAGCTGGTCGCCTATCTGAACGCCCGCCTGCTCGATCCCGCCTCGGGTCTCGACACGATGGGCGCCCTGCTGACGACCGGCGACCAGATCGCCGACCTCGGGCCGAAGCTCTTCGCCGGCGGCGTGCCGTCCGGGGTCGAGATCGTCGATTGCGGCGGCCATTGCCTCGCCCCCGGCCTCATCGACATGCATGCCTTCGTCGGCGAGCCCGGCGCGGAGCACAAGGAAAGTTTCGCCTCGGCCAGCGCGGCGGCGGCGGCGGGCGGCATAACGACGCTGATCTGCCTGCCCAACACCGATCCCGCCATCGACGAGCCCGCCATCGTCGAATATGTCGAGCGCCGCGCGCGCGAGAACAGCCTTGTCCGCGTCCAGCCCATGGCCTCGATCACCAAGGGCCTCGCCGGCGCCGAAATGTCGGAAATGGGCCTGCTGATCGAGGCGGGCGCCGTCGCTTTCACCGATGGCGACCGGGCGGTCGCCTCGGCCCGGGTGATGCGCCGCGCCCTGTCCTATTCCACCCTGTTCGGCAAGCTGGTGATCCAGCACGCCGAGGACCCGTCCCTGTCCAAGGACGGCGCGATGAACGAGGGCGACGTCTCGACCCGCCTCGGCCTCGCCGGCATTCCGGTCGCCGCCGAGGCCCTGGTGGTGGAGCGGGATGTCCGCCTCGTCGCCATGACCGGCGCGCGCTACCATGTCGCGCTGGTCAGCGCGGGCGACACGCTCGATGTCGTGCGCGGGGCGAAGGCCAAGGGCCTGCAGGTCTCCTGCGGCACCGCGCCCCATTATTTCGCCCTGAACGAGAACGCGGTGAACGACTACCGCACCTTCGCCAAAGTCTCGCCGCCCCTGCGGAGCGAGGACGACCGCCAGGCGGTGATCGCCGGCATCAAGGACGGCACGATCGACGTGATCGTCTCCGCCCATATGCCGCAGGACGTCGAATCGAAGCGCCTGCCCTTCGGCCAGGCCGCCTTCGGCGCGGCGGGGCTGGAGACCATGCTGGCGGTCTCGCTCATCCTGCATCACGACCATGGCCTGTCGCTGAACGAGATCCTCTACAAGATGACGGCGGCGCCGGCGAAATTGCTCGGCCTTGGCTCGCGCGGGGCGCTGCGGGCCGGGGCCAAGGCCGACCTGATGCTGTTCGATCCCGAAAAGCCCTGGCGGGTCAGTGTCGACAAGCTGCGCGGCAAATCGAAGAATACGCCTTACGAAGGCCTGCCGCTGACCGGCAAGGTGCTGATGACGGTCGTCGACGGGCTGAAGGTTTTCGACGCCACGCTTTAACCGGGGATACGGCATCGCCATGGAAGACCTCGCCACCGCCGCGGCCCTCGCCATCGGCCTTGTCGCCCTCGGCGGCTATCTGCTCGGCTCGATCCCCTTCGGTCTCGTGCTGACGCGGCTGGCGGGCTATGGCGATATCCGTGCGATCGGCTCGGGCAATATCGGCGCGACCAATGTCCTGCGCACCGGCAACAAGCCCCTCGCCCTCGCCGCCCTGCTGCTCGACAGCGGCAAGGGCGCGGTCGCCGTCCTGATCGCCGTCGCCCTGTTCGAGACGCCGATGATGGGCGTGATCGCGGGCGGCGCCGCCTTCCTCGGCCATTGCTTTCCGGTCTGGCTGCGCTTCAAGGGCGGCAAGGGTGTCGCCACCTTCCTCGGCACCATGATCGCCGCCGTCTGGCCCGTGGGCCTCGCCTGCTGCGCGACCTGGGCGGTGACGGCGGCGATCACCCGCACCTCCTCCCTCTCTTCCCTCGCCGCGGCGGCGCTCGGCCCGGTCTATGCCCTGTTTCTGGCCGATCAGCCGCGGGCGGGCCTCGCCCTGTTCTGCGCCGTTCTGATCTTCATCCGCCACAAGGACAATATCGCCCGCATCCTGGCCGGGACCGAGCCGAAGATCGGCGCCGGCAAGAAGAAGGGCTGAGCCTTCCCGGCCGGGGATGATCGGCCCGTCTTTTCGCCCGCTGGACACGATACCGTCCAGTCGGTATGTTTTGATGATGACCGAAGCCCATCGCCGCAAGAAGCAGCCGATCGAGCTGCGCCAGCATCTGCTGGACGCCGCCGCCGCCCTGTCGGTGCGGGCGGGGGTCGGCAACCTGCGCCTTGACGCGGTGGCGGGGGCGGCGGGCGTGTCCAAGGGCGGGCTGCTGCATCATTTTCCCAGCCGGCAGGCCCTGCTGGAAGCCCTGTGCGAGGAATGCCTGAGGCGTAACGATTCCAGGATCGAGGCGGAGCTGGCCGCCGATCCGGTAGCGCCCGGACGGTTTTCCCGCGCCTATCTGGCGGTGATGACCGGGATCGAGGTGACGGAGCAGGAGCGGATCTGGGGCCTTCTGTCGGTCGTTCTCTTCGCCGAGCCGGAGTTTCGCGATCGCTGGGGCCGCTGGCTGGCGGCGCATCTGGCCCGCCATGCGGAGACGGATCAGGCGCTGTTCCTCGATGTCGTGCGGCTCGCGGCCGATGGCCTGTGGCTGGCCGACATGTCGGGCGAAAATACCGATCCGACGCGGCGAAACGCCATTGTCGCGCACTTGCGCGCCATGACCCTGAACGGCCGGGAGGCCCCGTGATGACCCCTCTGTACCAGGCTTACGCCTTCCTCTGCGCGGCCATCGTCTGCGAATTGTCCGGGACCAGCTTCCTGCAGGCGTCGCAGCAGTTCACCCGGCCGCTGCAGACCGGGTTGATGGCGATCAGCTATCTCGCGTCCTTCTACCTGATGTCGCACGCCTTGAAGGTGATCCCGGTCAGCATCAGCTACGCCATCTGGTCCGGGCTCGGCATCGTGCTGATCACCATCATCGGCTATGTCATCTTCAAGCAGAAGCTGGACCTGCCGGCGCTGATCGGAATCGGCATGATCGTCGCCGGTGTCGTCGTCGTCACCGGCTTCTCGAACAGCGTCCAGCACTGACGGCGGCGCTGGCGCCGCTCAGTTCTCGGCGCAGACGAAGCAGGTGACGCCGCTCGGCACGATGCGGGAATCGGGGCTGAGGTTGGCGCGGATCTGGCCACCCGCCTCATAGGCACCGTGATCGAAGATCGCCTCGAAGGCCTGTTCCTCCGAGCGGCCCTCGGGAGTAACCAGCTTCAGGCGATAGTTCACGGTCGAGCAGCGCTTGTCGGTCGAGGTGATCTCGACGAAATAGGCGATGTCGGCGCCCACATTGTCGCGCCGCCGGCCGACGTCGGTGACCTGAACCTGCGCGGTGCAGGCGCCCTGCGGAATGGCGCATTCGCAGGGGCGATCGTCGGTGATGCTCTGGCTCGGCGCGGGCTTGGCGTCGGGATAGGTCGTCGCGGGGGCCTGGGGGATGAAGGGCTCTTCCGTCGGCGCCTGCTGGGCATGGGCGGGCACGACGAAGGCCAGCAGCGCAAGGGTCGGCAGGATACGCATTTCAGTCTCCACTGCGGGCGATCGGCCGCTGCATTGTGGCCCCAGACCGGCCCCTTGCAAAGGGCCGGTCTGGAACGTCCAGGGGATCAGCCGGCAAGCGCACCGTGGCAATGCTTGAATTTCTTGCCCGAACCGCAGGGGCACAGGGCATTGCGCGACACCTTGCCCCAGTTGGCGGCCGGCACGCGGGCGCTGCCGGGGATGCCTTCCGGGTCGGGCATCGGCAGGGGCCGCGCCTCGTTCTCGCCGGTCAGCGGATCGTCATGGACCGGCGACAGGTTGACCGGCTCCGGCGGCAGCGGCTCCGGCGGCTGCTCCATCCGGACCTCGACATGGGCGAGGATGCGGGTGACATCCTCGTTGATGCGGTCGAGCATGGCCTCGTAGAGACCGAAGGCTTCCTGCTGATATTCGCGTAAAGGATCGCGCTGGCCATAGGCGCGCAGGCCGATCGCCTGACGCAGGTAGTCGAGCTGGAGCAGATGCTCCTTCCAGCACTGGTCGAGAATCTGCAGCAGCATGCTCTTTTCGATCATGCGCATGATCTCGGGGCCGAAACGCTCCTCCTTCGCCTTGAAGAAGGCGGCGACCTCATTTTCCAGGCGGTGGCGGATCTCGTCCTCGGCGATGCCCTCTTCCGCCGCCCATTCGGGCACCGGGAGGTCGAGGGTGAAGATGCGCTCGATCTCGGCCTTCAGGCCCGGCGCGTTCCAGGCTTCGGAATAGGTGCCGGCCGGAATATGCGTGGCGACCAGGTTGTTCACCGTGTGCTCGCGCATCGACAGGGCGACGTCCGAGACATCATTGGTGTTCATGAATTCGCGGCGCTGGCCATAGATCGCCTTGCGCTGCTCGTTCATCACGTCGTCGTAGCGCAGCAGGTTCTTGCGGATGTCGAAGTTGCGCGCCTCGACCTTCTGCTGGGCCTTTTCCAGGGCCTTGTTCACCCAGGGGTGAATGATCGCCTCGCCTTCCTTGAGGCCGAGGCGCTGCAACATGCGGCTCAGATTGTCCGAGCCGAAGATGCGCATCAGGTCGTCTTCGAGGCTGAGGAAGAACTTCGAGGCGCCGGGATCGCCCTGGCGGCCGGCACGGCCACGCAGCTGGTTGTCGATGCGCCGGCTCTCGTGCCGTTCGGTGCCGATGATGTAAAGTCCACCGGCCGCGATGACGATTTCCTTGTCGCGGGCGTGCTTGGCCCGCATCTCGGCGATCAGCGCCTCGCGGTCGTCGCTCTCGGGCAGTTCGTCGATCAGCATCGACAGATTGCCGCCCATCTGGATGTCGGTGCCGCGGCCCGCCATGTTGGTGGCGATGGTGACGGCGCCCGGCTGACCCGCCTGGGCGACGATGCCGGCTTCCTGCGCGTGGAAACGCGCGTTCAGCACCCGGTGCGGAATATTCTTCTTCTTCAGATGCGCCGACAGAAGCTCGGACTTCTCGATCGAGACCGTGCCGACCAGAACGGGCTGCTGAAGCTTCCGGCATTCCTCGATCAGGACAACGATCGCGTTGAACTTGTCCGTCATCGACAGATAGACCTCGTCGTCGAGGTCCTTGCGGATCACCGGCACATTGGTCGGGATCTCGATCACTTCGAGCTTGTAGATCTCGCCGAATTCGGCCGCCTCGGTCGCCGCCGTGCCGGTCATGCCCGACAGTTTGGGATAGAGCCGGAAATAGTTCTGGAAGGTGATCGAGGCGAGGGTCTGGTTCTCGTTCTGGACGGTGACGTGTTCCTTGGCCTCCAGCGCCTGGTGCAGGCCCTCGGAATAGCGCCGGCCGGTCATCATGCGGCCGGTGAACTCGTCGATGATGATGACCTTGTCGTCCTTCACCACATAATCGCGATCGCGCCGGAACAGGACATGGGCGCGCAGCGCCTGCTGCAGGTGATGGACGATGGTGACGTTTTCGGCATCGTAGAGGTTGCTGGTCTTCAGCATCCCGGCTTCGAGCAGCAGCTTCTCGAACTTCTCCTGGCCTTCCTCGGACAGGGAGACGGAGCGCTGCTTCTCGTCCTTCTCGTAGTCGGCCTCGACCAGCTGGGGCATCAGCGCGTCGATCCGGCGATAAAGGTCCGAATTATCCTCGGTCGGGCCGGAGATGATCAGCGGCGTGCGCGCCTCGTCGATCAGGATCGAGTCAACTTCGTCGACGATCGCATAATGGAAGGGCCGCTGGACCAGATGGTCCAGGCGGTACTTCATGTTGTCGCGCAGGTAATCGAAGCCGAATTCGTTGTTGGTGCCGTAGGTGATGTCGGCGGCGTAATTCTGGCGCCGTTCCTCGTCCGTCAGGTCGTTGACGATGACGCCGGTGGAGAGGCCGAGGAAGCCGTAGACCTGGCCCATCTGGGTCGCGTCGCGCTTGGCCAGATAGTCGTTCACGGTGATGACGTGGACGCCCTTGCCCTCGAGCGCGTTCAAGTAAGCGGCGAGCGTCGCCACCAGGGTCTTGCCTTCGCCGGTGCGCATCTCGGCGATCTTGCCGGAATGCAGCACCATGCCGCCGATCAGCTGCACATCGAAATGGCGCTGGCCGAGAGTGCGTTTCGCGGCTTCGCGCACGGTGGCGAACGCCTCGACCAGAAGGTCGTCCGTGGTCTCGCCGGCGGCGAGGCGCGCCTTGAATTTGTCGGTCTGCGCCCGCAAGTCCGCGTCCGACAGGGCCGAGATCTGCGGCTCCAGCGCATTGATGGCCGCGGTCCGGCTGCGCAGCTGCTTGACCATACGATCGTTGGCGCTGCCGAACAGCCGTTTGGCGAGCGAGCCGATGCCGAGCATGAAGCAACCTTCTTCTGCCGGTCAGCCCGGCGGGGGGCCTGACGGGCGCATGAGGTGACGCGGGGCTGCAGCCCCGCCCGAATTCCTGTCGCCGGGCCCCATTGGGCACCCGGGCGGGCATGGGACAGATAAGGCGCGGCTTTCCCGATGTCAACGTGGACCCCCGCCGCTTCTCGCCGCAGTTCGGCTCCGGCCCCGCCATCGTCCCCGGCGACAGCCTGCCCTTTGCCCCCGGCCGGCCCGGTGTTAGGGATGGTTTTCCCGCGAGGTCAATGGGTGCCGCCGTTGCGAATGCCGACAAGGTCGTATCCCTGCATTCGCGTGGTCTGCGCGCTGCTTGCCCTGCTGCTGGCCGGCTGCGGCGCGACGGTGACCGGCCTTGGCCCTCCGCTGGGTCCGGCCCGGCTGGAGGATGCCGCCAGCTTCACCGCCCAGGACGGGACCATGCTGCCCGTGATGCGCTGGCTGCCGCCGCCGGACGTTCCGCCGAAGGCCGTGGTCGTTGCCCTGCACGGCTTCAACGACTACGCCCATGCCTTCGCCCTGCCCGCCCCCTTCTGGGCCAGCCGGGGCATCGCCACCTATGCCTATGACCAGCGCGGCTTCGGCCGGAGCGCGACCGCCCGCCTGTGGCCCGGGGAGGATGCGCTGGTCGCCGACGCCGCAGCCATGATCCGCCTCGTCGCCCGGCGCCATCCCGGCGTGCCGCTTTATCTGCTGGGCGAGAGCATGGGTGGCGCCGTCGCCATGCGCGCCCTCGCCCGCGATGCCGCCTTGCCGGTCCGGGGCGTCGTCCTGCTCGCCCCGGCGGTCTGGCGCGCCGAGGATATCCCCTTCCCCGGGGAGATCCTGCTCGAGACCTTCGCCTTCCTGATGCCGTGGAACCCGATGACCCCGCCCGAGAGGCTGCGCATCATGCCGACCGACAATCGCGACGAGCTGGCGGCGATGAGCCGCGATCCCCTGATGATCAAGGGCACGCGGACCGACAGCGTGCTCGGCCTCGTCCGCCTGATGGAAGCGGCGGCGGCGACAGGGGTGCCGCGCGACCGGCCGGTCCTGCTGCTCTATGGCCTGCGGGACGAGGTGGTGCGATTCCCCTCGATGGCGCCGCTGGCCGCGCGGGGCCGCCGCGACAATCCGCGTTACCGCGAGGTCTGGTATGACCGTGGCTATCACCTGCTGCTGCGCGACCGCCAGGGGCCGAGGGTGTGGCGGGATATCGCGGCCTGGCTGATGAATCCCGCCGGCCCGTTGCCGGGCGATGCCCTCAATCGGCCATGATTCGGGACTATCCGGCGCAAATCCTGTTTGCGTCGGACCTCAACAGGCGCGAGCCTGTGTCGGTGGCGCCTGGGTCGATGAAAACGGTACGGATGCAAGGATCCCGGGCCCGTGGCGCCGAGGGGCAGTCGTGATGTTCAAGGTAAAGACTGACGGAACGGTGAAGGGACGCCGGGCTTGGCTTTGGCCGATGCTCATCATTGCCGCCCTGGTCCCCTCCCTTCAGGCCTGTTCCAAGTCGCGCGTGGCGAAACCGACCAAGGGGGTCGTGACCACCGCCGTGGGTGTCCCGGCCCCGGTGATGACCGCGCTTGCCCCCGCGGGCCTTGGCGCCACCGTCGCCCACGCCCCGGGCGCGGCCGAACAGGCCGAGCAGGAAGAAACCGACGATGGATCGGAAGATGTTCTTTCGATCACGCCCGGTATCGCGGAAGGCGATGGCCCTGCCAATCCGGGTGCCCCCCCGGGCCTCAGCGGCGATCCCATGCCCTCCAGCGCGCGCATGGCCGCCCCCACCGCCGGCAGCGCCCAGAGCGTGCTCGAATCGATCGCCGACGCCGATGGCATGAAAGTCTTCTTCAGCACGAATTCGATTGACCGTGGCCTGCCCAGCCGGCGGGTGACGCTGGTCACGGCCGGCCAGGGCGAACGTGCCGCGATGATCGACGAGGCCTGCCGACAGGCTGGCCTGTCGTGCTTCTATGCCGCCGATTTCAATTCCCTGTCGGTCTATGATCCCCGGGAATTCCATGTCGCCGGGCCGGACATGACCGCCCTCGTCTACAACCGCCGCGATGGTTTCGAGGCGGCGGGAGCCTCCCGCCCCGCCCAGGCCGAGGACAGCCGCCCGGCCAAGCCGAAACCGGTCGCGACCAAACCTGGAAAACCGCAGAAGCCGGCCAAACCCGGCAAGCCGGCATCGGCCAAGCCCGGCAAACCAGCGGCGACGAAACCGGCCAAGCCGGCGAAGCCCGCCGCGACCAAGCCGAAGCCGACGAAGCCGGCGGCGACCAAACCCGCAGCAGCCAGGAAGCCGCCCGCCGCCAAGCCAAAGCCCGCGGCCGCGACGCCGGCCGCGCCGGTGCCCAGCCGCAAGCCAGCGTCCTGACCGGCGCGTCGGCGGAAACGCCGGATCGCCGTGAATCGAATTGTCGTGAAGGAGGCCGAGATGGTGGGCGCGACAGGGATTGAACCTGTGACCCCCGCCGTGTGAAGGCGATGCTCTCCCGCTGAGCTACGCGCCCATCTCGTCGAGGCGCGATATCTAGTGGCGGCCGCCGGTCCTGTCAAGCACCAGGGTCAGGGCATGGGGCAATTCGCTGAAATGCCCGATCACCGCATCGGCCCCGAGCCTCTCGGCCGGGATCGGCGTATAGCCGAAGGTGACGAGAACGACCGGAACCCCTGCATCCCGCGCGGCGTTGAGGTCGGTCGCGCTGTCGCCCACCATCACCGTGCGGTCGAGATCGCCCGACAGGGCCTCGACCGTGGTGATCAGATGCCGTCCGTCCGGCTTTTTCACCGTCAGGCTGTCGCCACCCAGAATCGCGTCGGTGGGGAAAAATTCGTCGAGTTCGAGGGCGATGATCAGTTGCTTCGCCAGCACGACCGGCTTGTTGGTGCAGACGCCAAGCCGCACCCCCCGGGCCCGCAACCAGTTCAGCGTGGCGGTCACCCCGGGAAAAGCCACCGAATGATCGGCGACATGGCCAGCGTAATGGTGAATGAAATACGCGACGAGCGCGTCGACCTCGGCCGCCGACTTCGGCACCGCATGGGCTTCAAGGCCGCGTTCGATCAGCTTGCGGGCGCCATGGCCGACCATGTGGCGCACCTCCGCCTCGGGCAAAGCGGCGAGACCGAGGCTGGCCATGGTCGCGTTGAGGGCGCCGGTCAGGTCCGGCGCGCTGTCGACGAGGGTGCCATCGAGATCGAAAATCACCGTGTCGGGCAGGGTGGCGGAGAAAGGCAGGATTTCACAGGACGACATGATGGGTCCATTGTGCCGCGTGGGCGCAAAACTTTGAAACAAAAGGTGACTGTAACGGCAAGTGCCGGCTGTGGCACCTTGTCGCTCGCGAATCCGCCCCGAACCCGAGTAGCGCCATGTCCGCCCCTGCCACCATCACCTTGCCGACCGCCTCCCTGCCGACCGCGGCGGTGATCCTCGCCGCGGGGATGGGCACGCGCATGAAATCCGCGCTGCCCAAGGTGATGCACCCCATCGCCGGGCGGCCGATGATCCATCATGTGACCGGCGCGGCCCGGGCTTCCGGCGCGGACAGGCTGGTCGTCGTGCTCTCCCCCGGGCTGTCCGCCGTCGCCGACAGCCTGCCGGGCGCCGAGATCGCGATCCAGGACCCGCCCCTCGGCACCGGCCATGCGGTCGCCTGCGCCCTGCCCGCCCTCGACGGCTTCACCGGCGGCGTCCTCGTCCTGTTCGGCGATACCCCCCTCGTGGAGGTCGAAACCCTGCTGCGCCTCCGCGCGGCGCTGGAGGCCCCGGGGGTCGCCGTCGCCGTGCTCGGCTTCCGGCCCCCCGTGCCCGGCGCCTATGGCCGGCTGGTCACCGGCACGGATGGTGGCCTCGAGGCCATCGTCGAGGCCAGGGAAGCGAGCCCTGAACAATTGAAGATCGGTCTCTGCAACGCCGGGGTGATGGCGATCGCGGGCGAGCATCTGGCCCGCCTCGTCGGCCGGATCGGCAACGACAACGCCAAGAAGGAATATTATCTCACCGATATCGTCGCCCTGGCCCGGGCCGACGGGCTGTCCGCCGTCGTCGTCGAAGGCGCGGCGGACGAGGTGCTGGGCGTCAATTCCCGGGTCGAGCTGGCGGAGGCGGAGGCCATTTTCCAGGCCCGCCTGCGCCGCCGCCCCATGGAAGCGGGTGTCAGTTTCGAAGACCCGGCCTCGGTCCGGCTGCAGGCCGACACCGTGCTGGGCCGCGATGTCGTGATCGGTCCCCAGGTCGTCTTCGGCCCCGGCGTCACCATCGGCGAGGAGGTGCGCATCAACGCCTTCTGCCATATCGAAGGCGCCAGGGTCGCGCCCAAGGCCATCATCGGCCCCTTCGCCCGGCTGCGGCCGGGGGCACAGGTCGGCGCGGGCGCCCATGTCGGCAATTTCGTCGAGCTGAAGAACACGGTGCTGGGCGACGGCGCCAAGGCCAATCACCTGAGCTATCTCGGCGATGCCGAGGTGGGCGCGGGGGCCAATATCGGCGCCGGCACCATCACCTGCAATTACGACGGCTTCAACAAAGCCAAGACCACGATCGGCGCGGGCGCCTTCATCGGCTCGAATTCCGCCCTCGTCGCGCCCGTCACCGTGGGCGATGGCGCGATCATCGGCGCCGGCTCGGTCGTCACGGAAGATGTGGCGGCGGACGATCTCTATATCGAGCGGGCAAGGCCCGTGCACAAAACGGGCTGGGCCGCCCGTTTCCGTGCCCTGATGCGTAAATCCAGGTAAAAGGACCAGATTCCATGTGCGGCATCGTCGGTATCGTCGGCAAAAGCGAAGTGGCCTCGCGCCTGGTGGATGGCCTGCGCCGCCTCGAATACCGGGGCTATGATTCGGCCGGCCTCGCCACATTGGTCGATGGCGCGATCGAGCGGCGCAGGGCCGAGGGCAAGCTGTCCCGCCTGACCGAGCTGCTGGCCGACCAGCCGCTGCCGGGCGTCACCGGCATCGGCCATACCCGCTGGGCGACGCATGGCGCGCCGACGACGACCAACGCCCATCCCCATGCGACGAAATCCGTCGCCGTCGTCCACAACGGCATCATCGAGAATTTCCGCGAGCTGAAGGACGATCTGGTCGCCCGTGGCCATGTCTTCGAAAGCGAGACGGATTCGGAAGTCGTCGCCCATCTCGTTTCCGACGGGCTGGAGCGGGGCCTGACGCCGCGGGCGGCGGTTTCCGCCGCGCTGAAGCTGATGCGCGGCGCCTTCGCGCTGGCCATCCTCTTCGCCGGGCACGACGGACTGCTGATCGGCGCGCGGCGCGGCAGCCCGCTCGCCGTTGGTTTTGGCGAGGGGGAGATGTATCTCGGCTCCGACGCCATGGCGCTGTCGAGCTGGACCCGCCAGGTGCTCTATCTCGAGGAAGGCGACTGGGTGGTGCTGACCCACGCGGGCGCCACCGTCTTCGACGCCGACGACCGCGAAGTGACCCGGGCCGTGCGTACCGTCTCGCTGTCGCCCGCGATGATCGAGAAGGGCAATTATCGCCACTACATGCAGAAGGAAATCTTCGAGCAGCCGCAGGTGATCGGCGATGCCCTAGCGACCTATCTCGACCCGGCGACGCGGCGCCCGCGCCTGCCCCCCGGCGGGCCGGACTGGAACACCGTGCCGCGCCTGACCATCATCGCCTGCGGCACCTCGTCCTATGCCGCCATGGTCGCCAAATACTGGTTCGAGCAGATCGCCCGCCTGCCGGTCGAAACCGATATCGCCTCGGAATTCCGTTACCGCGAGGCGCCGATGCCGGCGGGCGGCGTCGCCCTGTTCATTTCCCAGTCGGGCGAGACGGCCGATACGCTGGCCGCGCTCCGCTATGCCAAAAGCCAGGGGCAATTCATCATCGCCCTCGTCAATGTCCCCGAATCCTCCATGGCGCGGGAGGCGGACCTCGTGCTGCCGATCCTGGCCGGGCCGGAAATCGGCGTCGCCTCCACCAAGGCCTTCACCTGCCAGCTGACCGTCCTCATGTGCCTCGTCCTCGCCGTCGCGCGCAGCCGGGACAAGATCGACGCCGCCGAGGAAGCAAGGCTCTGCGCCGCCCTGTCGGAAGTGCCGGCCCGGGCGCTCGAAGTGCTCAATCACGACGAGAAGATCCGCTCGATCGCGCTCTGGCTGGCGGAAGCGCGGGACGTGCTCTATCTCGGCCGGGGCGCGATCTTCCCGATCGCCCTCGAAGGCGCGCTGAAGCTGAAGGAAATCTCCTATATCCACGCCGAAGGCTATGCCGCTGGCGAGTTGAAGCACGGCCCCATCGCCCTGATCGACGAGGCGGTGCCGGTCATCGTCCTCGCCCCCCATGGGCCTTTGTTCGAGAAGACCGTTTCCAACATGCAGGAAGTGCTGGCGCGCGGCGGCCGGGTCGTCCTGCTGTCCGATACCGCCGGCCTCGAGACCGAGGGGCGCAACGCGGCCGAGATCATCGAATTGCCGATGGTCGATGCCTTCGTCACCCCCGTCCTCTACGCGATCCCGGTCCAGCTCCTCGCCTATCACACCGCCGTCGCCAAGGGCACGGATGTCGACCAGCCGCGCAATCTCGCGAAATCCGTGACGGTGGAATAGCGAGGCGCCGAATTAGGAATGCGTTAACGCCTTCGTAGCGACTTGGTGACCATAATCGCTGGCAGTCCTGTACCGGATGTTCCGCGCCGGCCCGATCGGCGGGATGTCGCTGGTCTGATTGGGGATACCGACGGCGAATGCATTTTCGGCTCACGTCCGTCTGGCGCCTGACGGTCATCGCCCTGTCGGCGTTGTGGCTGCTGAGTTTCGGCGCGGATCGGGCGCTGGGCGCGGATGCCATCACCATTGGCGATGGCTCGGCGGAAATCGATCCCTGGCCGGCGGTAACCCTGCTGTCCGACCCCACCCATGACCTGCGCATCGAAGATATCCTGGCCCGGATGCCGGACTTCGGTCCGCCCGGGGGGCTGCGCGCCAATCTGGGGATACGGCCGGAAACGGTCTGGCTGCATATCAGCCTCGACGTCAGGCAGGTCCCGGCCACGGACTGGTGGCTGACCCTGCGCTATTATCCGATCGACGAGGTCGAGACTTTCGTCGTCCGGGACGGGCGCGTCCTCGCCCGCAGTCTCTATGGCCAGGGCATCGCCTTCAACGACAGGGATGCGGCGCTGCCCTTCGCGGCCGTCGCCTTGCCCCTGCGGGCTACGGGGGCCCATGACATCTTCATTCGGCTTCGCAAGCTCAACGACGTCGCGATGATCACGCCACTGGCGTTGCAGCCCCTGTCCGTTCTGATGCGCGGGGAGGCGAGGCGGGAGGTTATCCAGGGCGCCCTGTTTTCCATCGGGCTGTGCCTCGCGCTCTATGGCATCGCGGTCGGGGTTCGGCGGCGTGAGCCGCTCTATTTCTGGTTCGCGGTGTTTTCCGTCTCGACGGTGATGATTCCCTTCATCTATTTCGGGCTGGCGGCCCAGCATCTGTGGCCGGGCTCCGGCCTTCCGAAGGGAAGCCTGGCGCTGTTCTTCATATTGATGGGCGCGGCCAGCGGCATGTTGTTCGTTGACCGGGCGCTGGATATCCGCCGGCTGTCGCGCTTCGTATCCCTGATGTTGCGGCTCTTCGGCGGGCTGCTGCTCGTCGTTGACGCGGGCTTCGCCAGCGGCGTCATTTCCCAGCAGGTCGTGGCGCTGCTTCTGAGCCTGTTCGGCCCCCTGCCCTTCGTCTTCGTCATGCCGCTTGCCGTCAGGCTGGTCCGGCGCGGTGACCGGCCGGCGGCCTGGACGCTGGTCGGCTGGTTTCCGCATCTGACGACGGCGATCATCGGCATCGCGCTTCACCGGGGCTTCCTGCCCTGGACGCCGCTGATCGATCACGCCATGCAGGTGGGCGGCATGATCGATATCGTCTGCTGGATGATCGTGATGACATTGCGCGATGACGAAATGCGCCGGGAGTCCGCCAGGGCGCGCGAGGACCATCTGCGCCTCAGCATTCTGAGCGAGACCGACGAATTGACCGGCCTGCTGAACCGCCGGGGGCTGGAGGCCCGGACCGGGGCGCTGGAGGATCGTATCCGCGACGGCGACGGGGCCGCCGTCTATCTCCTCGATCTCGATGGCTTCAAGGCGGTGAACGATCGCCACGGGCATGATGCCGGCGACATGCTGCTGCGCCGCGTGGCGGCGATCCTGCGCACCTGCGCCCGCCCGGGCGATTGCCTGTGCCGCCTCGGCGGCGACGAGTTCATAGTCGTCGCGACCTCGATCGCCAGCGAAGCCGAGGCCGGCCGCCTCGCCGATCGCTTCGTCGACGCCTTCCGCCAGCGCCTCGACGCGACGGTGGAATTCCACGGCATCAGCGTGACCGTCGGCTACGCCCTGGCGCCTGTCGACGGCACCCGGATCGATGCCCTGCTGAAACTGGCCGATCAGGCCATGTATATCGGCAAGCGTTCGGGCAGGAACCGGGCGCTTCGAGCGGTCACCGGCTGAGGACGGATCGGAGGGGGCTGAAAGGGCTGGACCTGCCGCCCTCCCATGGCAAACTTTTCCCGTTGCCAGGGGAGTCGCCGTCCGTGACCAGTTCCGCCGAAGCCAGGCGTCTGCTTGCCGCCCGCCGCCTGTTCGAGAGTGTCGCCTCCAAACTCGACGGCAGCATCGCCGTCCGCCTGTGGGATGGCAGCGTCATCCCGCTCGGCCCCCATGCCGATACCCGCTATCAGGTGGTGTTCGATTCGGCGGCCACCATCGGCCGCCTGCTGCGCAGGCCGACGCTGGAAAATCTCGTCATCCATTACGCCGAAGGTCATGTCGATCTGGTCGGCGGCGACCTGATCGCCTTCATCGAGGCGGCGCAGCGGCGGCGCATGAAGCTGAAGTGGCGCGATCTCGACAAGGGCACCCTCGCCCGCTCCCTCTGGGCGCTGGCGCGAGCGCCGGGGGACCTTGCCTCCAGCCATGTTTACGGCGACGACGAGGCGGCGCGCGTCACCTCCGACCAGCGCCACGACCAGGACTACATCCGCTTCCACTACGATATCAGCGACGATTTCTACCGCCTCTTCCTCGACCCCGAAATGCAATATTCCTGCGGTTACTTCACCGACTGGTCGAACGGCATAGAGCAGGCGCAGGTCGACAAACTCGACCACATCTGCCGCAAGCTGCGCCTGAAGCCGGGGGAGCGTTTCCTCGACGTCGGCTGCGGCTGGGGCGGGCTGATCGCCCATGCGGTGCGCCATTACGGCGTCACCGCCCATGGCGTCACCCTGTCGACCAATCAGCATGATTTCGCGCTTCGGAAGATGCGCGATCTCGGCATCGCCGACAAGGTGACCATCGAATTGAAGGATTACCGGCTGCTCACGGGCACCTTCGACAAGATCGCCTCCATCGGCATGTACGAACATGTCGGCATCGCCAATTACCCGGACTATTTCGGCAAGCTGAAATCCCTGCTGCGGCCGGGCGGCATCCTGCTGAACCACGGCATCACCAGGCGGGCCAAGGCGGACAAGGGCCGTTTCCGCAAGATCCGGCCGGAGAACCGCCTGATCCTGAAATATATCTTCCCCGGCTCGGAGCTCGACCATATCGGCCATTCGGTCGAGAGCATGGAAGCGGCCGGCTTCGAGGTCCACGACGTCGAGGGCTTGCGCGAACATTACGCGCAGACCACCCGCCTGTGGTGCCAGCGCCTCTCGGCCCGCAGGACGGAAGCCGTCGCCCTCGTCGGCGAGGCGAAATACCGCCTCTGGGTCGCCTATCTCGCCGGGGTCTCCTTCGCCTTCAGGAACGGCACCATCCGCCTGTTCCAGACCGTCGCCACCCGCCACCGGAAGAACGCCCCGCTGGAACTGCCGCCGACAAGGGCCGATCTTTATCGGTGAACGGCGCCGGTCAGGCGCCGCGCATCGGATTGACGAAGGCAAGACCGGCGAAATCCCGCTCGTTATCCGTGGCGACGATGCAGGAATGCGCTTCCGCCGTGGCCGCCACGATCATGTCGAGGGCGCTACGCGGCCGGCCCGCCGCCTTGCCTTCCGCCATCAGCCGCGACCAGATCAGGCCGGCCCTCGTATCGAAGGCAAGGATACGGCCCGAGAACAGCGCCTGCGGCCCTTCCGGCCCCGCGAACCAGTCCGTCAGCGCGCCGCGCCGACGCCCTTCCGGCAGGGCCAGAATACCGCGATGGATTTCGGCCACGCTTAGGGCGGAGATGAACAGGTCTTCGTCCCGCCGCGCCGCCATCCAGATCAGCAAGGACGAGGAAGGCGCCGGCTTGACGGCATTACTGACAATGTTCGTGTCGAGCAGGTAGCGCGTCACAACTCGACGGTCCGCCCTTCGTCCCTCGGACGATCGAGGTCGAGATCGGCACCGACGAGGGGGGAGCGGCGAAGCGCGGCCAGAATGCCGCCCGTCTTCGGCGCTTCCTCGGCAACGAGCGTACCGAGGGTCTCGCGCAACTCGTCCGCCTGCGGCCCCTTTTCGGCCAGACGCCGGGCGAGGCCGCGGATCAATGCGCGATCCACCTCGGGCGCCATGACCTCGAAGCGCGTGACACCGCGCGCGGCAAGACGCGCGCGGTAGGCGGCGATGGCCTTTTTCTGTGCGGAACTGCTCAATCCTGCCTCCACGATCTACCCTGATATATAGTCCGGATAGATGAAGCCATCAAGGCGAGCCGTCGTCGGATAAGGGTCAGACCAGCTCGAAACGGATGTCCTGGGCGCCCTGCCACAGGGTCATCTTGCCGAGCTTCACCACGTCGTCGAGGTTGCTGGTGATGGTGATGAAGTGGTTGCCGGCGAGCTGGCCGACCTTGGAGGCGAATTGCACGCCGCCATAGGCCAGCAGGATCTCGGTCTCGGAAACGCCGCCCGGATAGAGGATGATCTGGCCCGGCGCCGGATAGGACGTGTGATTCTCGTAGCCGACGCCGAACTGATGGTCGCCGAGCGGCATCCACACGCCCTCGCCGCTCCAGCGGACATGCACCACCTTGCTGACGAAGGGCATCTGCGCCTTGAAGGCGGCGACGGTCCGCGGTGCCAGTTCTTCTTCGAAACAGGCATCGAAGGTGAAGGGGCCGGCCGTGATGCGAAGTTTGCTCAAGGTGAATCTCCTGAATTCAGGCCGTGATTACAATGCGCCCGGGCGGCGCCGTCACCTCAAATGTCGGGCGGAACCCGCGCGAGGAGTTTCAAATTGCTTTTGAAAAACAGGGCTGGCCTCACCCTTCGGCCCTTCGAGCCCGAGGATGTCGGCGCCCTCCTGGCCCTGTTCCGCGACAGCGTGCGGAAGGTCGCCCGCCGCGACTACAGCGAGGATCAGGTCCGCGCCTGGGCGCCCGACGAGATCGACATCGCCGCCTTCGGCGCCCGCCTCGGCCGCCAGCGGGTTTTCGTCGCCGTCGAGGGCATGGGCGAGGGCGAGGGCGAGGGCGAGGCCATCGCCGGCTTCACCGCGCTGGACGGTCAGGGCCACATCGACCTTCTGTTCGTCCATCCCGACCACCAGCGAAAGGGCGCCGGCCGCCTGCTGCTGCAAGGTGTGGAAGAGACGGCGCGCGCCGCCGGAATGCCGGGCCTCTCGGCCCATGTCAGCCTGACGGCGCGGCCCCTGTTCGAGGCCCTGGGCTTTGCCGTGATCGCCGAACGGCGGGTGCCCCTGCGCGGTCAGACCCTGACCAATTTCCGCATGGAAAAGCCGCTTCAGACCCCCGGGCAGCCCTCCTGATCGAGGGTGAGATTGTCGGGATTGCCGGGCAGCAGGCGCTCCACGGTCGCGCTGGGGATGCCCGTGAAATCGGGATTGCCGCCGATGGGGAAGAAGCGCTCCCGCCCGACGGGGCCGCCGACGGCGAAGCACGAGGGGTCGGCCTTGTCGTTCAGGGTCGGGTAGTCGTAGCAGATGATCGGCGTGCCCGCCGCGATCTGGCCGAAGTCCTGGGGCAGGCTGGTCACCCACCAGGTGCCGGCGTGCAGGCATTGCAGCTGAAAATAGGCCGTCCGCCCGTCCGGGGCATGATATTCGCGGAAATTGTCGCCCGAGGGAAAACGGCCGTAGACCGTCTTGTCACTGAAGCGCGCCTGAAGTTCCCCGGGATCGCGGATCACGTCGAGATCGGCCCGCGCGGCGGGCAGGGCGGCGGCAAGCAGGGCGATAACGGCGAACGCGAGGCGGACAAGGCGGGCCATGGGTCGGCAACTCCTCGAAAGGCACGGCCCTGATATGCGCCTTTGTCGCCCCGGATGAAAGGGGGCGGGGCTTTCGCCGCCGGCCCGCCCGGCCTTAAGATGAAGATCGAGATCAAGGGAGGATGACATGGTCGCGCTCAAGGACCCCAGCCTGTTCCGCACGCAGAATTTCATCGGTGGCGAATGGGTGAACGCGGACGATGGCGCCGTCGTCGAGGTGAATAATCCGGCGACCCTCGAAACCCTGGGCACGGTCCCCAAGGCCGGCAGGGCCGAGACCGCGCGCGCCATCGCCGCCGCCGACATCGCCTTCCCCGCCTGGCGCCGCAAGACGGCGAAGGAACGCGCCCTCGTCCTGCGCCGTTTCGCCGACCTGATGATGGCGAATCAGGACGATCTCGCCCTGCTCATGACCGCCGAACAGGGCAAGCCGCTGGCCGAATCCAAGGGCGAGATCGCCTATGCCGCCGCCTTCCTCGAATGGTTCGGCGAGGAGGCCAAGCGGATCTATGGCGAGACCATCCCCTCCCATGCCGCCGACAAGCGCCTGATCGTGACCAAGGAGCCGGTGGGCGTCGTCGCCGCCATCACGCCGTGGAATTTCCCGGCCGCCATGATCACCCGCAAGATCGGCCCGGCGCTGGCCGCCGGCTGTACCGTCGTGGTGAAGCCCGCGACCCAGACGCCCTATTCCGCCCTCGCCCTCGCCGAACTCGGCGTCCGGGCCGGGCTTCCGGCCGGCGCGCTCAATGTCGTCACCGGCGCCGCGACCGCCATCGGCGGCGAGATGACCTCGAACCCCACCGTGCGCAAGCTGACCTTCACCGGCTCGACCGAGATCGGCAAATTGCTGATGGCGCAATGCGCCGGCACGGTGAAGAAGGTCAGCCTGGAACTCGGCGGTAACGCGCCCTTCATCGTCTTCGACGATGCCGATCTCGACGCCGCGGTCGAAGGCGCCATCGCCTCGAAATTCCGCAACACCGGACAGACCTGCGTCTGCGCCAACCGCCTGCTCGTCCAGGACGGTGTCTATGACGCCTTCGCCGAGAAGCTGGGCCGCGCCGTCGCCGCGCTGAAGGTCGGCAATGGCGTGGAGCCGGGCGTGACGCAAGGCCCGCTGATCGACATGAAGGCGGTCGCCAAGGTCGAGGAACATATCGCCGACGCCCTGGCCAAGGGCGCGAAGCTCGCGACCGGCGGCAAGCGCCACGCCCTCGGCGCCAGTTTCTTCGAGCCGACGGTGCTGACCGGCGTTACCCCCGCCATGGCCGTCGCGCGGGAGGAGACTTTCGGCCCCCTCGCCCCGCTGTTCCGCTTTTCCGACGAGGAACAGGCGATCCGCATGGCGAACGACACCGAATTCGGCCTCGCCTCCTATTTCTACGCCCGGGATGTCGGGCGTATCTTCCGGGTGGGCGAGGCGCTGGAATATGGCATCGTCGGCGTCAACACCGGCCTCATCTCGACCGAAGTCGCGCCTTTCGGCGGGGTCAAGGAATCCGGCATCGGCCGCGAAGGCTCGTCCCACGGCATCGACGATTATGTCGAGATGAAATACCTCTGCCTCGGCGGCATCGACCGCTGACGGGCGGCACGGGAACAGCACCATGACCATTCATGCCCACCCCTTCGACTACGACCTCTTCGTCATCGGCGCCGGCTCCGGCGGCGTGCGGGCGGCGCGGATTTCCGCCGGCCACGGCGCCCGCGTCGCCATCGCCGAGGAGTATCGTGTCGGCGGCACCTGTGTCATTCGCGGTTGCGTGCCGAAGAAACTTCTCTCCTATGCCTCGCATTATGGCGAGGATATCGAGGACGCCGCCGCCTATGGCTGGAGCGTGACCGGCCCCGTCACCTTCGACTGGGGCGCCCTGATCGCCGCCAAGGACAAGGAAATCGACCGCCTGAACGGCCTCTATCTCAAGGGGTTGGAGACGGCGGGCGTCACGCTGATCGAGGGCCGGGCCAGGCTTGTCGACGCCCATACGGTCGAGGTCGCGGGCCAGACGGTGACCGCCGCCCATATCCTGGTCGCGACCGGCGCGACGCCCGAGATCCCGGATATTCCGGGCGCCGAACATGCCATCACCTCGAACGAGGCGTTCCACCTCGGCGAATTGCCGAAAAGGGTCGTCGTGGTCGGAGCTGGTTACATCGCGGTCGAATTCGCCGGGATCTTCCACGGTCTCGGCAGCCATGTGACCATCGTGCACCGCAGGGGCCAGCTGCTGCGCGGCTTCGACGACGATATCGCCCGGCACCTCGGCGACGAATATGCCCGGAAGGGCATCGATCTTCATTTCAACGCCTCGCCCACGGCGATCGACAAGACGCCGCTCGGCCTCGTCCTTCATCTCTCGGACGGCACCGCGATCGAGACCGATGCCGTGATGTTCGCGACCGGCCGGCGGCCCAACACCAGGGGCCTCGGCCTCGAAGCCGCCGGGGTCGAGCTCGGCCCCAAGGGCGAGGTGAAAGTCGATCTCTATTCCCGCAGCAATGTGCCCAATATCTATGCCGTCGGCGATGTCACCGACCGGCTGGCCCTGACCCCGGTGGCGATCAAGGAAGGCCATGCCTTCGCCGACACGGTGTTCGGCGGCCGGCCCGGCCTCGCCGATCACAACGACGTGCCGACCGCCGTCTTCAGCCAGCCCGCCATCGGCACGGTCGGCCTGACCGAGGCGCAGGCCGCCGCGCGTTTCGGCACGGTCGACATCTATGAAGCCGGTTTCCGTCCGATGAAGCACACGCTGACCGGAAGGGCCACCCGCACCTACATGAAACTGATCGTCGAGCCGCGCTCGGACCGGGTGGTGGGCGCCCATCTGATCGGCGACGATACGCCGGAGATCATCCAGGCCCTCGGCATCGCGGTGAAGATGGGTGCGACCAAGGCCCAGTTCGACCGCACCGTCGCCGTCCATCCGACCGCCGCCGAGGAACTGGTCCTGATGCGCACCCGCGCCCGGGTCGCCAAGGCGGAAGCGGCGGCTTCGTGACCATGGCCGCCGTGTGGTCGAGGTGATCGGCCCCTTCCAGAAGACGAAGCGGCCGCGATCCATGTCGGGGGTTGCGAGTGATGAGCGGGAGACGGTTTCAGATCGATCATTCACCTCGTCGTCCCGGCGAAGGCCGGGACCTCGCGACGAGACGGCGCCCTTGCCTGTTCGAGCTGCCGGCCTTCGCCGGCATGACGACAATGGGAAGCCTTGCCGTTAGTCGGGGCCGTCCCCTGCCCCCCTGCCAACCGGCGGGGAATACCGCCCGATCGCCAGGAAACCGGCGAGCGCGATCGCGGTGAAGCCGGCGCCCGCGATGAAGGTGGCGCGGGAACCCATCTCGTCCCACAGAAGGCCGGCGACCAGGCTGGCGACCAGCAGGGCAAGGCCGGAGACGAGGTTGAAGATCCCGAAGGCCGTGCCGCGCAATTCGGCCGGCGCCGCATCGGCCACCAGCGTCGACAGCAGGCCCTGGGTGAGGCCCATGTGCAGGCCCCACAGCACGACGCCGGCGGCGGTCATGACCACCGAGCCGGCGAAGCCCAGCACCAGATCGGCGGCGATCAGCAGGCCAAGCCCGACCACGAGCACACGGCCCCGCCCGCCAGGACCATCGGACAGAACCCCCGCCGGATAGGCCGCGAGGGCATAGACGACATTCATCACCACCATGATGGCGGGGACGAGCGCGATCGGAAAGCCGACCTCCTGCGCCTTCAGCACGAGAAAGGCTTCACTGAACCGGGCCATGGTGAAGACGGCGGACACTCCGACGACAATCCAGAACGCCGCCGGCAAACGGCGAATCTCTGCCCGGTGCAGGGGAAAGCGCACCCGGCGCAATCCCTTCGGTCGCGCCGGCTCGCGCACGGCGAAAGCCATCAGCGCGAAGGCGATGAAACCCGGCACGGCCGCGGCCCAGAACACCATGGTGAAATCATTCGCGGTCAGCAGCATGAGGCCGATGGCCAGCGCCGGCCCGACGAAGGCGCCGATGGTATCGAGCGATTGCCGCAGCCCGAAGCTGGCGCCGCGCAAATGCGCGGGCGCGATATCGGCCACCAGCGCATCGCGGGGCGCCCCCCGGATTCCCTTGCCCACCCGATCGACGAAACGGGCCGCCACCAGCCAGCCGGCGCTGGCGGCAAGGGGAAACACCGGCTTGGTGAAAGCCGCGAGGCCATAACCGATGACCGCCAGCAGCTTGCGTTTGCCCAGCCAGTCCGACAGCGCGCCGGAAAATACCTTGGTGATCGAAGCGGTGGCTTCCGCGATGCCCTCGATGATCCCGACGGTCAGGGTCGAGGTGCCGAGAACGGTCACGAGATAGATCGGCAGCAGCGCATGGATCATCTCCGACGAGATATCCATGAACAGACTGACCAACCCCAGCGCCCAGATCCCGCGCGGGATCTGCCTCAATGTCGCAAGGTCAAGCCTGCCCGCCAGCGCCATGCCCAGCCCCTTTCGGGGGACTCGGCCCCGCCCCCCAAAGGTTCGACCGGCGGGGGGCGCGCGGCAAGGTGTTTCGGAAGGGGCTGTGCGCATCGAGGGCTTCGATTTCGGTGTCGAAGCCCTCATGCGCGGGTAGGGACCTGTCAGACCTGCGCCAGGCCGCCGTCGACGAAGACCTCGCCGCCAGTCATGAAACTGCTGTCCGGCGACGCCAGGAACGCCGCCACCGCCGCGGTTTCAGCAGGATCGCCCATGCGCCCGATCGGCGTGGTGGCACCCAGCGCGGCCAGGGCCGCCTCGCCCACGACTTCGAGCGCCAGTTCCGTTTTCGTCGGCCCGGGCGAGAGGACATTGACGCGGATGCCGGTGCCCCGCAGGTCGAGCGCCCAGCTGCGCGCCAGATTGCGGATCGCCGCCTTGCTGGCGCTATAGACGCTGAACTGCGGCGTGCCCATCACCCCGGTGGTCGAGCCGGTGAGGATAATCGACGCCCCGGCCGACAGCAGCGGCAGGGCTTTCTGCACGGTGAACAAGGTCCCCTTCACATTGATGTCGAAGGTCTCGGCGTAATGTTCCGGCGTGATCGCGCCGAGCGCCGCCACGTCCCCCGTGCCGGCATTGGCGAAGACGATGTCGAGCCCGCCCCGCTCCGCCTTCACCGCGTCATAGAGCCGGTCGAGGTCGGCGAGGTCGGTCACCGAGCCCCGCACCGCCCTTGCGTTGGGGCCCAGCTGCTTCAGCGCGGCATCGAGCGGCTCCTGCCGGCGCCCGAAGATGAAGACGAACGCCCCCTCTTCGATGAAGCGCCTGGCCGTCGCCAGACCGATGCCGGTGCCGCCGCCCGTCACCACCGCCGTCTTGTTTTCCAGCCTTCTCATGATGTGCTCCTTCATTGAGGTTGCACATAGCTGGCATTGCGCATACCTATGGACAAGTATGCACCTTTTGGTAAGTGACTGAAAAATGACTGAAGACCCCGCCGCTCCTCCTCCGGCTCCCTCCTGCACCCCGACATTGCCGGGGTTCACCTGCGGTCTCGACGCGACCCTGCGGGTGATCTCGGGCAAGTGGAAACCCTTGATCCTCTATTTCCTCGCCCAGGGCGGACCGACCCGCTATGGCGAGCTGCGCCGCGCCGTGCGCGACGTCAGCGACAAGATGCTGATCCAGCAGCTCAAGGAACTGGAGGCCGACGGCCTGGTGAAACGGACCGACTACAGGGAAATCCCGCCCCGGGTGGACTACAGCCTCACCCCGCTGGGTGTCAGCCTGGCCCAGGCCCTCGTGCCGCTCTGCACCTGGGGCACGGAAAACATGGCCGAAGTCACCCGCGTCTTCGCCATGCGGGCGAGGTGGGCGGCGGGGAAGGAGTAAGGGGGGCATCAACATTCAGGCGGACGGGCCATTTATTGCATGGAGTTACGATTTTTCCGGCAAGCGCGCCGACGAAGCAGACCGGGCCTGCAGAGCCAAGACTAAGGCCAGAGGCTTGCACATGCCCCCTGCCCTATAGCGTGCTAGGGACCAGCATTGTGATCGAGATGGCGGCTTCCACATCTCCTCAAAATAGCAATAATAAGAGTTGCATCGAGGGTGATAACGAATAGTTCTATAGATATTAGAATCATCGTTACAGGACAACATAAAACAAAAGAACCCCAGCAGACCGGATCAAGCCGATCTACCCGCGGCCACTCCATACCGAACCCACCTAGAGGCGGACACGATACAAGTGAATTAAATTTATCTTACCCTTCAACGTAAATATCTCCACACTATAATATTTATTAATATAAATACCATTATCAGGTATTTACTATTTTATTTTTTACAAAAAATTAACATTCTAACATGTCATTAATTAATTCATGAATCGCATTAACTGTATTTGTAAAGGCTTCGTCCTGATCCCCCCACGAAACAACTGCTTTTGCGTCCTTGGGCAAAGATGAAAGGCCACCGAAAGGAGAGTGTTTCCAGAGGCAATTTCTCAAAATTATTGGGATAACTCTAGATTTTCCAGAGTTATGATTTTCTATTGCCCTTTCCAACTCAATATTATTGCAATATTCCGAATTTATAAAATCAACAGAAACTAGAAGAAGCACAATATCGGCGTTATCAATTTCTTTCGAAATAACAGGATCAATCTTCTCCCCAGGCTTTATCTTGAGATCACTCCAAATTTCAATTAAATTTATTCTCTCTAAAGGTTTCAGATGTTGCAATAATTTATTCTTTAAAATCTCATCAACATGGGAGTACGAAATAAATATTTTGAACAATTTCTTGCTTACGCGTATATTCGAATAATTCACAAATTTTGTTTTTCCACCCTGCCCAGGAGCAGCTTTAACAATACCCTTTTTAATTAATGAATTTCTTATTTTATCGAAATTATCATCCATCCACCCAAGCCGCTCCCTAAGAACCTTGTTCATTATCGCGATATCTTTACCATCGCATTGACGATTTAATTCATCAACAAACCGCTGCTCAAATGTCTTTCCTTTTCTTTTGTTGCCAATCTGATCAATTTTATCTTTCATTTTTTAAAACCTTTCAATCTATGGTTTATCATAAAAGACTGAACCATCATATTAACATCATGAATTCTAACAATACGATTAAAAACTGTATCAATCGATTTATCGGGCGATTTTTTTACCCGCGCACGGAATCCGCCGCCTCACATTCCCCCTCAATCCCGCCTCCCCTTCGGCCCCGGTTTCTGCCGCTTCAACACCCGCCCCGTCACAGCCTCCAACCGCTCGAGGAAGGCGTCATCGCCTCGGGGGCGGCCGGTGCGAAGGCTCCCCTCGATGGCCTCGACCTCGTCTTCCGGCAGGTCACCGGCTTCGAGCCGCCGGCGTGGCAGCGCGCGCCCCTTGCGGTGGGGGCCGGCGCGGGTGGCGAGGTCGGTGAAGCCGTCCGCCTTGCCCGTCACATGCGCCCTGGCGCTCGACCATGGCCAGTCCTCGGCCTTGGCCGCGAGGCCCGCCGCCACCGGGCTGTTCTCGACATAGCGGATGGCCGCCATCAGATGGGCGTCGTCCATCGGGTAGCTGGCGAAACGCCCCTGCCACAGATAGCCGGTCCAGCCCTGCCCCTCGTTCACCTTGCGGGAGTAGCGGCGATGGGCCTCGGCGAGGGCCGCGCGCAACCCGTCCGCGTCGGGCGGCGTCAGGATCAGATGGACCTCTGTCGGCATCAGGCACCAGGCAAGGCAGCTTACCCCCGCCGCCCGGCAGGAGGCCGCGACCAGATCGCGGTAGAGGATATAATCCGCCTCGGAAAAGAACACGGGCTGGCGGCGGTTACCGCGCTGGGTGACGTGGTGGGGCACGCCGGGGATCACCACTCGGGGAAGTCTGGCCATGACGCCACTTTGCACCACCGCCCCGCCCGCCGCAAATCGGTATCGTGTCCCTATATCGAGTACAATAAAAAGGCCGGAATAGATGAACCTCTTCCGGCCTTCTGCCGGCCGTACGTCCCAGGGATGGGGGGCTTGGGGGT
>JAOZVS010000126.1 GCA_025869435.1 Zavarzinia sp.
CGTCACGCAGTCCAGGTTTCGGGCTCCGGGCGGCCGCGGCGTTCTTCGCCGCGGCCGTCGGTCTGTTCTGCGCGCCCGCCCCGGCCGCCGCGCAAGGCAGCGCCACGGGGGGCACAACGGGGAACACCTTGGCGGGCGGCGGCCTGACCACCATCCCGCAGCCGGTGTTCGAGACCGGGATGCATGGCGCGGCGATCAACGGCCTGACCGTGGTCAAGGGCGGCCAGATCGCCACCGTGTCCGACGACAAGACGATCCGCCTGTGGGACATGGCCAGCGGCCGGCTGAACGCCACGCTTCGCGTGCCGGTCGCGCCCGGCCCCGAAGGCGCCCTGCACGCCATCGCCGCCTCGCCCTCCGGTGGCTTCGTGGCGGTGGGCGGCAACACCGGCTTCGTCGCCGATGGCACCGCCAGCCTCTATGTCTACAATGTCGACAAGCAGGCCTGGGCCGGCCGCATTTCCCTGTCCGAACCCGCCGCCGACACGATCAACGACCTCGCCTTCTCGCCCGATGCCAAGGGACTGGCGGTCGCCACCAGCGACAAGCGGGGGCTTCGCCTCGTCGACATGAAGGCGCGGACGGTGAAACTCGTCGATGCCGACTATCGCGATGCGATCACCCGCCTTGCCTATGCCGCCGATGGCCGGCTGGCCACCGCTTCGCTCGACGGCGCCGTGCGGCTCTATGGCGCCGACATGAAACGCCTCGCGACCTACAGGGCACCGGCCGGCCTGACACCCTTCGATATCGCCTTTTCCCCGGACGGCGCCACCCTGGCGGTCAGTTTCCTCAATGGCGACCGGGTCGCCCTTCTGGGCGGCAGGGACCTGAAACCCGGACGCCAGCTGGACGGCAGCCGCGCCCGGAGCGGCCATCTCTCGGTCGTCGCCTGGAGCGCGGATGGCGCCACGCTGATGGCCGCCGGCACCTATGGCGACCAGACAGGCCGGAAATTCCTGCGTCGCTGGCACCTCGCCGACGAAACCGCGACGGATATTCCGGCAAGCCTCGACACCGTCCTCGTCCTCGCCGCCCTGCCCGGCGGCACCACGGCCTGGGCCGCCGCCGATCCCGCCTGGGGCCTGATCGGCGCCGATGGCCAGCCCGGCCCGAGCCGCGAACGGGCCACGGTGGATTTCCGCGATCAGCTGGATGGCAGTTTCCAGGTCTCGGCCGATGGCGCGCGCGTCCGCTTCGGCCTTGGCCGTGGCGGCGCGACGCCCTTCGTCTACGATCTTCTTTCGGGCGATTATCAGCCGGCCGAAATCGCCGCCGCCGGAAAGCCCGCCAGCCTTGTCCGCCTCGCCCGCTGGCGGAATGGCACCGCCCCGACGCTGGACGGCAAGCCCCTGGCCCTCGAAGCGAACGAAATTTCGCGCAGCGCCGCCCTCACCGCCAATGGCCGGCGGCTGGCGCTGGGCACCGACTTCGGCCTGAAGCTCTATGAAAACGGCAGGCTCCTGTGGAAGAGCGATCTCGCCTCGCCCGTCTGGACCCTGGCCCTCGCCGAGGAGGCGGGCTGGATCGTCGCCGGCCTCGGCGACGGCTCGATCCGCTGGTTCGACATCGAGACCGGGCGCCCGGCCCTCATGTTCTTTCCCCATGCCGATGGCAGGCGCTGGCTCGCCTCCACCGTCGAGGGGTTTTTCGATCACGGGCCGGAGAGCGAGAAACTCTTCGGCTATGTCGTCAACGCCCTCGACGGTGGCAAGCCGAAGGGCGCCGACTGGATTTCCATCGATCAGGTCTATTCCGTCTTCTATCGCCGCGACCTCCTGGTCGCCAAGCTGCGCCGGAGCGGCGACGGCGAGATCGCCGCGGCCGCGGCGAAAATCGGCGGCGTCGTCGCGGTCGTCGACCGGGGCCTGCCCCCGGCCCTGTCTATCGTCGAAATCTGCGAAACCGGCGCCAGCACGGCCTGCCGCCCGCCGTCCGCCGATGGACAGCCCTTGGCCGTCACCACCGAACGCATCCGCCTGAAATACCGCGCGGTCGATCAGGGCGGCGGCATCGGCAGGGTCCTTGTCCGCCTGAACGGCGCCGTGGTCGAGGGCGGCGCCTCGGCCAGCGTGGCGCGGGAGGGCGAGCAGACGGGCGAGCTTGGCGTCGAGCTTGGCCATGGCCCGGCCGACATTCGCCTGTCCGCCTTCAACGCGGCGGGCGAAATCGAAATCGACCGCGACAAGCAGCCGGGGCTCGTGCTTATGGCGGGGCCGCGGCCCCCACCGACGCCGGTGGCCGAATCCCCCGTCCCGGCGCCACCGGGTGCGGTCGCCGCCCCACCCGCCCCCCTTCTGGCCGTGGGCGATCCGCCGGTCGCGGGCGGCAGGATCTTCGTCGTCGCGATCGGAGTGAATCGCTTCCAGACGCCCGATATCCCCCCGCTCGTCAATGCCGTGGCCGATGCCACGGGCCTGGCGCAGGCGCTCGACGGGCCGTCGACCCGCCTCACCCTGCTGACCGACGAGCAGGCGAGCCGCGCCGCCATTCTCGATGCCCTCGACAGGCTGGCGGCGGATGCCGGGCCGGACGACACGGCGGTCATTTTCCTCGCCGGCCACGGCGTGCCGATCGAGGGCCGCTATTACTTCCTGCCGAATGACATCGCGGTGAAATCGCGCGAGGCGATCCAGACCCGGGGCATCAGCCAGGACGAGATCATCGCCGCCCTCGGCCGGCTGCGGGCCTGGCGCGCGGCCGTCGTGCTCGACACCTGTTTCGCCGGCCTGCTGGCGGTCGAGGACGCGGTGTTCCGCCAGACCGCCAACGACACGGTGGCGGGCCAGTTGGTGCGCGCCTCGGGCCGCTTCATCCTCGCCGGCGCCGCCTCCAAGGAGGAGGCGCTGGATGGCGTGAACGGCCACGGCGTCTTCACCGGCGCCCTGATCGAAGGCCTTGGCGGCCTGGCCGACAGCGAGGTGCGGGGCAACCGCGACAAGATCGTCGATGTCTTCGAAATCGGCGAATTCGCCAAGAAGACCGTGCCCGAAATCGCGCGGCGTATCCGCGAGGGACACCGGCAGAGTCCGCGCTGGTTCTTCACCGGCTCGGATGTCTTTCCCCTGACCCGGCTCGGAAACGGCGGCTGACGCGGCGTCAGATCCATGCGGCTTGATCGCGGCGCCGCGCTTGCCTAGTTTCGTTGGAACAGACCTTTAAAACAGGCACGAGGGTGCGCCCGCAATGAAGTTCACCGGTACCGAGTCCTACGTCGCCACCGACGATCTCAAAGTGGCGGTCAACGCGGCCATCACCCTGAAACGTCCCCTGCTGATCAAGGGCGAACCGGGCACGGGCAAGACCGTCCTCGCCCAGGAGGTCGCCGAGGCCCTGGGCCGCGACCTGATCCAGTGGCACATCAAGTCGACCACCAAGGCCCAGCAGGGGCTTTATGAATATGACGCGGTCAGCCGCCTGCGCGACAGCCAGCTGGGCGACGACCGGGTACACGACATCTCGAACTACATCGTCAAGGGCAAGCTGTGGGAAGCCTTCTCGGCCAGCCCCTCGCCCATCCTGCTGATCGACGAGATCGACAAGGCCGACATCGAATTCCCGAACGATCTCCTGCAGGAGCTCGACCGCATGGAATTCTATGTCTACGAGACGCGCCAGACCATCAAGGCGGCGGAGCGGCCGATCGTCATCATCACCTCGAACAACGAGAAGGAACTGCCGGACGCCTTCCTGCGCCGCTGCTTCTTCCACTACATCAAGTTCCCCGACCCGGACACGATGCGCCAGATCATCGACGTACATTATCCCGGCATCCAGCACGACCTGGTGCGCGAAGCCCTGACCATTTTCTACGACATCCGGGACGTGCCCGGCCTCAAGAAGAAGCCCTCCACCTCGGAACTCCTCGACTGGCTGAAGCTGCTGATGTCCGAGAGCCTGACGCCCGAGATGCTGCGCGAGCGCGATCCGAAGAAACTGATCCCGCCCATGCATGGCGCCCTGCTCAAGAACGAGCAGGACGTTCACCTGTTCGAGCGTCTGGCCTTCCTCGCCCGCCGCGCCGACCGCCAGCCGCCGCAATAGTCATCGGCTCGTCGCCCCGGCCCCGCGCCGGGGTGGCGACCCCTGGAAGACGGGTGAAGCGATGTTCATCAATTTCTTCTACGAACTGAAGAACGCCAAGATCCCGGTCACGCTGAAGGAGTATCTCACGCTCCTCGAAGCGCTGAAGGCCGGGGTCGCCTCCTATTCGGTCGACGATTTCTATTACCTCTCGCGCGCCACCCTCGTTAAGGACGAGCGCAACATCGACAAGTTCGACCGGGTCTTCGGCACGGTGTTCAAGGGGCTGGAGAGTGTCGCCGAGGGCAGCACGGTCGAGATCCCCGAGGAATGGCTGCGCAAACTCGCCGAGAAGACTCTGACCGACGAGGAAAAGGCGCTGATCGAGTCGCTGGGCGGTTTCGAGAAGCTGATGGAGACGCTGAAGCAGCGCCTCGAGGAACAGAAGGAACGGCACCAGGGCGGCAACAAATGGATCGGCACCGCAGGCACCTCGCCCTTCGGCGCCCATGGCTACAACCCGGAAGGCGTGCGCATCGGCCAGGACAAGAGCCGCAACAAGCGCGCGGTGAAGGTCTGGGACAAGCGCGAATTCCAGAATCTCGACGATCAGGTTGAACTCGGCACACGCAACATCAAGGTCGCGCTGCGCCGCTTGCGGAAATTCGCCCGCGAGGGGGCGGAGGTCGAGCTGGACATGCCGAACACCATCCGCTCGACCGCCAATAACGCCGGCTGGCTGGACCTGAAGATGCGGCCCGAGCGCCGCAACAAGGTGAAGATCCTGATCTTCTTCGACATCGGCGGCTCGATGGACAGCTATATCAAGATGTGCGAGGAGCTGTTCTCGGCTGCGCGCAGCGAATTCAAGCATCTTGAATATTTCTACTTCCACAACTGTCTTTACGAGAAAGTGTGGAAAGACAACAAGCGCCGCCACAACGACACGATCCCGACCTGGCAGGTGCTGCACACCTATGCCCATGACTACAAGGTGATCTTCGTCGGCGATGCCTCGATGAGCCCTTACGAGATCACCTATCCCGGCGGCTCGGTCGAGCATTGGAACGAGGACTCGGGCGAGTCCTGGATGCGC
>JAOZVS010000127.1 GCA_025869435.1 Zavarzinia sp.
CGCGAGCACCGCAGGTTGCCCGTAGCGAAGCGAAGGGACACGGACAGCAGGGTCGCCTTCTCTTTGGTGACTTTCTCTTGGCGAAACAAGAGAAAGTTACTGCGCCGCCGGGCGCACATCCCGGCCAGCAACATCCAAACCCACGACAAAGACTCAAAAAAGATAGCTGCAAGAGCAAGAGCAAAAGGGAAGGGCAAAAGGTATCTCAACTCACCCCTTGTCCGCCTTCCCCGCCGCATTGGCAAACCGGCTGAGCTGCTTGTCCACCCACCAGGGCGCGCGCCCCAGGTCCTCGGCCGCTTCCTTGCGGCGGATGGCGTTGCGCACCACGATGGAGCCCAGGTAGCGCACCGGCTCGGGCGGGAACAGGCCCAGCGGCCCGCGCGTGAGCGGGCTGCGCGTCCAGGCGTTGTCCTCGCCCAGCACCAGCGACGACAGGATCTGCCCGCCCATGTAGGTCGGCCCCACGCCGTTGCCCGAGTAGCCGAAGCCGTAGAAGACGTGCTGAGCGCCGTTCAGCCGGCCGAAGAAGGGAAAGCCGCTGACCGAGCGGTCCGACGGGCCGTTCCAGCTCGCCGTGATGGGCACGCCGCCGAGCGAGGGGAAGAAGTCGCGCAGCGCCCGCGTGAGCTGCGCCTCGTAGGGCGAGGGCTGGTCGAACACCGGCGCGATGCGCCCGCCGCGCGCGAAGGTGTTGCCGCCCTTGCCCAGCATCAGCCGCCCGTCCTCGGTGCTGCGGTAGTAGTAGACGAAGGTGCGTGAGTCGAGCACCGAGACGCCGTCGGCCAGCCCGGCGGCCTGCAGCAGCGCGGGGCAGCGCTCGGTGATGACCATGTCGCTGGAGACGATGGCGATGCTGCGCTCGAACTGCGGCAGGGCCTCGGCCATCCAGGCGTTCAGGGCCAGCACCAGCCTGCCTGCCGTCACGCTGCCGCTGGGGGTGTGCACGACGGCGGGCGGGCCGGCCTCGCAGCGCAGCATGGGGCTGCGCTCGTGGATGCGTATGCCCATGGCCAGCGCCACGCGGCGCAGGCCGCGCACCAGCTTGGCCGGCTGCACGGTGGCGGCGATGGGCGAGTACCAGCCCGCGATGTTGCGCGCCGAGCCGGAGCGCCGCGCCACCTCGGCGGGCGCGAGCGCGTGGTAGGAGTCGATGCCGTGGGCCTGCAGCGCCTGTACCACGGGCTCCATGGTGCCGACCTGCGCCGCCGCGGTGGCGGTGTAGAGCGTGCCGTCGCGCCGGAACTCGGCGTCTATGCCGTGCTCGCGCACGAAGTTGCCGATGGCGTCGACGGCGGCCTCGCTGGCGCGCACCAGGCGCAGCGCCTCGGCCTCGCCGAACAGGCGCCTGAGCGTGAGGAACTTGGCCGACCAGGTGAGCAGGCAGCCGCCGTTGCGTCCGCTGGCGCCCGCGCCGCACAGGTCGCGCTCCAGGATGACGATGTCGAGCTGCGGGTTGCGCTGCTTGGCCTGTATCGCCGTCCACAGGCCGGTGAAGCCGCCGCCGACGATGCAGACGTCGGCCCGCTGCGCGCCCTGCAGCGCCGGGGCCAGGTCGCCATCGCCCATCAGGGCCTGCTCAAGCCAGAAGGGTCGCATGTCCGGGTACTCCTGTTGCAATCGTTTTGATAGCTTGTGGCGCTTGATGGGTAAGCGCTAGAGGCCTGTTTCTTCATTTTTTTGTGCCCGGGTGGCGCATCAGGCGCTCGCGCAGTGGCGCAGGAAATGCGCCAGGCCGGGCGTGGCCGCGCCCTCCTGCTTGGCCGCGTCGTCCCAGCGGCGCAGGCGCAGCGCGTCCCGGGCGTAGGGCAGGGCCTCGAAGGCGCGCGCCTGGGCCTCGTCGAACGGCCCGCCCTGGAGCTGCAGGCTGCGCGCCGAATCGGGCGACAGGCCTTGCAGGTAGCCCGGCTCGCGCGTGCACAGGTAGCGCTTGGCGTCCACGTGCAGGCGGATCGGCGCCAGCGTGGCCTCGCCGAACAGGCCGCGCAGAAAGGGCAGGCAGCGGTACTGGTGCACGTCGTCCACGCCGGCGAGCGTGGGCGATCCCGGCAGGCCGTGCAGCAGGTGGCCCAGGTCGTGCAGCAGGGCGGCGGCGATGAGCGCGCTGCCCGCCCCGGCCTGCTCGGCCAGGTGGGCGGACTGCAGCGCGTGTTCGAGCTGGGTGACCGGCTCGCCGTCGTACTGCGCGTGGCCGCGGGTCTCGAACAGGTGCTCGATGTCGGCGAGGCTCAGGCTCATCGCGCTCACCAGGGCAGGGAGTAGGTCTTGGTGTTGCAGAAGCTTTTCATCGCCTCCTGCACGCCTTCCTTGTAGCCCAGGCCCGAGTCCTTGATGCCGCCGAAGGGCGTGAGCTCCAGGCGGTAGCCCGGCACCTCGCGCACGTTGACGCTGCCCACGTTGAGCTCGCGCACGAAGCGCGTGATGTAGTCCAGCCGGTTGGTGCACACGGAGGACGACAGGCCGTAGGCCGTGCCGTTGGAGATGCGGATGGCCTCGTCGATGTCCTTGAAGCGGATCACGGGCGAGACGGGGCCGAAGGTCTCGTGCTTCACCACGGTCATCTCGGGCCTGACCTGGTCGAGCACCGTGGGCGCGTACAGCGCGCCGCGGCGCACGTGGCCCGCGAGCAGCCTGGCGCCACCGGCGATGGCCTCGTCCACCACCTGCTCGAAGTGCCTGGCGGCGGGCTCGTCGATCACCGTGCCCATGTCGGTGTGCGGGTCCATGGGGTCGCCGTACTTGAGGGCTTGGGTCTTGGCGACGAGCATCTCGACGAACTGGTCGGCCACCTTCTCGTGAACCAGCATGCGCTTGACGGCCGTGCAGCGCTGGCCCGAGTTCTTGTACGAGCCGCTGGCGGCCAGCGTGGCGGCTTCCTCCACGTCGGCGTCCTCCATCACGATGATGGGGTCGTTGCCGCCCAGCTCCAGGATCTGGCGCTTGTAGACGGACTTGCCCGCGATGTACTTGCCGATGGCCACGCCGCCGGTGAAGGTGACCAGGTCGACGTCGGGGTGGGTGAGCATCTCGTCGGCGATCTCGCGCGGGTCGCCGGTGACGATGGACAGCATCTCGGGCGGCAGGCCGGCCTCGTACAGGATGTCGGCCAGCACGTAGGCCGACAGCGGCGTCTTCTCGCTGGGCTTGAGCACCATGCGGTTGTTGGTCGCCACGGCCGGCGCCACCTTGTGGATCACCTGGTTGAGGGGGTGGTTGAACGGCGTGATGGCGGTGATCACGCCCAGCAGCGGCTCCTTGGTGGTGTAGACCTTGCGGCTCTTGCCGTGGTGCGTGAGGTCGCACGAGAACACCTGGCCGTCGTCCACCAGCGCCTGGTTGGCGGCGAACAGCAGCACGTCGGACGCGCGCCCCACCTCGTAGAGCGTGTCCTTGCGCGACAGGCCCGATTCGAGCGTGATCAGGCGCGAGATCTCGTCCAGGCGCGAGGCGATGATCTCGCCCGCGCGCATCAGGATCCGGTAGCGCTCGTAGCGCGTCAGCGTGGGCTTGTAGTCGCGCGCGATCCTGTACGCGCGGCGCACGTCCTCCAGCGTGGCCTTGGGCACGGTGGCGACGACCTCGCCCGTGTAGGGGTAGGTGACCTCGATCACCTCGTCGCGGTAGACCTTCTCGCCTGCGATGCGCAGGGCCTCGTGGCGGATCTCTGCGGGCTTGAGCTGCTGCACGGTCATGGGGCTTGTCTCCTTGGGATTCGTTCACGCCTTCTCAGGCGGCGGCGTGGTTCAGCGCCAGGTCCAGCGCGTCGAAGTTGCGCAGGCGCCGGCCGCTCGCGATGCCGCTGACCGGGCGGTTGCAGATCAGCGGCACGCGCTGCTCGGAGATGCCGCCGTGCGAGCGCAGCGGGGCGTCGAGCCCCGACAGGTCGTGCCGGCTCGCGCTGGTGCCGAGCACGGTGCTCTGCTCGCTCACCACCACGATGTCGCCGATGCGGTCGGGCGGCAGCTCGAAGCGCGCGGCGGCCTCGGCGCGCGTGAGCACGAGCTCGACGCCGGGCAGCGCGCGGATGCGCTCTATCCACTCGGCGGCCGCGGCCTCGTCGGGCGCGTAGACGGTGGCGTACGAGCCCAGCGCGCCGTGGTGCACCACGTAGGGGTCGGTGATGGGCAGGATCACGCGCGCGCGCTCGGGGCCGTACCAGGCGTCGAGCTGGTCCTGCAGGTAGATCACCTTGGGCGCACCGTCGGCGCCGTGCTTGTCGTTCATGCCGTGGTCGGCCGTGAGCACGATGATGGCGCCGAGCCGGTCGAGCTGCGCGAGGTACTTGTCCATCATCGCGTAGAAGGCGTTGGCCGCGGGGCTGCCCGGCGCGGCCTTGTGCTGCACGTAGTCGGTGGTGGAGAGGTACATCAGGTCGGGGCGGTGCCGCTCCATGAGCCTGACGCCCGCGGCGAACACGAACTCCGACAGCTCGGCGCTGTAGACCGAGGGCACGGGCATGCCCACCATGTCGAGCACGCCGGTGATGCCGTTCTCCTCCTGCGTCACCTGGTCGGCCTTCTCCGACGAGAAGCAGATGCCCTTCATGTGGTTGCCCAGGAGCTTGCGCAGCTTGTCCTTGGCCGTGACCACGGCCACCTTGGCGCCGGCGTCGGCGAAGGCGGCCAGCACGGTGCCGGCGCGCAGGTACTTGGGGTCGTTCATCATGACTTCCTCGCCCAGCTCGCGGTCGAAGAAGTAGTTGCCGCAGATGCCGTGCACGGCCGGCGGCGCGCCCGTGACGATGGACAGGTTGTTGGGGTTGGTGAACGAGGGCACGACGCAGTCGGCCAGCAGGTCCGCCCCTTCGGCGCGCATGCGCGCCAGGCAGGGCGCCACGCCGGCGGCGATGGCGGCGTCCAGGTAGGCGGGTTCGCACCCGTCCACGCACACGACCACCACGGGTCGCTGCATCCAGCGGTAGCGGCGGCTGTTCACTTCGATGGTTTGCGGGGTCGTCGTCATGTCAGGCTTCCTTGGTTGATGAAAGGGCGGATGAAGAGGAGGGCGCGGCCGGCTCGTCCGCAGGTCCGGCCTCGTCGTCCGGGCGAAGC
>JAOZVS010000128.1 GCA_025869435.1 Zavarzinia sp.
AGAAGGGCAATGATCTGTGGAACGCGGCGTTCTTCTGCGGCTCCTGCGCCGTCCTTCGCCGCGCCGCGCTTGAATCGGTGAACGGCTTCGCCGTCGAGACCGTGACCGAGGATGCCCATACCGCGCTGCGGATGCAGAAGCTGGGCTGGAACACCGCCTATCTCGACATTCCCCTGGCCGCCGGCCGGGCGACCGAGCGTTTCGTGCTGCATGTCGGCCAGCGGGTGCGCTGGGCGCGCGGCATGACCCAGATCCTGCGCCGCGAGAACCCTCTGTTCGGCGGCAAGCTGACCCTGGCGCAGCGGCTCTGCTATCTCAACGCCATGCTGCATTTCCAGTTCGCCCTGCCGCGGATCGTGTTCCTGACCGCGCCGGTGGCCTTCCTGCTGATGGACCAGAACATCATCGCCTCGACCGCGCCGCTCGTGCTCGCCTACGCGCTGCCGCATCTGCTGCATTCCAACATGACCAACATGCGGGTTCACGGCCGCTACCGGCTGACCTTCTGGGGCGAGCTTTACGAGACCGCCCTGTCTTTCCATCTGGTCTGGCCGGTGCTCGCGGCGATGGTCAATCCGAAGCTGGGCAAATTCAACGTGACGGAAAAGGGTGGCCTGCTGGAGCGCGACTACTTCGATTTCCGCATCGCCCGCTTTCACCTGCTGACGCTGGCGCTGGTCACCATCGCGTTGATCGTCGGCTGCTATCGGCTGGTTTACGACTGGCCCGACGCTGACATGAGGGGCGTGTTGCTGATGAATGTCGCATGGTCGCTTTTCAATGGCCTGATCCTGACCGCGGCCATCGCCGCCGCGCGTGAAACACGCCAGATCCGCAAGACGATCCGGCTGCCGATCAGACTGCCGGCGACGGTCTTCACCGACAATGGCCATGCGTTCTGCGCCCAGACCCTCAACCTCTCGACCGGCGGGGCGATGATCCGCCTGCCCGAGGGCATGGTGGTCGATGCCGATGCCATCGACGCGCTGGAGCTTCCGGTCGGGGACCGGGCCGAAGTCTTTCCGGTCAAGGGTATCGCCCTCGAAGGGGGCATGTTGCGCACGAGTTTCGAGGAGATGCCGGTGAATCTGTACCGGATGCTGGTGGGGGTTGTTTTCGGCCGCGCGGACGCCTGGGTTGTGCGCCGCCCGCCGCCCTCGGACAAGCCGAGCACGGCATTGTTCAGCCTGATGAAGGCGACCTGGGGGCTGTTCATTCCGCGCCATTCGAAACCGCCGGCGGGTGCCGCCGGCCGGGCCCATGTCGCGGCCGCCGCCTCGGCGCCGGCCCTGCCGGATCGCGCCACGGTGCCGGGCGCGCGCACGACCGTCCTCGCCCTTGCCCTCGCCCTGGTCGCCGCTTTCGCGCTCGTCGTGCCGGGCGGTCATGCCCTGGCGCAGGCCGCCGCGGGCGCGCCCCAGGCCCTGCCCTTGCCGCCAGCTTCGGCCGTCGCCCCGACGCCGCCGCCCGTGGCGCCGGCCGCAACTGCGGCCCCCGCGCAATTGCCGGGGCCGCCGCCGGTTCACCTGGCCGGTGATACCCCGGCCCCCGCGCCCGCCGTGACCCTGCCGGTCCCGACGGCACCCGCCCCGGCCTCGATGCCCGCCGTGGGGGCGCCGCCGGTGCAGGGCAGCCGTACCGTGCGGATCTCGCTGAAGGATCTCGGCGCGCTCGAGCCGCTGCGGCTTCTCGGGGTCGAGGCGGAGGTCGGCTTTCCGCTGGACATTCGCCGCGACGAAGTGGTCACGGCCGCGAAATTCGTCGTCACCATCGCCTATTCGCCGTCGCTCCTGCCGGATCTCAGCCACATGACCGCGCTGGTGAATGGCGAGGTCGTCGCCTCGATGCGGCTGGAGAAGCAGAACGCGGGCGGCCTGACGGTGGAAATACCGGTCAACCCTGCGCTCTTCGTGCGCCAGAACCGGGTCGGCGTTCGCGTCATCGCCCATTACACCACCGAATGCGAAGACCCGGTGCACAGCAGCCTGTGGTCGATCATCAGCAACGACAGCAATCTCGAACTCACGCTGCAGCCGCTGCCCCAGCGTGCCGATCTCGCCGCCCTGCCGGCGCCCTTCTTCGATTCCGCCGAGCGCAAGTCGCTGTCGCTGCCCTTCGCCCTGCCGGCCAATCCGTCGACCGGCACGCTTCACGCCGCCGCCATCGTCGCCTCCTATTTCGCGGCCGAGGCGGGCTTTCGCGGCTCCGATTTCCCGGTCAATCTCGGCGGCCTGCCGGCCGGCAACGCCGTCGTGCTGGCGACGCCCGACGCCCTGCCGGCGGGTCTTGGCCTGCCGGCGATCACGGGGCCGACCCTGGCGGTCATGGGCAATCCCGCCGACGCCTTCGGCCGGCTGCTGGTCATCGCGGGCCGCAACGACGACGAACTGAAGGCCGCGGCGACCACGCTCGCCCTTGGCTCTGTCGCCTTGACCGGCACGAGCATGGTGGTGGGAGTCCCGAGCGTTCCCGCCCGCGTGGCCTATGACGCGCCGCGCTGGATCCGCGACGATCGCCCCGTGCGCTTCGGCGAACTGGTGGAGCCCAGCTCGTTGCAGGGCATCGGCCTGATCCCCGGCCCGCTGACCGTGCCTTTCCGCACGTCGCCCGACCTCTTCGTGTGGAGCGAGCGAGGCCTGCCGATGACGGTGCGCTATCGCTACCCGCGAGGCGAATGGTTGGATGTCCAGCGTTCGCGCCTCGACGTCGCGATCAATGGCCAATATCTGAAGTCGTTGCCCTTCGGCGCCCCCAACCTGCTCGACGATGTGCGCGATCTGGTCAGCAACGACTTCGTGCTGAACGAATCCCGGGTGAAGGTGCCGCCGTTCCAGGTCTTCGGCTCCAACCTGCTCTCGTTCTTCTACGATCTGCGCCCGTACAAGCGGGGCGAATGCGAAAGCACCCTGCCGACCGGGGTGAAGACGGCGATCGACCCCGATTCGACCATCGATATTTCCGGGGCCGAACATTTCGCCGTGATGCCCAATCTGTCCTTCTTCGCCAGCGCGGGCTTTCCCTTCACCCGGGTCGCCGACATGGGCGAGACGGCGGCCATCCTGCCGGACCGGCCCAAGGCGTCGGAGATCCAGGCTTTCCTCACGCTGATGGGGCGTTTCGGCGAGTTCACCGGCTTTCCGCCCTTGCGGCTGACCCTGCAGCAGGGCACGGCCAATCTGATCGCGACCCGCGGCAAGGACCTGCTCGTCATCGGCAGTCTGGACGACCGGCTGGGTCTGGCGCGGCTGGTCGGCGACGGCCCGATCGAGGTTGAAGGCAATCGCCTGAAGATCGCGTCGGGGCGGGCCATCGAACAGGTCTACAATCTGCTCGACGGCCAGGGCTGGAGCGACGACGCCGACAAGGCGGGCCAGTTGCTGCTGGCGAATGGCGATTTCGCCGGGATCGTCGGTCGCGAAGTCGAAGGCGGTGAGGGCGGACGGTCGCTGGTCATGGTGCTGGCCAGCCGGCCCGAGCGCCTGCCCAAGGTGGTGGCCGGCCTGTCCGTGCCCGAAATCAACGCGGCGGTCGCCGGCGACATCGCGGTCTTCGATGCCGCGGGGGCGAAGTCCTTCCGCGTCGGTCCGACCTACACGGTCGGGCATCTTGGCTTTTACGGTGAAATGCGCTGGTATTTCCGTAACAGCCCGTTCCTGCTGACGGTGCTGTCGATCATCGCGGTGGTCCTGATCGCGATCGTGATCATTGTCGTGCTGCGCCTCATCGCCAGGGTGCGGCTGCGGCAACCGAAGGAGACGTGAGATGCCGACGCCCCCACGGGATCGCCATCAGGGCCGGGCCGGTCTCGCGCTTCTGGCGATCGGCCTGACGATCGGCGGCGGCCTTCCGGCTCATGCCCAGGAGGCCAGCCCGGCCGTTGGCGGTCTGACCGAGGCCACCCGCGTCCTGTTCGATCAGGCGGCCTTCTGGCGCGACAAGGGCCGGCGTGATCTTTCGGCCGAGGCCCTGCAGCGCGTTTACAGCGCCGCGCCCGATGATGCGGAGGTGAATTTCCGCCTCGGTCTGTTCGCGGCGCAAGACAAGGATGTGGCCACGGCCGGGGCCTGGCTGGCGCGGCTTCGCCAGCTGGCCCCCGGCGACCCGAGAATCGCCCGGCTCGACGATGCGATCCGCCAGGGCGATCTTGCCGATCGGGTCGTCGAGGCGCGCGGCCTGGCCCGGGCCGGCAAGGTGGAAGCCGCCGTCGCCAGGTACCGCGAGCTGTTCGCCAACGGCCTGCCCGCCGCCTACGCCCTCGAATTCTACCAGACCCTGGCGACCACCGCCGACGGCTTCGATGAAGCCCGTCAGGGCCTCGGCCGGCTGGCGGCGGCCGATCCGTCCGGCGCGGCGGCGGCGGTTCATGCCCGGGTGCTGACCTATCGCGAGGATAGCCGGCGCGAGGGTATCGCCCTTCTGTCCCGCAGCGGTCTCGCCGATGCGTCGGCCCGCGAGGACTGGCGCCGGGCCCTGCTGTGGCTCGAGGCGAAGCCCGCCGACAAACCCCTTTACGATGCCTATCTGGCCCTGGAGCCGGATGATGGCGCGGTCGCCGGGCATCTGGCGCAGGCGACGGTCGTCGCCGCGACCGCCCCGGCTGTCGTGCCCGGCGGGCAATCGGCGGTGGAGCGGGCGGAACAGTTGCGCCGGGCGGGCCGATTGGCCGAAGCCTATGATGTGCTGGCCCTCGCGCTCGGCAATAATTCGAGTGACGCCGGCCTGCTGTCCGCGCTGGCCCGGCTCTATGGCGACGGCCAGATGCATGGGCAGGCGGTTCAGGTCTATGACACGATTCTGTCGCGCGATCCCGGCAGTCCCGCCGTCATCGAAGGCGCGGTCGGCGCCGCCCTGAACGCGGGCGATGTCGTCACCGCCGGGCGCTGGCTGAAGGATGCCCTGGCCCGTGCCCCGGCCGAACCCGGCCTGCATGTGCTGGCGGCCCGCCTCGCCGAGGCGAGGGGCGATACCCCGGGGGCGATCCGGTCGCTCGAAACCGCGCAGGCCCTGCGGGCGCGCCAGCTGGGCCAAGGGGCCCTCCCCGACGCGACACCGCCCGACGCGACACCACCCGAGGTGGCGGCGGTTCCCGGCAATCCCTTCCGCCGCGAGGCGGTGGCGGCCCGGCCGTCTCCGGTCGTCGACGCACCGGCTCCGGCGCGGCGCCCTGCGGAGCCACGCGAAACCGCCTTGCCCCAATCCTTGCCGGCATCGCTCGGCGAGGCCGGCGGGCCGACGGCCACCGCCGGGCAGACGTCGGGCGGACTCTATCTGCCGGACGGGCAGACGCGCTCGACCACCGGCCGGCCGGCGCCGCTCACGCCGTCCGCGGGGCCGCAGATCGCGACCACCACGGTCACGCCGGCTCCCACCCAAGCGCCGGCCCCGGCCTATCCCGCCCTGGCCGTGAACACGCCGTCCACCGCCAGCAATCCGATCGGCCTGCCGGCAGCCGCCCTGAACGACCCGATGAGCCGCGACATCGCGCGCGAACTGGCCGATCTGCGGCAGAACACCATCCCCTTCGTCCGGGGCGATGTCGGTATCCGCAGCCGCGATGGCGAATCCGGCCTGTCCGAGCTGACCGAGCTGGGCGCCACCTTGTCGGTTGCGGTTTCGCCCTTCGACGAAGGCCGGCTGACCGTGACCGCGCGGCCGGTCAGCCTCGATTCCGGCACGCCCGAAGGTGATGGTGCCCGGCGTTTCGGCCTGAATGCCCTCGTTCCGACCACGGTGACCGCGAGCAATTATCAGGCGCTCGCGACCATCGTCGACAATAACGCCGGTGTCTGGAACCTGCTGACCCCGACGGAAAAGCAGATCCTGGGGGCGGCGATCACGACACCCGAAGCCACCACCCTGACCGATTTCGTCACCAGCAATCCGACCGTCGTCGCCGCCCTGACGGACGACCTGCGCACGGCGATCACGACCGCGGTCGCGGCCGATGCCGCGACGACCCTCAGCAGTTTCGTCAGCGACAATCCGACCATCTGGAACGACCTGACCACGGCGCAGGAAAGCGTGCTCAGCGCGGCCCTGGCCGCCGACAGCTACAGTTTCGACACGGCGCGCATGGCCGCGCTGCGCCGTGCTCCGCCCCAGGACGACGCGGGTGTTGCCCTCGCGCTGGCCTATGAGATCGGCGACATCAAGGCCGACGCGGGCACCACGCCGCTTGGCTTTGAAGTCCAGAACGTGGTGGGCGGCGTGACCTATGCGCCCAGGCTTTCGGAGACGACGACCCTGAAGCTGACCGGGGAGCGCCGGGCGGTGACCGACAGTCTGCTGTCCTATGCCGGAACGGTCGAGCCCTTCACCGGCAGGCGCTGGGGCGGGGTGACGCGGACCGGCGGACGGGTGATGGTGTCGGACGACGATGGCGATGTCGGCATCTATGGCGGCGGCGCCTACTACCGGCTGGAAGGCGACAATGTCGATTCCAACCAGCAGCTGGAAGCGACGGTGGGCGCCTATATCCGCCCCTACAAGACCGAACGCGCCGAGCTTTCGGTCGGCGTCAACCTGTCCTATCTCAATTACGAGAAGAACCTGGGCGAATTCTCCTTCGGCCACGGTGGCTATTTCAGCCCGCAGAGCTTCTATTCTGTCTCCTTTCCGGTCGAATACACGGGCGAAAGCCGCAGCGGCAAGTGGAACTACACGATCGGCGGCGCCATCGGCTATCAGCGCTACGAGAAAGACGCCGCGCCCTATTTCCCGACCGACGGCAAGCTGCAGGGCATTCTCGAGGATGAAGTATCCGCGGGTCTGATTTCGTCCGCCTATTACGCCGCCGGCAGCGAGAGCGGGGTCGGCGGCAATATCCATGGCGGCTTCGACTATGCCTTCGATCGCCAGACGACGGTCGGGGCTTCCGCGTCCTTTGACAGCTTCGGCGATTACTCGGAAAGCAGTGTCATGGTTTATGTGAAGCGTTTGCTGGAGGTTGCACCGTGAGCCTGTTCGCCAATCTGGCCGCGCCCGCCGTTCCCGTCGACGACGCTGGCGCCATCTATCACGCGGCCCTGCTGGGGTCGGAGCCCCTGCCGGGGTTCTTCGCGGCCGTCGCGGATGAACTGTTCGCCGTGGCCGGGAACGACAACGCGGCCGCCTTCCTGAACCAGGTCGGTCGCCGGATGGCGGCGGCCCGGCCGGTGGCCGGCGCCGAGACCCTCGAGGTGCTCGAGGAGGCGATGAACGGCCTGCTCCTGTCCAACCGCTGGGGCTGGGTCCGGCTGGCGGAGGTCGAGGCCGGCATCCGCATCCGTCACGGCGCCTTGCCGGTCTCACCGGGCGAAGCCGCGTCGCCGGCCGCCGCGGCATTGCTCGAGGGCCTCTATACCCTGTGGATGCAGCAGGCCGGTGGCGGCGAGCATCTGCAGGCGCGGCGCTCCGGCGCGGATGAATCGGGCTGCGTCGAACTGCTCTACGGCCGCTAGAGCCGATGTCCGCATGATGGACGCGCTCTCCCTTAATTCGTCATGCCGGCGAAGGCCGGCATCCCGATCCGGGCGGGGGCGTTTCTGGCTGTTGGTCGCGCTCGTATCCTGGCTGCTGGCAGGGGCGGCGCTGGCGCAAGCCCCTTTGCCCTGGACCGATTTCAAGGGCCGCTTCCTGACCGAAGACGGCCGGGTGATCGACAATGGCAATGGCAAGGTCAGCCACAGCGAGGGCCAGGGCTTCGCCATGGTGCTGGCGGTCGCCGCCGATGACCGGCCGGCCTTCGACCTGATCTGGTCCTGGACCGAGGTGCATCTGCGGCGCAGGGATGACGCGCTGTTTTCCTGGCGCTATGTCCCGGACGCGGCCAATCCCGTGGACGATCCGAACGACGCGGCCGATGGCGATATCTTCATCGCCTGGGCGCTGGCCCGGGGCGCCATCCGCTGGTCGGACCCGGCGCTGGAGACGGCGTCCGCCGAGATCCGCCGCGCGATCCTGCGGAAACTGGTGGTCGAAGCTGGAGGGCGGCGATTGCTGTTGCCCGGCGTCGACGGTTTTCGTGTCGAGACGAACAAGGGCAAGCAGGGCGATGCCCCGCCCGACCTGATCATCAATCCCTCCTATTACGTCTTTCCGGCCTTCGCCGATTTCCACGCCGTCGCCCCGGACGAGGGCTGGGACAGGCTGTCGGCCGATGGCATGGCCCTGCTGCTCGATGCCCGTTTCGGCCGCTATGGCCTGCCGCCGGACTGGCTGCTGGTGACGGGGGACGGCCGTCTGGCGCCGGCGCCCGGCTGGCCGCCGCGCTTTGGCTATGACGCCGCGCGCGTGCCGCTCTATCTCGTGTGGGGCCGGGCCCCCGCCGCGCAATTCACCGCCCTCAGGGCCTGGTTCGGCGGCACCTGGGGCGTCACGCCGGCCTGGGTCGATCTCGCCACCGGCAAGCTCGCGGCTTATCAGGCCTCGCGGGGGGTGCGGGCGGTGGCGGGCCTTGTCCTTGGAACAAGGGATGTCGCCGCCGAAGTGCCCCTGGCGGACGACAATTATTATTCGGCGGTCCTGGCGCTTCTCGCCGCCGCCGCCTGGCACGACCTGCGTTAGCCTGTCCGCGTCGCCCGCGCCGCGGCCGCGAGGGCGAGCAGCGAGAGCAGGGCCGCCAGCAGGAAGGCGGCGCCGGGCAAGGGATAGAGCGCATTCGCTCCAGCGAAATGGCTGAAGATGCCGGCGCCCAGGGCCGGACCGAAGAAGGCGGCAAGGCCGGTCACGCTGCTGATCGTGCCCTGCAACAGGCCCTGTTCGCCGCCATCCGTTCCCGATGACACCAGCGCCTGCGCCGCCGGCCCCGCCATCATGGCGAAGGGCACCAGCATGAGCGCGGCATAGACCTGCCAGCCCGCCGTCACCATCGACAGAGCGACGCAGAACAGCGCGGTGAAGCAAAGCGCCGTCAGCAAGGCCCCGCGCGAGCCCAGCCGCGCGATCAGCCGGGGGGCCAGCAGGACCTGAGCCAGGATCGCCATCACCCCGAGGACGCCAAGGGATTTCCCGACATCGCCCGGCCCCCAGCCGAGGCGGAGATCCATGTAGAGCACCCAGGTCGCCTGCAGCGCCGACTGCGCCAGCATGTAGAGGAAGATCGCCCCGAGCAGCCCGCCCATCAGGCGCGAGCGCCACCAGGTCATGAGGCCGGCCAGCGGGTTAAGGGCGGCAAGGTCGAGGGGCTTTCGCCGGCCCGCAGGCAGGCTCTCGGGCAGGACGAAGATCGCATAGAGCAGGTTGAGCGCGGTCAGCCCGGCGGCGGCCAGGAAGGGAACCCGGGGGCCGAGATCGCCCAGCAAGCCGCCGATAGCGGGGCCCGAGACGAAACCAATGGCGAAGGCGGCCCCGGCGAAGGCGAAGGCCTTGCCCCGGTCTTCCGGCGTCGTCACGTCGGCGACATAGGCCGAGGCGGCGGCGGCGCTGGCGCCGAAGGCCCCGGCCACGAAACGCGCGACGAGCAGAAGGCCGACGCTGCCCGCGAGCGCCGCCACCACATGATCGACGGCAGCCCCGGTCAGGGCCAGCAGCAGGACGGGGCGCCGGCCGAAACGGTCGGACAGGCGGCCGACCAGCGGCGCGCAGAGGAACATCGCCCCGGCATAGGCCGCCTGAATGAGGCCGAAGACCGTGCTCGCCGCCGCCGGTCCCCGTCCGTCCAGCTCGGCGACCAGATGGGGCAGTACCGGCGCGACCAGGCCAAAGCCCATGGCGTCGAGCAGGATGGTGATCAGGATGACCCGGGGGCCGGGGGTCGACAGGCGCATGGGAAGGGTCTCAGGCCACCGGCAGCAGGCGGGGCCGCCGCCGTCCGCGCAACCGGTCGACGGCGACATAGACGACGGGGGTCGTGTAGATGGTGACGAATTGCGCGGCGATCAGGCCGCCGACCATGGCGATGCCCAGCGGCTGACGCAGTTCCGAGCCGATGCCGACCCCGATCGCCAGCGGCAGGGCGCCGAAGACGGCGGCCATGGTGGTCATGGTGATGGGGCGGAAGCGCTGGCGGGCGGCGTGGACGATGGCCTCGCGCGGGGCAAGGCCCAGCTCCCGCTCGGCCACGAGGGCGAAGTCCACCATCATGATCGCATTCTTCATCACGATACCGATGAGGAGGATCAGCGCGATGGCCGCGATGAAGGAAAATTCGGTTCCCGTGATCAGCAGGGCGAGCAGGGCGCCGACGCCGGACGACGGGATGGTCGACAGGATGGTCAGCGGGTGGGCATAGCTTTCGTAGAGCATGCCGAGGACGAGATAGATCGCGACGATGGCGCCGAGCAGCATCCAGAGCTGGGCGCTGCCGGCATCGGACGCCGCCTTGGCGTCGCCCGCGAAGAGGCCGGTGATATCGGCCGGCAGGCGCAGGTCTCGCGCCGTCTCGTTGATCCTCGCCATGGCGGTGCCGAGGGCGACATCGGGGGCGAGGTTGAAGCCGATGGTGATCGCCAGCAATTGCCCCATGTGGTTGATCTGCACCGGCAGCAGGCCGAGGTCGCGGCTGGTGACGACGGACAAGGGCACCTGGCGCCCATCCTCGGCCGAGACATAGAGCCGGTCGAGGGCATCGATATCGTCGCGGTCGTCGGCGCGAACCTCGATCACCACCTTGGCCTGATCGAACTCGTTGTAGATATTGGCGACCTGGCGCTGGCCGAAGGCATTGTAGAGCGCGGTGTCGATGGCCGCGACCGAAACCCCCAGCCTTGCCGCGCCGTCGCGGTCGATCGTGATGCGCGCCGTCAACCCGTTGGCGGCCTGATCGGTCGAGACGTCGGCGATTTCGGGCAGGGCACGCATGGCTTCCCGCATCCGCTCCACCTGGCGGGTCAGGCGCGGCAGGTCCGGCCCCAGCATCGTATATTGATAGGCGGCCCGCCCGGCCCGCCCGCCGACGCCGAAATCGTCGACCGGGCTGAGGTAAGTGTCGATGCCGACCAGCCTCGCCAGCTTCGGCCGCAGCCGGTCGGCGACGGCCTGGGCCGAGACATCGCGCACCCCGAAGGGTTTCAGGTTCACGGTGATACTGCCATTGTTCAGCGCGTTGAAAATGCCGACCCCGACCGAGGAAGAGACGCTGGCGACGGCGGGATCGGTCATGATCACGCGGACGACATCGCTTTGGCGGGCGCGCATCGCGTCGAAGGAAATATCGGGCGGGGCATCGGTAATGCCCCGGATCACGCCCGTGTCCTGCTTGGGCAGGAAGCCCTTGGGCACCACGCCGTAAAGCCCGAGGCCCAGCAGCATGGCGACGAGGATGATGCCCAGCATGGTCCAGGGCACGGACAGGGCGGCTTCGAGGCTGCGGCCATAGGCATCGCCGAGGCGGGTAAGGCCCCGCTCCATCGCCTCGCCCAGACGGCCGCCCTTCGCCGTCTCGCCGCCGGGCGGCAGCAGATGGGCGCACATGGTCGGTGTCAGGGTCAGGGAAATCACGGCGGAGGCGAGAATGGCGACGGCCAGCGTCACGCCGAATTCCTGAAAGAAACGGCCAAGGATGCCGGGCATGAACAGAATGGGGATCAGCGCGGCGATCAGCGAGGCCGTCAGGGAGACGACGGTGAAGGCGATCTGGCGGGCGCCGCGCTTCGCGGCATCGAGCGGGCTCGCGCCCTGTTCCATCAGGCGGAAGACGTTTTCCACCATCACGATCGTATCGTCCACGATGAAGCCGACCGCGATGATCAGCGCCATGATCGACAGATTGTCGAGGCTGTAATCCAGCAGATACATGACGGCGAAGGTGGCGCAGACCGCGACCGGAATGGTCGCCGCCGGAATAAGCGTGGCCCAGAAGCGGCGTAAGAAAAGCGCGATCACCATGACGACGAGGGCGGTCGACAGCAGCATGGTCAGTTGCAGGTCGAAGATGCCGGCGCGCAGCACCTTGGTGCGGTCGGCGACGACCCGGAGGTCGAGCGCGGGCGGCAGCAGGGGGCGCAGCTCGGCCAGCGCGACATGCACGCGGTCGACCACTTCGATCGTGTTGGCGCCCGGGCGCTTCCGCACCTCGACGAGGACGGCGCGCTTGCCGTCCAGCCAGGAGCCGAGTTTGGTGTTGCTGACATCGTCGGTCACGACGGCGATATCGCCGAGGCGGATGGGCGCGCTGCCCTTCCAGGCGACGATCTGGCCCCGGAAGGCGGCGGCATCGTGCAGCTGATCGTTGGCGGCGATGGAAAAGCTCTTCTCCGGGCCATCGAAACTGCCCTTGGGGCCGAGGGTGCTGAGCGCCGACAGCGCCGCCCGCACATCCTCGAGATCGAGGCCGAGGGCGCCGATCCGCACCGGATCGATGGCGACCCGCACCGCCGTCTTGTCGGCGCCGCTGATCGAGACCTGCGACACGCCGGGGATCTGCGACAGTTTCTGCAGGATGATCTGATCGGCGAAATCATAGACCTGGGCCGCCGGCATGATGTCGCTGGCGAGGGACAGGGTGATCACCGGGAAGATATTGGGATTGGCCTTGATGTAGAAGGGCGGCGCCGGCAGGTCGGCGGGCAGGGTGGCGGCGGCCGCGTTGATCGCCGCCTGCACGTCGCGGGCGACACCGTCGACATCCCGCGAGACATCGAACTGCGCGACGATGGTCGAGCCGCCGAGGGCGTTGATCGAGGTGAGTTCCGTGAGGCCGGCGATGGTGCCGATCTGCCGCTCCAGCGGGGTGGCGACGGCGGCGGCCATGGTCTCGGGACTGGCGCCCGGAAGGCCGGTGCGGACGACGATGGTCGGCAGGTCGACGACCGGCATCGAGGCGACGGGCAGGTGGAAATAGGCGACGAGGCCGAGCAGCATCACCCCGATCATCACGAGCGAGGTCGCGATGGGCCGCCGGATGAAAGGGTCGGACAGCATGTCAGGCCACCGCTTGCGGCGCGGCCTTCCGCCCCCGCAGGCGGCGCTGCAGCCGATCGAAGGCCAGATAGATGACGGGCGTCGTGTAGAGGCTGAGGACCTGCGACAGGATCAGCCCGCCGACGATGGCGATGCCCAGCGGCTGGCGGATCTCCGCCCCGGTGCCGCCCGCGACGGCGAGCGGCACGGCGCCGAGCAGGGCGGCCATGGTCGTCATCATGATCGGGCGGAAGCGCAGCAGGCAGGCCTGATAGATCGCCTCGCGCGGGGGCAGGCCTTCCGTCCGTTCGGCGTCGAGGGCGAAGTCGATCATCATGATCGCATTCTTCTTCACGATGCCGATGAGGAGGATGATGCCGATCAGCGAAATGACGTCCAGCTCCTTGCCGAACAGCATGAGGCCGAGCAGGGCACCGATGCCGGCGGACGGCAGGGTGGAGAGAATGGTGATCGGGTGGATGTAACTCTCGTAGAGAACGCCGAGAACGATATAGACCGTGACCACGGCGGCGAGGATCAGCCAGATCTCGCTGCTGCGCGAGCGGCCGAATTCGGCGGCGGAGCCGATGTAACTGCGGCCGATCTGCTCGGGCATGTTGATCGCCGCTTCGGCGGCGTGGATCGCGTCGGTCGCCTCGCCCAGCGACCAGCCGGGGGCGAGGTTGAAGGACAGGGTGACGGCGGGGAAGAGGCCGTGATGCATCAGGGCGAGGGGGGCAGATTCCTGCGTCGCCCGCGTGAAGGCCGAGAGCGGCACCATGTCGCCGCCGGCCGATTTCACATAGGCGAAGCGGAAGGCTTCCGCATCCTCGCGGAACGAGGGCGCAACCTCGAGGATCACCTTGTACTGGTTGGTCTGGGTATAGATCGTGGCGATCTGGCGCTGGCCGAAGGCGTTGTAGAGCGCGTCGTTGATCGAGCCGATGGAAATGCCGAGGCGGGCGGCCGCGTCACGGTCGATGGTCAGCGCGGCCCGCAGGCCCCCGGCCTGCGCGTCGGAGGCGACATCGACCAGGGCCGGCTGGCGGCGCAGCTCGTCGAGCAGGCGGCCGGACCAGAGCGACAGCTCCTCGGCGCTCACGCCCTGCAACATATATTGATACTGGGTGCGGGCGTGGCTGGTGCCGATGGCCAGTTCCTGCGCCGACTGCATGTAGAGGCTGATGCCCTGCACGCCCGCCGTCTTCGCCTTCAGGCGGCGCATCACGGCATCGGCGGATTCGCCGCGCGCGCCATGGGGTTTCAGGCTGATGTAGAGCCGCCCGGCGTTACCCGTCGTGTTGATCGTGCCGGTGCCGACGAAGGCCGAGACGGCGGCGACCGCCTCGTCGCCCCGGACGATATCGGCGATTTCCTGCTGCCTGGTCGCCATGGCGGCGAAGGAAATATCGGGCGCGGCATCGGTCACGCCGATGATGAGGCCGGTGTCTTGCTGGGGCAGGAAGCCCTTGGGCACCACGAGGTAGAGCCCGATGGTGCCGATGAGCGTGGCGATGGCGACCAGCAGCGTCTCGCGCTGGCGGTCCAGCACCCATTGGAGGGTGCGGTCGTAGAAGGCGACGCCCTTGTTCAGGACATCCTCGCTCCAGCGGGCGATGCGGCCGGGCTTTGCATCCGCCCGGTCGCGGCCGAGGAGATGGGCGCACATCATCGGCGTCAGGGTCAGGGAGACGACGGCGGAAATGGCGACGGCTGCCGACAGGGTGATGGCGAATTCATGGAACAGCCGCCCCACGACGCCATCCATGAGCAACAGCGGGATGAACACCGCGATCAAGGAGACGGTGAGCGAGATGATGGTGAAGCCGATCTGCCGCGCGCCCTTGATCGCGGCGGGCAGCGGCTTCTCGCCCGCCTCGATGTGGCGGACGATATTCTCGATCATGACGATGGCATCGTCGACGACGAAGCCGGTGGCAACGGTCAGCGCCATCAGCGACAGATTGTCGAGGGTGAAGCCCGCCAGCGCCATGACGCCGAAGGTCGCGATCAGCGAGACCGGCAGGGTGATGCTGGGAATGATCGTCGCCCAGAGCTTCCGCAGGAACAGGAAGATCACCATGACGACGAGGCCGATCGACAGCAGCAGGGTGAACTGCACTTCCGAAATCGCCGCGCGGATCATGTCGGTGCGGTCGGTCAGCACGTCGATCTTCACCGTGGGCGGGACCGAGGCGCGGAGCGAGGGCAGCAGGCGGTGGATCGCGTCCACCACCTCGATGATATTGGCGCCGGGCTGACGCTGGATGTTCAGGAGCACGGCGGGCTTGCCGTCGTACCAGCCGGCCATGCGCTCGTTCTCGACACTGTCGATCACCACGGCGACATCGCCGAGGCGGACCGGCGCGCCGTTTCGCGTCGCGATGATCTGCCGGCGGTAGCCGTCGGCATCGAGCAACTGGTCGTCGGCGCTGATCTGGAAGCTCTGGCGCGGGCCGTCGATGCCGCCCTTGGGGCTGTCGACCGTGGCACCCCGGATGGCGAGGCGGACATCCTCCATGGCGAGGCCGAGGCCGGCGAGGGCGACCGGATTGACCTGGATGCGCACCGCCGCCTTCTGCCCGCCCTCGATGGTGACGAGGCCGACGCCGCCGACCTGCGACAATTTCTGGGCGACAGCGGTGTCGGCGTAATCATTGACGGCGCGCAAGGGTAACTCGCCCGAGGTCATGGCGAGGATCAGCACCGGCGTGTCGGCCGGGTTCACCTTGCTGTAGGTCGGCCGGCTGGGCATGAGGTCGAGCGGCAAAAGGCCGGAGGCGCCGTTGATCTGCGCCTGCACGTCCTGCGCGGCGGCATCGATATCGCGGCCGAGATCGAATTGCAGGGTGATCTGGCTCGTTCCGAAGGACGAGACCGAATGCATGGTGGCGAGGCCGGAAATCTGCCCGAGCTGCTTTTCCAGCGGTGTCGTCACCAGCGAGGCCATGACATCGGGCGCCGCCCCCGGCAGGCGGGAGGTGACCTGGATCGTCGGGAAATCGACGGTCGGCAGGGCGGTGACCGGCAGCAACCGGTAGCCGAGAAAGCCGAGCAGCACGATGCCGAGGGTCAGCAGCGTGGTGGCGACCGGCCGGAGGATGAAGGCCTGCGCGAAATTCATGGGATCAGGAATTCGGCTGGGACGATCCCGCGACCGGGGCTTCCGGCTGGGGCGCCGCGGCTTCCGTCAGGGCGCCGGGCTGCAGCTTGTACTGGCCGTCGAGCACGATCTTCTGGCCGGCGGGCAGGCTGCTGGTGATCAGGGCGCGTCCATCCTGCAGTCGGTTGACGACGACCGAGCGCATGGCGGCGCGGCCCTCGCCATCGACGGTCCAGAGATAGGCGCCGTTCGGCCCTTGCTGGATCGCCGTCGCCGCGACCGACAGACCTTCGTAGATCGAGACGCGAAGCCTGGCGTTGACGAACTGCCCGGGCCACAGGCGATTGTCCGCGTTGGGGAAACTGGCCTTCAGCTTCACCGTGCCGGTGGTCTGGTCGATCTGGTTGTCGACGAGGTCGAGGCTGCCTTCGGCCAGCAGGGTCTTGTTGTCCTTGGCGAAGGCGGAAACGGGCAGGGCGCCCGCCGCCATGCCGTCGATGATCTCGGGCAGATGGTCGGCGTTCAGGCTGAAGACGACGGCGACAGGCGAAATCTGGCTGACGGTGACCAGCGGATTGGCGTCGGCGGCATGGATGATATTGCCGACGTCGACGCTGCGCAGGCCCGTCCGCCCGTCGATGGGCGAGCGGACCACGGTATAGTCGAGCTGGGTGCGGGCATAATCGACCTGCGCCTCGTCGGCGGCGACCAGGGCTTCGTATTGGGCGACCAGGGCGCGCTGGTTGTCGACGGTCTTGCGCGCGGCGAATTCGCCGATCGAGACCAGCCGGTTCAGGTTGTTGCGGGCGTCGGCCAGCTGGGACTTGTCGCGGGCGAGATTGGCCAGCATCTGCTTCAGGTTGGCTTCCAGCGGCCGGGGATCGATGCGGGCGAGGATATCGCCGGCCTTCACCGTGTCGCCTTCCTTGAAGGCGATCTCTATCACCTCGCCGTCGACCCTCGCGCGCACCTGCACCGTGTTCGAGGGCTGGACCGTGCCGATACCATCGAGGAAGACCGGGGTTGGTCGCTGCTCGATCGTGGCCATGACGACGGGAACGGCACCGCCCAGCGCATCGAGGGCGGGGGCACGGGCGCCGCCGGCCCAGGCGATCAGCCCGACCAGCACGCCGGCGCCAATGCCGCCGGTGACGAGGCGGGTGCGAAGGCCGAGGCCACGCCAGCGCACGAACAATCCGTCGGCCTGGCGACGGACGCGATCGGTGAAATCAGCTGCCAGCATGATCCGCCGCGAAGGCAAGGCCGGCCGTCGATGCGTCGGCGGTGGCGGGGCGTGTCAGCAGGCCCCAGTCGGCCAGTTGGCGAATGGCCCGCTCGACACCGTTTTCCTGGCGGATCTTCTCGCCGAGGCGCTTCGCGTTGGCCGCCAGCGCCGGATCGAGCACGGCCTTGATCGCCTTGGCCATTTCGGCGGCGGTCACGGTCTTGCGGTTCAGGTGATGGGGGGCGGCTCCCAGTTTTTCCAGCTGGTTGGACCAGAAACCCTGTTCGGTGATGAAGGGCATGACCAGCGAGGGGATGCCGGCGCGGGCGGCGGCGGCGGTCGTGCCGGCGCCGCCATGGTGGAAGGCGGCGGCCATGCGCGGGAACAGCCAGTCGTGCGGCGCCTGCTTCAGGACAAGGACCTTGTCGTTGCGCAGCGATTCGTCCGCCGTGATGCCGCCCCAGCCGGTGGCGACGATGGCACGGCAACCAGCGAGGCGGATCGCCTCGAGCACGATGCGGGTGATCCGCTCGGCATCCTTGCTGAGCATGGAGCCGAAACCGACATAGAGCGGCTTGTCGCCGGCGGCGAGGAAAGCGGCGAGGTCTTCGGGCGGTTGCCAGACCTCGCCTTCGTCGAGGAACCAGAAGCCGGTCACCTGCTGATCCGCCGTCCAGTCGCGCGACTTGGGCAGGATCTGCTCGCTATAGGCATAGAGCACGCGCTTGCGCTCGACCGGGCCGCCGTAATAGGGGCCACGCCAGGTATAGGGCTTCAGCCCCAGGTCTTTCCGCAGGATATCGTTGATCGCCGGGGCGAACATCTGCCAGGTCATCATGCGCAGCGCATGATAGAGGAAGAGGTTGATGGGGCCCGGGATCTTGAAGCGGGTGGGCGGCAGCATCATCGGTGTGATGTCGCGGCAGGGCGTCATCGGCTGGAGCTGGGCCTGCACGCAAGAGATGCCGAGGGCATCCGACAGGGAGGCGACGAGGATGGTGGCCGGGCCCTGACCGATCAGCAATTCCGCCCCTTCGGCGGCGGCCTTGCCTTCCTCGGCCCAATGGGAGGCCATGGCGCCCAGCTTGCCGCGCATGATCCGGCCGACCTTGACGACATTCATGCCGTTTTCGATCATTTCCGGCGCGGCGCGCATCAATTCTTCGTAATCGGCGGTCAGCGGCGAATAGCCGACGCCGAAGCGGCGGATCAGATCCTCGAAATTATGGCTCGCCGCCAGGGTGACCTGGTGGCCCTTCTTCCGCAGCCCGTGGCTGAGGGCGAGGAAGGGCCGGATATCGCCCATGGTGCCGACGGCGAAGACGGTGATGCGCATCAGGCGAAAACCTTGGCGTCGGCCGGGGCCGAGGCTTCGAGGGCGGCGGCGATCACCGGACCGATGCGGCCGAGGGTGCCGACATCCAGCATTTCCTGGTGGTGGCAATCGATCTCGGTCACGGCGACGCTGCCGGCGACATGGGCCGTCCAGGCCCGCGGCTGATGGTGCAGGATCTGGTCGAGATCCGCCCCCTTGCCCCTGGTGGCGCGGACGAAGGTGACATCGGCGGCGACCATGCCGGGGGTGAAGCGGCGAGCGAGGCGCATGTTGTTCTCGATCACCTTGCGGATGTTGTCGAAGAGGTCCGGAGTCTTGCGCTGCATGTCCTGCACCGCGGGTATCGAGAACACGTCGTAACGCTCGCAGATGAACTCGGCAAGCCTGTCCATGCGCAAGGGGCCGGCGCCGAGGTCGGCTTTCTCGTAGCCGAGGAAGGACAGAGCGTTGAGCACTTCCGCCGCCTCGTCCGCTGGCGGCTTGTCGGTGACGAAGGGATAGGCGTCGAGAAGGCCGAGGAAGGCGATCGTCTCGCCCGCCGCTTCCATCTGGCGGGTCATCTCATGGGCGATCAGCCCGCCGAAGGACCAGCCCAGCAGGTGGTAGGGTCCCTTCGGCTGGATGCGGCGCACCTCGGCCAGATAGTCGGCCGCGATCTGCGGAATGTCGGCGGGCAGGGGCGCCGCGTCGGCGATGCCGCGCGACTGCAGGGCATAGACCGGGCGGTCCTGGCCGACATGGCGCAGCAGGCCGCCATAGCCCCAGCCGAGGCCGAGCACGGGGTGCAGGCAGAACAGCGGCGCCCGGGCGCCGCCCGCCTTCAGGGGCAGGGTGGTGGCGAAGGGATCGTGGGCGGCATGGCGCTCCAGCGCCTCGGCGAGGCCGGCGATGGTCGGCGTGCCGAAGACGGCGCCCAGCGGAATTTCGACGCCGTGGCGGCTGCGCAGGGTGGCGATCATGCGGGCGGCGGCCAGCGAATCGCCGCCCAGCTCGAACAGGCTGTCGTGAATGCCGACCTTCTCGACATTGAAGGCTTCGGCCCAGAGCGCGGCGAGGATTTCCTCCATCGGCGTCCGGGGCGCGACATAGCCCTGGCGCGGCTCGTATTGCGGGGCCGGCAGGGCGCCGCGGTCGAGCTTGCCGTTCGGATTGACCGGCAGCGCGTCGAGAGTGACGAAGGCCGAGGGAATCATGTAGTCCGGCAGGGTCTTCTCGATCTGCTGGCGCAGCAGGCCGGTGTCCAGTTCGGCCCCCGGCTCGGCCACGACATAGGCGACGAGGCGTTTGTCGCCATTCGGCTCCTCGCGCAGGATCACCGTGTTCTGGCGCACCCCCGGGCAGGCGGCGAGGGCGGCCTCGATCTCGCCGGCCTCGACGCGGAAACCGCGGATCTTGATCTGGAAGTCGCTGCGGCCGAGGAATTCGAGCACGCCGTCGGCCCGCCAGCGGGCGAGGTCGCCGGTCTTGTAGAGCCGCCCGCCCGGCCCGCCGAAGGGATCGGGAATGAAGCGCTCCGCCGTCAGGTCGGGCCGCCGCAGGTAACCATCGGCGACGCCGAGACCGCCGATATAGAGATCGCCCGGAATGCCGATCGGCACCGGCTTCATGTGGCGGTCGAGGACATGGATGGTGGTGTTCCAGATCGGCCGCCCGATCGGCGGCGAATCCAGATCGCGGCCGGCGAGTTCCATCACCGTCGACCAGATCGTCGTCTCGGTCGGGCCATAGAGGTTGATCACCCGGCCCGACAGGCGGTGCAGGGCGCGCGCCAGAGGCGGCGGCAGCGCCTCGCCGCCGACGAGGGGCAGCAACCCGCGCAGGGCGGGGGCGTGATCATTGACCAGCGCCTGCCACAGCGACGGCGTCGCCTGCATGAGGGTCGCGCCGAAATCGCGGATGACGTCGACGAGGGCGGCGGGATCCCGCACCACGTCGCGCGGCACGACGGCGATCGCGGCGCCCACGGTCAGCGGCAGATAGAGTTCGAGCGCGGCGATGTCGAAGGCGATGGTGGTCACCGCCACCAGGCGGTCCTCGGCGGTGATGCGAAGGGTGTCGCGCATGGCGGCGAGGAAATTGGCGAGGCCGCGGTGCGGCACGACGACGCCCTTGGGCCGGCCGGTCGAGCCCGAGGTGTAGATGACATAGGCGGCATCGGCGAGGCCGAAGCTGGCCTTGCGATCGGCGTCGCCCGGATTATGGGTCGCCGCGTGCGAGGTATCGGTGCGGTCGAGGAACAGACAGGGCAGGCCATTCACCGGCAGGCGCCCGGCGATGGCGCTGGTCGTCAGCAGCAGCGCGGGCTGGGCATCCTCGATCGTGAGCGCGAGGCGGGCCGGCGGGGCCTCGGGGTCGAGGGGCAGATAGGCGGCCCCCGCCTTGTGGATGGCGATCAGGGCCGCCGGCAGGTGGCGATTGCGCGGCAGGGCGACGGCGATCAGGCTGCCCGGGCCGATGCCGCGGGCCAGCAGCGTATGGGCGAGGCGGTTCGCCTCCTCGTTCAGCGTGGCGTAGTCGAAGCTGGCGGTGGCGTCGGTTACCGCCAGGCGCCCGGGCGTCGCCGCCGCCTGCGCCTCGAAATCCTCGATCCAGGGGCGGTCCGAGACGGGATGAGCGGTATCGTTCCACACCGTCTCGATCAGGCGGCGTTCCTCGGGCGAGAGCACGTCGACGGCGCCGATAGGACCTGTCGGGTTCTCGATCACCGCCTCGATCATGCGCACCAGGCGTTCCTGATGTTCCTGCAACTCGTCCCTGGTATAGAGGCCGGGGTTGGCGTCGAAATCGATGCGCAGGCCACGGCCGTCGTCCCGGTCATAGACGAAGATGGTCAGGTCCTCGACCGAGCCGTTGGAGAGATTGTGGAAAGTGGACGGCAGGCCGGCGAAGCGCAGGTCGTAGTCGAAAGGTTCGATATTGATGCCGGTCCAGCTGATCTGCTGGTCCTGGCGCAGCAGGCCGAGGTCGCGGCGCAGGTCCTCATAGCGATACTGCTGATGGCGCAAGCCGCCCATGACCGCGCTCGACGCCTGCTGGATCAGGTTGTCGAGGGTGACCTCCGGGCTCATGGCGAAGCGCATGGCGATGGCATTGGCCATCATGCCCGGAATACGGCGAAGGACGCCCGACGTGCGTCCGGTGACCGGCATCCCGAGCACGAGGTCGTCGGCGCCCGAAACCCGGTAGATATAGGCGGCGAGCAGGGCGATCAGGATCTGCGGCATGGTTCCGCCGGCCTGTTTGGCCATTTCGCGGAGCGCCAGCGACTTGTCTTGCGACAGCCGCGCGGTCGAGCGCAGCAGCCCGCCGGTCGGCGCCACGCGGCGCTTGGCGAGCGAGATCGGCTCGGGCAGGCCCGCGAGGCGCTCGCGCCAATAGTCGCGGTCGCGCTCGTGGCGGGGCGAATTGCGGTAGGACTGCTCGGATTCGACGATGGTGGCGAAACCGCCGAAGGGGCAGGGCTCGGGCGCGCGGCCCTCGACCAGGGCGGTATAAAGTTCGGCGCAGCGCCGGGCCAGCAGACCGCCGCCGAAGCCGTCGAGGATGATGTGGTGGCAGCGGTGATACCAGATGAAGCGCTCGTCGGCGATTTTCAGCAGGGCGACGAACCACAGCCGGGTGCCGGCCAGATCGACGGGTTCCGACAATTCGGCCATCATCCAGGCTTCGGCGACCGCCAGCGGATCGGCTTCGTCGGTGAAGTCGATATAGGGAATGCTGCCGGCGTAGAACGGCTCGATCACCTGGCGCGGGCCGTCGTCGGTATCGACAATGCGGGTTCGCGCCGTTTCCGCCTCGTTGGCGAGGGTGTGGAGCGCGCGCAGGAACAGCTCGGGATCGAGGGCGCCGGTGATCTCGACATATTCCGATATGTTGAACACCGAATCCGAGGGGGCGATCTTGCTGCTGACCCAGATGCCGCGCTGGCCGATGGCGAGGGGCAGGACCTGGGGCGGCGTGGTGCGTTCGACGATGCCCATGTCAGATCTCCTGAACTGTCGGCCGGGCGACATCCGGCGCCGTCTGGTGCAGCCGGGAATGACGGGTGGTGTGGAGGCGAAGCGAGGCGAGCGGCCGGTCCGCGGCCAGCACGGCGACATAGCCGCCGGGCGCTTCCAGCCGGTAGAGCCAAAGCGGCGGCCCGTCCGAGCGATCCGCCAGCAGGGCGGCGGGGGCGGCCGGATCGGCGCAGACGTCGAAACTGTCGAGCGGCAGGGACAGGCCCATGCCCCAGGCTTTCACGCAGGCTTCCTTGGAGACCCAGGTCTTGAAAAAGCCATCCGCGCGCCGCTGCGCCGGCAGGGCGTCGAGCGAGGTATTTTCATTTCGTGAGAAGAAAGTTTCGGACAGGTCCCGGCAGGGAAAATCCGGCTGTACCCGTTCGATATCGATCCCGATCCGGCAGTTTCGCGCCGCGCCGATCAGGGCGAAATTGCCGGAACGGGATGAATTGAAATCCACCGAGGCGGGGGCGGCGAGACAGGGGCGACCGCGCTCGTCCGTCCTGATGTCGAGGCTCGCCACGGGGCGCCCGGTGTAATCCGAGAGAATACGGCGCAGGGCACCGCGACTGCGCAGGAAGCGGCGGCGGTCGAGTGGCTTTCGGTATCCTGATGCGCGTCGCTGTTCGTCCAAACCTGGTTTCAGATCAATGGTTTGGCTTTCAGGTGCCGACAGTTCCAGGTCGACCAGCCATGCTTCCGCCCGGCAGGCCGTGGAGATCCGTGATGTCTGGTCGTACCTGGGCATGGTGCCGGTCCATGGCTGTTGTACGGTTGTGTAAAAGCGGAAGTCACACCGCTTTTGTGCAACGCGTCATGGACAAGAATAGAGATCAAGTGGGGGGATTTGGCAGTACAAGCGCCGTCGATTTGGGCGCAAATGCTTCCATTATCGCCATATCTGGAGGAAGTGATGGAGCCACCCTGGGATCGGGAACTTTTCCTCCCCGGAAACGGATGTCTTGCCGCCAAAAGCCGACTTGCTTACAGGCCTGTCTAGACGTCGCGCAGGGGCAGGGCGGCCATGGTTTCGGTGATCAGGCCGCGCAGCCAGCGATTGGCCGGATCATTCTCGACATTGGCGTGCCAGTAGAGAAAGGCATCGAGGCCGGGGCCTTCGATGGGAAAGGGCAGCATCTGGTTGGCGAAGGGCCGGTTGGTGATGCGGGCGTAATGCTCGGTCATGGTCAGGATCATGTCGGTCTGGCTGACCACGCGGCAACCGGCGAAATAATGCTGGCAGCGCAGGCGCACATGCCGGCTGTGGCCAAGGCGGGCCAGTTCGATATCCTCGAGACCGGGGCCGGCGGTGCGGGCGCTGACCAGGACATGCTGCTGCGCCAGATAGGTGTCGAGATCGATATGGCCGCGCACCCTGGGGTGGCCGCTGCGGGCGACGACGACGAAACGGTCCGCCATCAGGCGGCGCTGGCGGATGTGTTCGGGCAGCGACAGCCAGATATCGAGCGCGGCGTCGACCCGCCCGGCGGCCAGTTCGCCCTCGACCTCGCGGCGATCGACGTGGATGGCCGACAGGTCGACCAGCGGGGCGACCTCGCTGATCCGATGCATCAGCGCGGGCAGGATGCGCGCCTCCAGCACGTCGCGGATGCCGAGGGTGAAGCGCCGCCGCGTCGTCGCCGGATCGAAGCGCTCGGCCTCGGCAAGGGCGATCTCGATCCCGCGCAAGGATTGGCGCACCGGCTCGATCAGGCCGCGGGCGAAGGGCGTCGCCACCAGGCGCCGGCCCTGACGCTCGAACAGCGGATCGCCCAGCACGTCGCGCAGCCGGCCGAGGGCATGGCTGACCGCGGGCTGGGTCAGATTCAGCTTGGCCGCCGCCGCCGTGATGCCGCCTTCGGCGAAGATCGCGTCGAGCACGACGAGGAGATTGAGGTCCAGCCGGCTTATATGCATGAAATTTATGGTATCCGCTTCCGAACATTCATTGGACGCAGGTTAGTTCATCGTTACTCTGGGGGCAATCCGACGGCGAAAACGCTGCGGCAGCAAAAAAAGCAAGCGGGGGAGAGTCGCGGTGCAGGATCTGGCGAACAAGGTTGCCGTCATCACGGGGGCAGCCAGCGGGTTCGGCCGCGAATTGGCGGTACAATGCGCCGGAGCGGGCATGAAGCTCGTTCTGGCCGACCGGGACCAGGAAGGGCTGGGGGCGACCCTGGCTCTTCTTCCCGGTGCCACCGACGTCATCACGGCCATCTGCGACGTCTCGAAACCATGCGACGTCGACAATCTCGCCGAAGCGACCTATGCCCGCTTCGGCGCGGCCCATCTTCTGTTCAACAACGCGGGTGTCGCCGTCTCCGGGCCGACCTGGACGACGACGCTCGACGAATGGAAATGGGTGCTGGACGTCAACCTGATGGGGGTCGTCCACGGCATCCGCAGCTTCGTGCCGCGCATGTTGGCGCAGGGCCAGCCGGCCCATATCGTCAACACCGCCTCGGCCGCCGGCCTCGTCTCGCCGCCGGGATCGAGCGTTTATTGCGTCTCGAAGCATGGCGTCGTCACCATGTCGGAATGCCTGCACCATGAATTGCAGCTCGAACAGGCGCAAATCGGTGTCTCGGTCCTGTGCCCGGCCTTCGTGCCCACCGGCATCGGCCATTCCGAGCGCAACCGCCCGGCCGAATTCGCCGATGCCAATCCCCTGGGCGAAGTCTATGCCGAGGCGATGCGCAAGGCGATCGCCGCCGGCAAGCTGACCGCCGCCGATGTCGCCCGCATCACCCTCGACGGGGTGCGCGAAGGGCGCTTCTACATCATCACCCACCCGACGATCAAAAAGGCGATCGAGATCAGGATGCAGGACATCCTCGAGGAACGCCTGCCGACCAACACGCTGCGCGTCAGTCCGCGCTGAAACCCGAAGGATCGCATCATGGATTTCGAATATTCCCAGAAGACGAAAGACCTGATGGAGCGGGTAAGTGCCTTCATGGACGCCCACGTCTATCCGAACGAGCATCGTTTCGAGGAAGAAGTGGCCGAGGGCGACCGCTGGCAGCCGACCCGGATCGTCGAGGAGGTGAAGCAGAAGGCGAAGGACGCCGGCCTGTGGAACCTGTTCCTGCCGGAATCTGAGCTGGGCGCCGGCCTGACCAACCTCGAATACGCCCCCTTGTGCGAAATCATGGGCCGCGTCGCCTGGGCGCCGGAGGTGTTCAACTGTTCCGCCCCCGACACGGGCAACATGGAAGTCCTCGCCCGTTACGGCACCGAGGAACAGAAGAAGCAATGGCTGGTGCCCTTGCTCGCGGGCGAGATCCGCTCGTGTTTCGCCATGACCGAGCCGGAGGTCGCTTCCTCGGACGCGACCAATATCGCGAGCTCCATCCGGCGCGAGGGTGACGAATATGTCATCAACGGCCGCAAGTGGTGGTCGTCGGGCGCGAATGATCCGCGCTGCAAGGTCTTCATCTTCATGGGCAAGACCGACCCGAACAATCCGAACCGTCACGCCCAGCAGTCGATGATCATCGTGCCGCGCGATACCAAGGGTGTCACCATCCTGCGCGCCCTGCCGGTCTTCGGCTATGACGATGCCCCCCATGGTCATGGCGAGGTCCTGTTCGAGAATGTCCGCGTGCCGGTTTCCAACATGCTGCTCGGCGAAGGCCGCGGCTTCGAGATCGCGCAGGGGCGCCTTGGCCCGGGCCGCATCCATCACTGCATGCGCCTGATCGGCCTCGCCGAGCGTGCCTTCGAGAAGATGTGTCAGCGGGCCAAGGCGCGCACCGCCTTCGGCAAGCCGATCGCGCTGCATGGCGTCACGGCCGAGCGTATCGCCGAAGCCCGCATCATGATCGACCAGTGCCGTTTCCTCGTCCTCAACGCGGCCGACAAGATGGACCGCTATGGTAACAAGGTCGCGGCCAAGGAAATCGCCATGATCAAGGTCGCGGCGCCCAACATGGCCTGCAAGGTGATCGACTGGGCGATCCAGGTTCATGGCGGCGGCGGCGTCTCCAACGACTATGGTCTCGCCTATGCCTATGCCGGGGCGCGCACCCTGAGGCTCGCCGACGGGCCGGACGAAGTGCATCGCAATTCGATCGCCAAGATGGAACTGAAGCGGATCCAGTAAGATGAGCGTGAAGCAGCTTTTCGATCTCTCGGGCAAGGTCGCCCTGATCACCGGCGGCTCGCGCGGGCTCGGCCTGCAGATGGCCGAGGCGCTGGGCGAAATGGGCGCGAAGGTCGCGATCGCGGCGCGCAAGCCCGGCGAACTGGCCGAGGCGGAGAAGCGCCTGAGCGCGGCCGGGATCGAGGCGATGTCCGTCGTCGCCGATCTCGGCGATATCGCGGGCGAGACCATCCCGCGTCTCGTCGGCGCGGTGATGGAGCGTTTCGGCCGGATCGACATCCTGATCAACAACGCGGGCGCGACCTGGGGCGCCGCGGCCGAGGATTATCCGAAGTCCGCCTGGGACAAGGTGATGACGCTGAACATCGACGCCCCCTTCCTGCTGGCGCAGGAAGTCGGCAAGCAGGCGATGATCCCGCAGGGCGGCGGCAAGATCATCAACATCGCCTCTGTCGCGGGGCTTGGCGGCAATCCGCCGAACCTGTCGATGAACACCATCGCCTATAATACCTCGAAGGGCGCGATGGTGAATTTCACCCGCGCGCTCGCCGCCGAATGGGGCCGTTACAACATCAATGTCAACGCCATCTGCCCCGGCTTCTTCCCCTCGAAAATGTCGCAAGGGCTGCTCGATCGTTTCAGCACCCAGGTGATCGAGGTGACGCCGCTCGGCCGGCTGGGCGGGGACGAGGACCTGATGGGCGCGGCGGTGTTTCTCGCCTCGGAAGCGTCGCGGCATGTCACGGGTCAGATGCTGGCGGTGGATGGCGGCGCCTCCGCCACCTGATTGTAAGGAAGGAGCGTAAGGCATGAAGCAATTGTTCTGGCTGAACGACGAAACCTGGGAAAAGGTGGAGCCCCTGCTGCCGTCCGGCGGCCGTGGCGCCCCCCGCGCCGACGATCGCCGCATCATCAGCGGCATCCTGCACATGCTTCACGCGGGCGGACGCTGGCGCGACTGGCCGGCCACCCAATACGGCCCCTATGCCACCGTCTGCAACCGCTATGCCCGCTGGCGCAAGCAGGGAATCTGGCCGAGAATTCACGATGCCGTGGCCCCGGCGATTCCCGCCCGGGGCGTGAAGGTCGCCGAAGCCGCGCGGCACTGAAGACGGGACCGGGGTGGGGGCGTACTCCCTCACTCCATCCCTCTCTCCCAGAGGGGGGAGGGGAAAGCGCCGGATGTTCCGGGTTGCGTTGCGTGCTTCCGGCCCCGTCGCGGGCCGCCACCGAGGCCAACGAAAGCAGGGCAACCCGATGACGACAGACACCATGATGCGGCCGCCTTCGCCGCTTCTGCTCGCGCTCGAATTCCGGGCCTTCGCCGAATTCGGCGGCTATCTCGCCGCCCGCCCCCTCCTCGATCTCGCGCCTTCGGGCGATGGTCATCCGGTGCTGGTGATGCCCGGCCTCGCGGGGGGCGACGGCTCGACCGCCCCTTTGCGCGCCTTCCTGCGGCGCCGGGGCTATCGCACCCACGGCTGGAAGGCCGGGCGGAACACCGGGCATCCCGACCTGCTGCCCCTGCTGCAAGATCGGCTGGACGAGATCAGCGCGCGCAGCGGCCGCAAGGTCAGCCTGATCGGCTGGAGCGCCGGCGGCCTCTACGCCCGGGAAATCGCCAAGCTGGCGCCAGAGAAGGTGCGCCAGGTGATCACCCTCGGCAGTCCCTTCGCCGGGACCTCGGACGTTTCCAACGTGAAGCGCCTGCATCAATGGCTGAGCGGAAGGCGCGGCGACGATCCGGCCCTGCGCGAGCGGTTGCGGGCGACGCCGCCCCAGCCGGTGACCTGCATCTATACCCGCTCGGACGGCATCGTGCCCTGGCAACGCTGTATCGAGACCCCGCGCGAGACGGTCGAGAATATCGAGGTGCCGGGCAGTCATTCGGGCCTTGGTCATAATCCGGCCGTGCTCTATGCCATCGCCGACCGGCTGGCCCGGCCGGAAGGCGATGCGACGCCCTTTTCCCGCGGTGGCTGGCGTCGCCTCGTCTATCCTTCCCCCACGCGGCAGGAGGCCTGAGCCATGCAGCAACTCTCGGGGATCGACACCACCTTCCTCAACATCGAGAGCAACACCTGCCCGATGCATGTCGGCGGGCTCGTGCTGCTGCAGCCGCCGCCGGGTCAGACGCCGGAACAGAGCTTCCGGGCGATCTTCGATCTCGTCGAAAGCCGGCTCGATCATATTCCGCCCATGCGCCGCCGGCTGTTGATGACGCCGCTCGACATCGATCATCCGTTCTGGATCGAGGACCCGGATTTCGATCTCGTTCATCACATCCGCCGCCGCGCCCTGCCGAGCCCGGGCGGCCGCGCCGAACTGGATGCCCTGGTGTGCGAGCTGGCGGCCACGCGGCTCGACCGCAATCTGCCGCTTTGGGAATTGCATGTGGTCGAGGGGCTGGAGGGCGGGCGTATCGCCGTCATCACCAAGATGCATCATGCCGCGATCGACGGAGTCTCCGGCGCGGAAATCCTGACGACCCTGCTCGATCTCACGCCCGAAACAGCGACCTTGCCGCCGCCGGACAGGCCCTGGCGGCCGGACGACATGCCCTCGCTCACCCGGCGCCTGTTCGCCACGGCGAAATCCCTGTCGCGCCGGCCGGGTGATTCCTTCCGCCTGATCAAATCGACCATGCCCGTGCTGGCCAGCCTGGGGCGCGAGGCGATCGAGCGCGGCAAGCTGATCCTGCAGGGCGAATCCACCCGCAGCGTGATCGGCCTTGCCCCGCGCACCCGTTTCAACCGCCAGATCACCGCCCGCCGGTCCTACGCCCACGGCGGCTTTCCGCTGGCGACCATCAAGACCATCCGCAAGGCGTTCGGCGTCACGCTGAACGATGTCGTGCTCGCGGTCTGCGCCGATGCCCTGCGCGCCTATCTCGACGAGCGGGGGGAATTGCCACGCCATTCGCTGATCGCGGGCGTGCCCATGTCGACGAGGCCGGAAGACCAGAAGGGCACGGGCGGCAATCACGTCACCTTCCTGCGCACCGCCCTGCACACGGACGAGCCCGACGCGGTGACCCGCCTCGGCAAGATCAGCGGCGACATGGCGGCGGCCAAGGAAAAGATGCGCGCCCTGCCGGCCAGCCTGATGGGCGACTGGGCCAAGGTGCCGTCGCCGGCCCTGATGGCGCGGGCGGCAAGGCTCTACGAGAATTTCGGCATCCAGAGTTTCCACGCCCCGGCCTTCAACGTGGTGATCTCCAACGTGCCCGGGCCGCCGGTGCCGCTCTATTTCGCCGGGCTGAAGGTGCTGGCCAATCACCCCGTGAGCATTCCCTTCCACGGCGTCGGCTTCAACATCACCCTGATGAGCTATTGCGACAGTATCGATTACGGCCTGACCGCCGATCACGACACGGTTCCCGACATCGGTCATTTCGCCGACCTGATGCGGGCCGCGATGGAGAGGTTGAGCCAGGCCGCCGCGGCGGCATGACAGGGCAACCGGCAAGGAGAGGACAGTATGAGTAACCCCAAGGCCAGCGGCGCCGTCGACTTCCAGAAATCCTATCCGCCGGGCGTGCGCTGGGATTCGCCGCTGCCGGGCGGCGCGGTGCAGGATATTCTCATTCGGACCGCCGCCGAATTCCCCGGCCATGTCGCCGTCGATTTCAACGGCGCCGAAATCACCTATGGCGCGCTGCAGGGCCTCGTCATGCGCGCGGCCAAGGGCTTTCGGGCGCTCGGCGTCGGGCCGGGGGTTCATGTCGGGCTCTATCTGCCGAACTGCCCGCATTACATCATCGCCTTTTTCGGCGTGCTGACGGCGGGCGGCACCGTGGTCAATTATTCGCCGCTCGATGCCGCGCGGGTGCTGGAACACAAGGTCGAGGACAGCGAGACCGATATTCTCGTCACCCTCGACCTCAAGGTGCTCTATCCCCAGATGGCGGCCTTGCTCGGCCATTCCCGGCTGAAGAAACTGATCGTCGGCAATATCGGCGATTTCTCGACCGAGCCCGAGACGGTGGCCTCCTTCCTCAAGGCGGCGGGCCAGACCGCCGACGTGCCGGCGGGCGATGCGTATCACCTGACGTTCCGCGACCTGATCGACAATGACGGCGCGGTGGCGCCCTTCCTGGTCGCCGATCCGGCGAAGTGCCTCGCCGTCCTGCAGTACACGGGCGGCACCACGGGCCTGCCCAAGGGCGCCATGCTGTCCCACGCCAATCTGACCGCGGCCCAGGCGCAACTGCTCGAACTCTGCTCGGGCGACGAGCCCCTTCTCGAGATCGGCAAGGAACGCATCCTCGCGGTCCTGCCGCTGTTTCACATCTATGCCCTGTCGGTCAACATGCTGCTGGGCATCACGATCGCGGCGCGTCTCGTGCTGCACGCCAAATTCGAGGCGGAGGCGGCGCTCCGCACCCTGACCGACCAGCGCATCACCTTCTTCCCGGGCGTTCCCACCATGTATGCCGGGCTGATCAACCATCCCGGCATGGCCAAGGCTGATCTGACCGCGCTGAAATTCTGCGGCTCCGGCGGCGCGCCCCTGCCGGTCGAGCTGGCGGAGCGTTTTCTCCGCCTGACCGGCTGTCACCTCACCGAAGGCTGGGGCATGACCGAGACCACGGCGACCGGCACCTTCACCCCGGCGCGCGGCCTGCACAAATCCGGCTCCTGCGGCGTGCCGGTGCCCCATGTCCGGCTGAAGTTCATCGATGTCGCGGACCACACGCGCGAGGTCGGCCCGGGCGAGCGGGGCGAGCTGTGCATCGCCGGCCCCAATGTCATGACGGGTTACTGGAAGAAGCCGTCGGCCAATGTCGAATCCTTCACGGCCGATGGCTATTTCCGCACCGGCGATGTCGCCTGGATGGACGATGATGGTTACGTCTTCATCGTCGACCGCACCAAGGACATGATCCTGTGCGGCGGCTTCAACGTCTATCCTCGGGTGATCGAGGAAGCGGTCTACGAGCATCCCTCGGTGTCGGAAGCGACGGCGATCGGCATTCACGATGCTTATCGCGGTCAGGCGCCCAAGGTGTTCATCACCCTGAAGGCCGGCGCCGCCCCCGTCACCCTCGAGGAGATGCAGGCCTTCCTGAAGTCCCGCCTTGGCAAGCACGAGATGATCGCCGCGCTGGAAATCCGCGACGAATTGCCGAAGACCCCGGTCGGCAAACTGTCGAAAAAAGAACTGGTCGAAGAAGAAGCAAGGAAACAGCAGCCATGACCCCGGCGATCAATCACCAGTGGCGCCTCGCGGCCCGGCCGAACGGCCTGCCCAAACCGTCCGACTGGCACTTCACCAGCGAGGCCCCGCCCGTGCCCGGCCCGGGCGCGGTTCTCGTCCAGGTGCTCTATCTCTCGCTCGATCCGGCCATGCGCGGCTGGATGAACGAGGGGAAATCCTATGTTCCGCCGGTCGGCATCGGCGAGGTGATGCGGGCGCTCGGCCTTGGGCGGGTGGTCGCGTCCAATGATCCGTCGCTCGCCGTCGGCGATCATGTCGTCGGCATCACCGGCGTGCAGGACTATGCCGTCGCGGCGGCCAAGGACATGACCCGGATCGATCCGGCGCTGGCACCGCTGCCGACCTGGCTCGGTGTTCTGGGAATGCCAGGGATGACGGCCTATTTCGGCCTGCTCGATGTCGGCCAGCCGAAGCCGGGCGAGACCGTGGTGGTTTCGGGCGCGGCGGGGGCGGTCGGCGGGCTGGTCGGCCAGATCGCCAAGCTGAAGGGTTGCCGCGTGATCGGCATCGCCGGCGGCGCCGACAAATGCCGCTATGTCGTCGATGAACTCGGCTTCGATGGCGTCATCGATTACAAGGCCGAGGATGTGCGGAAAGGCCTGCGCGCCCTCGCCCCCAAGGGCGTCGACGTCTATTTCGACAATGTCGGCGGCGATATCCTTGACACGGTCCTCGCCCAGCTGGCCCGGGGCGCTCGCATCGCCATCTGCGGCGCCATCTCGCAGTATAATTCGACCGAGGGTGTGAAGGGCCCGGCCAATTACATGTCGCTGCTCGTGAACCGGGCGCGGATGCAGGGCTTCGTCGTCTTCGACTATGCCGCCCGCTATGGGGAAGCCGCGCGCGACATCGCGGGCTGGATCGCCGAAGGCAAGGTGAAGGCCAGGGAAGACGTGGCCGTCGGGTTGGAAAACTTCCCGGCCACCCTGCTGAAACTCTTCAAGGGCGAGAATTTCGGCAAGCTGGTGCTGAAAGTCGCCGACTGAAGGTTTGCGATGTCACGGATCGGGGGGCCGGCCCGTCATCTCTTCATCCACCACGGAGAGATGACATGACCCCCCGATTGATCGCCCACGAAGTCCTGCCCGCCGCCATGAAACCCATGATGGCGCTCGAGGCCTATATCCGGGGCTGCGGCCTCGACCATGCGCTGGTCGAACTGGTGAAGACCCGGGCCTCGCAGATCAATGGCTGCGCCTTCTGCCTGCACATGCACACGCGCGATGCCCGCGCCGCCGGCGAGACCGAGGCCCGGCTCCATCTTCTCGGCGCCTGGCGGGAATCGCCGCTCTATACCCCTCGGGAGCGTGCCGCCCTCGCCTGGACCGAAGCCCTGACCCTGGTCGCGGAAAGCCACGCCCCCGACGCGGATTACGAGGCGGCGCGGGCGCTGTTCACGCCCGAGGAGATGGTGAATCTCACCCTGCTGATCGGCACGATCAACAGCTGGAACCGGATCGCCATCGGCTTTCGCTACGCCCATCCGGTCTGAGCTGTCCTCAGGGGGCGCCCCGCGAGCGACAACGGGCGCCCACCGTCTCGACCAGGAAATCGACGAAGGCCCGCACCTTGGGGCTGAGATGGCGGCCGGGCGGATAGATCACATAGATCGAATGGCTGGCGAGGCGAAAGCCGCCGAGGTCGATCGGCACCAGCCGTCCGCCCGCGACATCGAGTTCGGCCAGGAAATCCGGCGTCCGCCAGATGCCGAGGCCACCGACGGCGGAGGCCCGCAGAACGTCGCCATTATTGGCCGTCAGCCGGCCCTTGGGGCGGATCCGCCGTTCTTCGCCGGCCTCGTTGCGGAAGATCCATTCGTCGCCCGTCGCCGACAGCGAATATTGCAGGCAATCGTGCTCCATCAAGTCTTCCGGGACCTGGGGGGTGCCCCGCCGCGCGAGGTAATCGGGCGAGGCGCAGACGACGGGCAGCACGCCGCCGATGCGCCGGCCGATCATGCTGGTGTCGCCGAGTTCGCTGCGGATGCGGACGCCGACGTCGAAACCTTCCTCGACCAGGTCGACCACCCGGTCGTTCATCACGAGATCGACGGTGATGTCGGGATAGCGCTCGAGGAAACGGGGCAGCAGCGGCCCGAGGTCCGACAGGCCGAAGGACATGGGGGCATTGATGCGCAGGCGCCCGCGCGGCTGCGCCTCCATCTGGCCGACCGCGGCCTCCAGATCCGTGACATCGTCGAGCACGCGGACGCAGCGCTCGTATACCGCCTGGCCGGTTTCGGTCAGGGCGAGGCGCCTCGTCGTCCGGTGCAGCAACTGGGCGCCGAGATGGGCCTCCAGCGCCGCGACATGCTTGCTGGTCGCGGCATTGGACAGGTTCAGATCGCGCGCCGCCCCCGCGAAGGAGCCGAGTTCCACCACCCGGCGGAATACCGCCATCGCCGCCAACCGATCCATGGTTCTCCCGCCACTGTTTCCAAATCGGAAACGATTATGTGCGAAGTCCCGCGATTATCAAAGGGTGCCTCGAGGCCTAACTTCCGGTCATCGAATTTCTGGAAGGACGCAACATCATGACCAAGGTTCTCGTGCTCTATCATTCCTCCTACGGCCATATCGAGACGCTGGCCGGCGCGATCGCCGAAGGCGCGGCCTCGGTCGAGGGGGTCGAGGTCACCGTGAAGCGCGTGCCGGAGCTGATGGATGCCGAGATGATGAAGCAGTTCGGCATGAAGCCGGACCAGGCGGCGCCGATCGCCACCCCGGCCGAACTGGTCGATTACGACGCGATCATCTTCGGCACCCCGACCCGCTTCGGCATGATGACCGCGCAGATGCGCAACTTCCTCGACCAGACCGGTGGCCTCTGGGCCAAGGGCGCGCTGATCGGCAAGGTCGGCAGCGTCTTCACCTCGAGCGCGACCCAGCACGCGGGCCAGGAATCGACCATCCTGTCGTTCCACACCACCCTGCTGCACCATGGTTTCGTCATCGTCGGCGTGCCCTTCTCGGAGCCGGCCATGTTCCAGACTTCGGAAGTCAGCGGCGGCTCGCCCTACGGCGCGTCGACCATCGCGGCCGGTGACGGCAGCCGTCAGCCGAGCGAGAACGAGCTGAAGATCGCCCGGCACCAGGGCAAGCACGTGGCCGGCATCGCCGCCAAGCTGAAGGCGTAACCGGGCAGGGACCTTCCCCCGGTCCCTCAGTCCCCTTTCCCGCCCTCCACGAAGGGGACGCCCGGCCGACGGCCCTCTTCCTCCCCCCGGGAAGAGGGCCGTCTCTTGTTCGGGGCCGGCATCCGGTGTTTCATCGGCGCCATGAGCATCGAGCCCCGCCTGAAGTCCCGCCTCCTTGTCCAGGCCCTGATCCGTCAGGCCGAGACGGCCGGTTTCGCCGCCGCCGTCCTGCACAAGGGGGACGACGACGCGGGCGGCATCATGCTGGTGATCGACCGCTATCCGGCGGGCAGCCGGCTGATGGACCGCGCGCGCGACGGCGAGGGCCGTCTGGTCTGGACCGCGGCCGACGGCGGCGCCTTGCTCGATCCGCCCAGCCTCGCCGAGAGGATCGAGCGGGCGCGGCGGCGCGACCCCGACCTGTGGGTGGTCGGGATCGACGATCCGAAAGGCTTATACGAGCCAGCGGCGTAGGGTGGCGGCGCCGAAGGGCAGGCTCATCAGGACAAGGCAGGCGGCCCAGATCCAGGCCTCGGTGTTCAGCGTCCCCTCGACCGCGATCAGGCCGCCGGCCAGCGCCAGGAAACCGAGGCAAAGCAGGGCGGTGAACCAGCCCGTGCCCGGCTTCTCCGCCCGGCCGATCGAACCGAAGACCCGGCCGAAGGCCAGCCGGTCGAGGAAACGGTCGCGCCCGGTGAGGGCGGCGATCAGGGCGACCAGCACGGGCACGAGCGCGGTGATGCCAAGATAGACGGTCGGAAAATCGCGATAGCGCCCGTCGACCGGCAGCAGCGGCCAGAGCTGGGTGATCGTCGCCGGTGGCAGGTTGGGGATCAGGAAATCATCGGTCACGCTGACTTCCAGCAGGAAGGACAGCAGGAAGGCGAGGCCAAGGGCAAGGCCGAGGATGATATCCCCCGCCGCCGCGGTCCAGCCGCCGACCGCGATCCGCGCGTCGCCCGACAACATGCGGAACGAGGCGCTGACGAGGGAGAAGGCGACGCCCGTGCCGATCAGCAGCTTGATGACGGCCCAGGCGCGTGGCCCGGGCATATAGGCGAAATACCAGGCCTCGATCGCGGCCCGGCTCACGGCATAGGTGGCAAGGCCGAGGATGGCGCCGGCCAAAAGCGCGCGGCCGAGGTTCATGTGGCTGGCGCGCGGGCGCTGCCGGGCCCAGGTCAGCAGGACGAGGGCGGCGGCGATGGCAAGGCCGATCGGCCATTGCGGCATCTCGACCACGGGTCCCTTCAGATCGAATTTTTGCCGCCAGTCGTCGCCGAACAGGCCCCAATTGGCGCCGACCGTGCCTTCCATCGCGCTTTTCCACGGCTGGTCGAAGGCTTCGATGACATTGTAGTGGATGCCCTCGGCGCCGGCCTTGTGCAGGAAATTGGTGATGAAGCGGGCAAGTTCGACCCGTCCTGCCACGGCGGCCTCGCGGTCGCGGCCATAGGTCGGCCAGCCGATCTCGCCGATCACCACGGGCTTGCCCGGGAAGGCCGCCTTCACCTCGGACAGGATATGGTCGACATGCGCATTGCCGGCCTCGACCGGCAGGGGGTTGTCCTCCCAGTAGGGCAGGATGTGGATGGTGATGAAATCGACCTCGTCGGCGAGCTGCGGGTTCTGCAGCCAGAATTCCCAGACATCGGCGTAAGTCACCGGCTGCTTGATCGCGCCGCGCACGGTCCGGATATGCTCGATCAGGGTCTCGACCGGCAGGTCCTTGCGCAGCAGCACCTCGTTGCCGACGATCACCCGGTCGATCGTGTCGGGGAAGCGGTTGGCGAGATCGATCAGGCTGGCGATTTCCGCCTTGTTGGTGCGCGGGACCGTGCCCAGCCAGGCCCCGGCGAAGACCTTCAGGCCCCGCGCCCCGGCCAGTTCCGGCACCTCCTGCATACCTTCCTGCGCGGTATAGAGCCGGACGCCCTTCACCTTGCCGACAAGCGCATCCAGCGCCTGCGCGATTTCCGCGCTGCTTGGATAATTGCCGGTCAGCGGGCTCTGGTTGCCACGGAAGGGGGCGAAGGACACGCTCTCGATCAGCCCGTCATAGGGGTTGTCGAGCGCGACCGGCCGGTTGGGCAGCCACCAGCCGAGAAATGTGAGCACGAGGGCGGTGACAAGGACAACGAGAGGCGGAATTCGGGAAGAGCGCATCGGGATCTCGCACGCGGACGGCCGTCATGCTTACACCAAAGCCGGGCCGCGCGGAACGTGGCCAAACCGAGGATTTCGCGACTTGAGGCCGGAGAGACACGCCCCTAGACTGTCCCCCAACAAAAAAGTGACGCGGCGACAGCCGTGCGCGTTGGGGAGAGAAAGATGGCCTATTATCCCGAAGTGAAAACCTTCGCCGATGTCCCGCGCCACCACGCGAGGGAGCGCGGCGATTCGGTCGCTCTCATCGAAGGCGATCGTCAGATCACCTATGGCGAACTCGACCGGGCGAGCACCGCCTGCGCCACCGCCCTGATCGCCGAAGGGGTGAAGCCGCAGGGCCGCGTCGCCGTCCTCGACAAGAATGCCGCCGATTATTTCGCCCTGCTGTTCGGCGCCGCCAAGGCGGGCGCTGTGCTCGTGCCGGTGAACTGGCGCCTGGCCGCGCCCGAAATCACCTTCATCCTCGATGACGCCGAGGCGGAAGTGCTCTTCGTCGGCCCGGATTTCGTGCCGGCCGTCCGCTATTTCGGGGCGGATTTCAAGACCGTGCGCAAGATCGTCGTCATGGGGCCGGGCGATGGCGACTGGCCCGGTTTCGCCGACTGGATCGCGCCCTTCGCCGATGCCGCCGATCCGGCGCGGGAGGGGGGCGAGAATGATTGCGTCCTGCAGATGTACACGTCGGGCACCACGGGCCATCCCAAGGGCGTGATGCTCAGCCATTATAATTTCCTCGGCAATGTGCCCTTGCGCGACGCCAATGCCGAGGAATGGGCGACCTGGACGCCGGACGACGTGGCGCAGGTCGCCATGCCGTTGTTCCACATCGGCGGCACCGGTTCGGCCTTCCTCGGCATCTACGCGGGCTCCAAGCTGGTGATCACCCGTGATTTCGACCCCGGCGTCGTCCTGAAGCAGATCGAGGAACACCGGATCGCCAAGGTCTTCTATGTGCCGGCGGTGCTTATGTTCCTGCTCCAGCATCCGTCGTGCCAGACCACCGATTTCTCGTCGCTGAAGTTCATCCTTTACGGCGCCTCGCCCATTCCGCTCGAACTCCTGCGCAAGTCGCTGGCGGTGTTCAAATGCGGCTTCGTCCAGCTCTACGGCATGACCGAGACGACGGGCCTCTGCACCTATCTGCCGGCGGAAGATCACGATCCCAATGGCAACGAGAGGATGCGCAGCGCCGGCAAGCCGCAGGTCGGGGTCGAGGTGAAGGTGATCGACGCGGAGGGCAGGAGCCTGCCGCCGCGCCAGGTGGGCGAGATCTGCACCCGCTCCCGCGCCGTCATGGCCGGCTACTGGAAGCGGGACGACGCGACGGCGAAGACGATCGATCCGGACGGCTGGCTGCGCACCGGCGACGCCGGCTATCTGGACGAGGATGGTTACGTCTATATCTACGACCGGGTGAAGGACATGATCGTCTCGGGCGGGGAGAACATCTATCCGGCCGAGATCGAAAGCGCCCTGTTCGGCCATCCCGACATCGCCGATGTCGCGGTGATCGGCGTGCCCGACGACAAATGGGGCGAGGCGGTGAAGGCGGTCATCGTGACGAAGCCCGATTCCCGCGCGACGGCGGAGGAGATCATCGCCTTCGCCCGCGGTCGCATCGCCGGCTACAAGGTGCCGCGCACGGTCGATTTCGTCGAGCACCTGCCGCGCAACGCTTCCGGCAAGCTCCTGAAGCGCGAACTGCGCGATCCCTATTGGGCAGGGCGCGAACGCCGGGTCAACTGACGGGGTTAGGGTATACGGGGCGGGGGGCGTCGCCGCCCCCCTTCCTCATGCCGCCCGGATCTGGGCGATGAAGCGCCGCACTTCGGCATCGAGCCGGTTCGCCTGACCCGACAGATCGGACGCCGCCGACAGGACGCCGCCCGCGCTGCGGCCGGTTTCCAGCGTCGCCGTTCGCACTTCGCCGATCGCGCCCGAGACCTGGCGGGTATCGTCGGCGGCATGGGCGACATTGCGGGCGATCTCGCTGGTCGCCGCGCCCTGCTGCTCGACGGCGCCCGCGATGTTCGAGGTGATGTCGTTGATCGAGGCGATGGTGCGGCCGATCGAGCTGATCGCCCCCACCGCCTGTTCGGTCTGGCTCTGGATGAGGCGGATCTTGGCGCCGATTTCTTCCGTCGCCCTGGCGGTCTGGGTGGCGAGGTTCTTCACTTCCGAGGCGACGACGGCGAAACCCTTGCCGGATTCGCCGGCCCGCGCCGCCTCGATCGTCGCATTGAGGGCGAGGAGATTGGTCTGGTTGGCGATCGCCGCGATCAGGTTCAGCACGTCGCCAATTTCCCCGGCCGAAGCGGACAAATCCCGCATGGTGCGGTTGGTGCCCTCGGCCTCGCGCACGGCGAGGGCGGCGGTCTGGGCCGACTGGGCGACACGGTCGGCGATCTCGCGCACCGAAACCGCCAGTTCTTCCGCCGCGCTGGCCACGGTCTGGACATTGCCGGTCGCCCGGTCCGCCGCGGTCGCGACCACCCCGGCCTGCTGATTGCTGCCGTCCGCGGTCGAGGTCATCACGCTGGCACTGTGCTGCAGTTCCGTGGCCGCCGTGGCCAGGGCGGCGACGATGCCGCGCACGGTCGCTTCCAGACTGTCGGCGAGACTTTGCATCTGGTGCCGCTTCTCGGCCTCGGCGGCATGGGCGGCCTCGGACTCGCGCTTGTGGCGGGCGGCCTCGGCCCGGGCTTCGGCTTCGCGCTGGCGCTCGCGCTCGGCTTCGGCCCCCCGGCGCATGGCCTCGGTTTCGGCCTGGAGCCGCTGGTTGTCGAGGGCGGATTGCTTGAACACCTCGACCGCCTTGGCCATGGCGCCGATTTCATCGCGCCGGCCGAGCGAGGGGACCTGCGTGTCCATGTTCCCGGCGGCGAGGCCGGCCATGGCCCGTTCCATCCCGCGCAAGGGCGATGACAGGCCGCGCCCGGTCAGGAAACCGGCGCCGATGGTGATCGCGGCGGCGGCGGCGATGGCCAGGATCATCAGCAGGCGCAGGTTGTCGACGGCGGCGAAAACCTGACCGGCTTCGACCCGGACGAAGGACGACCAGCCGAGGCCGGGAAAACGGCCCGAGCCTTCGGAATGGGCATAGCCGACGAGACGCACGTCGCTTCCCGCTGTCCGCAGGATCGCGCCGCTCTCGCCCGCGAGGGCCTTGCGCACCGTCTCGTCCATGTCGATGGCGGCCCCCTGGGCAAGGCCCTGGCCCGCCTCGGGGCCCCGCTGGTCCATCACGACCTTGCCGGCTGTGTCGAGCATGACCAGTTCGGCCGAGGGCAGGCCGTCCTCCGCCAGGTGTTTCTGATACTCGACCAGCGTGTCGGCGACGAAGGACGGATTGGCGAAATTCACCCAATAGGCGATGGTGCGGCTGCCGGGCGGCATGACCGGGGCCGCGAAGGTCAGGACATAACCGGGCTTGCCCGTCGCCTCGACGACGAAGGGCGAGATCGCCGGCCCCTCGACATAGGTGCCCGTCAGACCGTCGCGGCCTTCGAGATAGCGGCCGCTCGAGACATTCAGGAACCATGCCTCGCCGGCCATGCTCCGCCCCATCAGGGGCAGGGCATTGATCTTCTCGCCCGAGGCATTCTTCGTATTGACCGCGATGACGACGCCCTCGGTATCGACCAGCATCATCAGGTCGTAGACCCCGTAGGACCGGACATAGCCGTTCAGCGCCTCGATCAGCGGATTGCCGAGTTCGGTGTTGCCCCAGTTGTCGGCGTCATAGGCGGCGGTGTTGAGGGCGAAGGCCTGCACGTCGCCATAGCGTTCGGCCAGGGTGCGGTCGACCGAATCGACCATCTGGTCGGCGAGGTTGTGGAAGCGGCCGTAGAGCGCGTCGCGCGATTGGCCCTCGCTGGCCAGATAGATGAAGAACAGCAGCAAGGCCGGCACAAGTCCGAACGCGGCGAGTAAGAACGTAATCCTGCGCTGAATGGACATGGCTGTCCCGCTCCCCATTTTGTTTGTATGAGGCATTTTGTGCGCGCAAAGGTAAACGGGACGTAACCATGTTGCCGTTGACCGCCGCTATCGCTAGCGTGCCCGCAGGAATAATGACCTGCGGCGAAAGGTTTTCCGGGTGATCGGTCCCTATCTGATGGTGGCCCTGGGCGGCGCAATCGGCTCGGCGGCGCGGCTTGGCGTGGTGCGCCTGGGCCAGTCGCTGTTCGGCGCCGGGTTTCCCGTCGGCACGCTGGCGGTCAATTTCATCGGCAGCGCCGTCATGGGGCTTCTGGCCGCGATTCTGGCCGGGCGGCCGGGCGACGACGGCCTGCGCCTTTTCCTGATGACCGGCATTCTCGGCGGTTTCACGACGTTTTCGGCTTTCTCGCTCGACGCCTATGCGCTCTGGTCGCGGGGCGAGGCGGGAATGGCCGTTCTTTATGTTCTCGGTTCGCTCGTGCTCGGCCTTGCCGGGCTTGGCGCCGGTCTCGCCCTCGGGCGGTCTTGGGGTGCGATATGAATGCCGTCACCATGCGCAAGGTCGAGTTGGTGGATGCCGATATGCGCATCGACCGCTGGTTCAAGCGCCATTATCCGGACCTCGGTCACGGAAGGCTGGAGAAATTGCTGCGCACCGGCCAGGTGCGGGTGAATGGCGGCCGGGTGAAGGCTTCCGACCGGCTGCTCGTCGGTGACGAGATTCGCGTGCCCCCGCTGGGCGAGGCGCCGACGCCAACGCCAACGGTTTCCGCCGCGCCCCGGGCGATTTCCGCCCGCGCGCTCGAGATCGGCGAGACCCTGAAAAAGGCCATCCTGCATCGCGATGCCGATGTCATCGTCCTCAACAAGCCGCCCGGCCTCGCCGTTCAGGGCGGCAGCGGTCTTGACGACGCGCATCTCGATGCCGCCCTCGATTCCCTGACCTTCGAGGCGGAGGAGCGGCCGCGCCTCGTTCACCGGCTGGACAAGGATACGTCCGGCGTTCTCGTCCTTGCCCGCAACCGTCAGGCGGCGACGGCCTTGACCAAGGCCTTCCGGGCCCGCGATGCCGCCAAGACCTATTGGGCGCTCGTCGTCGGAATGCCGAAACCGATGCGCGGCCGGATCGATCTCGCCCTCGCCAAGGAAGGGCCGGCGGGGCACGAGAAGATGCGCACTGTCCAGCGCGACGACGAGGACGAGGACTCGAAGCGCGCCGTCACCTTCTATACCGTGGTCGAACAGGCGGCGGGCAAGGTGTCCTGGCTCGCCATGCGGCCCCTGACCGGCCGCACCCATCAATTGCGCGCCCATGCCGCCTTCCTCGGCACGCCCATCGTCGGTGACGGCAAATACGGCGGCGCCGAAGCGTTTCTCACCGGCGGCATTTCGCGGAAACTGCATCTGCACGCAAGGGGGATCGATATCGCCCATCCGGCTGGCGGGCGCCTGAAGATCGAGGCGCCGCTGCCCGCCCATATGGCGGAGAGTTTCAAGCTGCTCGGCTTCGAGGCCTCGCGGGGCCGGGATGTTTTCGCGGATCTGGATGAATGAAGCGATTCTGGAAACAGGCGGCGGCGCGGCCCGCCGCCACGGGCGGCTATACGGTCACGCTCGACGGCAAGCCGATGCGCACGCCGGCCAAGCGCCCGCTGGTGATGTCCAGCCTGGCGCTGGCCGAGGCGGTGGCGGCCGAGTGGAACGAGCAGCCGGCGGATTTCAATCCCGAGACCATGGCGCTGACCCGTTTCGCCAACACGGCGGTCGATCGCGTCGCCGACCTGCGCGACGAGGTAATCGAGGAGATGGCCAATTGGGCCGGCACCGATCTCGTCAGCTACCGCGCGGCCGAGCCGGTTGAACTGGCCGAACGCCAGCGGGAAGCCTGGGACCCGTGGGTGGAGTGGCTGCGTCGGCGTTTCGATGTCGACCTCAAGGTAACGGCGGGGCTGATGCCGATCGCCCAGGCGCCGGAGACGGTCGATCGCATGGCGGCGGCACTTTCGTTCCGTGGCGACGAGGAACTGGCGGCGCTTCATACTTTGGTCGGCATTCTCGGCTCCCTCGTGCTCGCGCTCGCGGTCGCCGAGGGTGAACTGGCGCTGGATGATGCCTGGAGCGCCAGCCGTACCGACGAGGATCATCAGGCCGCGCATTGGGGCGAAGACGCCGAAGCGGCCGCGAGAGCGGTGCAATTGCGCGCCGATCTCGGCCATGCCCACCGCTTTCTTCGCCTGCTGAAGGCCTGAAGCCGCCGCCTTGGGGGGCGTGCCCCGGCCGCTCGCCGGGATTTCATCCACCGGGGGGACACCGACTTCCGTCATGCTGGAACATGACGGCGAATGATGGTACGAGACCCCCCAGTCTTTCGCGTCCGCGGCATCCTGCTGTCGCACCGCGGCCGCCCGAAAGCGGCGCGGCTCTAGGGGGAACTGATGCACCATATTCTCCGCCAATTGGAAAAAAAGCGTGAAGAGGCCCGCCTCGGCGGGGGGCCGAAGCGGATCGTCGCCCAGCACGCCAAGGGCAAGCTGACCGCGCGCGAACGTGTCGAACTGCTTCTCGACGCCCATTCCTTCGAGGAATACGACATGTTCGTCGAGCACCGCTGCGCCGACTTCGGCATGGCGGAACAGAAGGTCGCCGGCGACGGTGTCGTGACCGGGTGGGGCACGATCAACGGTCGTCAGGTCTTCGTCTTCTCGCAGGATTTCACGGTGTTCGGCGGCTCGCTGTCCGAATCCCACGCCGGCAAGATCTGCAAGATCATGGACATGGCGCTCAAGGTCGGCGCGCCGGTGATCGGGCTCAATGATTCCGGCGGCGCCCGCATCCAGGAAGGCGTCGCCTCGCTCGGGGGCTATGCCGACGTGTTCCTGCGCAATGTCGATGCCTCGGGCGTCGTGCCGCAGATCTCGGTCATCATGGGGCCCTGCGCCGGTGGCGCGGTCTATTCCCCGGCCATGACCGACTTCATCTTCATGGTGAAGGACAGTTCCTACATGTTCGTCACGGGTCCCGACGTCGTGAAGACCGTGACCCAGGAAATCGTGACCCAGGAAGAACTGGGCGGCGCCGTCACCCATACCGCCAAGTCCTCGGTCGCCGACAACGCCTTCGAGAATGACGTTGAGGCGCTCTACGAGACCCGCCGGCTGTTCGACTTCCTGCCCCTGTCGAACAAGGAAAAGCCGCCGGTCCGCCCCAGCTTCGACGATCCGGAACGGGTCGAGATGAGCCTGGACACCCTGGTCCCGGCCAATCCGAACAAGCCCTACGACATGAAGGAGCTGATCCTGAAGATGGTCGACGAGGGCGACTTCTTCGAGATCCAGCCGGCCTTCGCCAAGAACATCCTGACCGGCTTCGCCCGTCTCGAAGGCTCGACCGTCGGCATCATCGCCAACCAGCCGATGGTCCTCGCCGGTTGCCTCGACATCGACAGCTCGCGCAAGGCCGCCCGTTTCGTGCGCTTCTGCGATGCCTTCAACATTCCGATCCTGACCCTCGTCGACGTGCCCGGCTTCCTGCCCGGCACGGCGCAGGAATATGGCGGCATCATCAAGCACGGCGCGAAGCTGCTCTTCGCCTATGCCGAGGCGACGGTGCCGAAGGTCACGGTGATCACCCGCAAGGCTTACGGCGGCGCCTATGACGTCATGAGCTCGAAGCACCTGCGCGGCGACGTGAACTATGCCTGGCCGACCGCGGAAATCGCGGTGATGGGGGCGAAGGGCGCGGTGGAGATCATCTTCCGCACCGAAATCGGCGATGCCGAGAAGATCGCCGCCCGGACCGCCGAATACGCGGCCAATTTCGCCAGCCCCTTCAAGGCAGCCAATCGCGGCTATATCGACGAGGTGATCATGCCTCACTCGACGCGCCGCCGGGTTGCCCGGGCCTTTGCGATGCTCCGTAACAAGGACATCCAGACGCCCGCGAAGAAGCACGACAATATTCCGCTCTGACCGGCTGGTGGTTTTACAATGTTCAAGAAGATCCTGATCGCGAACCGCGGCGAGATCGCCTGCCGCGTCATCAAGACCGCCCGCAAGATGGGCATCAAGACCGTGGCGGTCTATTCCGACGCCGACGCCGACGCGCTCCATGTCGAGATGGCGGACGAGGCCGTGCATGTGGGCGCCCCGCCCGCGGCCGAGTCCTATCTGATCATCGACAAGATCGTTAAGGCCTGCCTTGACACCGGCGCCGAAGCGGTTCACCCCGGCTATGGCTTCCTGTCCGAGAAGGCGGATTTCTGCGCCGCTCTCGAGAAACACGGCATCAAGTTCATCGGCCCGAACGTCCGCGCCATCGGCGCCATGGGCGACAAGATCGAGTCGAAGAAGCTGGCCGCGGCCGCGGGCGTCAACACCGTCCCCGGCTATCTCGGCGTCATCAAGGATACCGACGAAGCGGTGAAGATCGCCGCTGAAATCGGCTATCCCGTGATGATCAAGGCTTCGGCCGGCGGCGGCGGCAAGGGCATGCGCATCGCCTGGAACGAGGCCGAAACCCGCGAGGGCTTCCAGTCCGCGACCAACGAGGCGCGTTCCTCCTTCGCCGACGACCGCGTCTTCATCGAGAAGTTCGTGACCTCGCCCCGTCACATCGAGATTCAGGTGCTGGGCGACAAGCACGGCAACATCATCTATGTGAACGAGCGCGAATGCTCGATCCAGCGCCGCAACCAGAAGGTCATCGAAGAGGCCCCGAGCCCCTTCCTCGACGAGGCGACCCGCAAGGCCATGGGCGAACAGTCCGTCGCCCTGGCGCGGGAAGTTGCTTACGACAGCGCCGGCACGGTGGAATTCATCGTCGACGGCGACCGCAACTTCTACTTCCTCGAGATGAACACCCGTCTGCAGGTGGAACATCCGGTCACCGAGCTGATCACCGGCATCGACCTCGTCGAGCAGATGATCCGCGTCGCCTATGGCGAGACGCTGAAGATCAAGCAGTCGGATGTCGGCATCAATGGCTGGGCGATCGAATCCCGCGTCTACGCGGAAGATCCGACCCGTGGCTTCCTGCCCTCGATCGGCCGCCTGACCTATTACCAGCCGCCGGCCGAAGGCCCCGATGGCAATGGCGCCATCATCCGCAACGACACGGGCGTTTTCGCCGGTGCCGAAATCTCGATGTACTACGATCCGATGATCGCGAAGCTGTGCACCCACGCGGCGACCCGCGAGGAAGCGATCGACGCCCAGCGCGCGGCGCTCGATGCCTTCTACATCCGGGGCATCAGCCACAACATCAGCTTCGTTTCGGCGGTGCTCGGTCACGAGCGCTTCCGGTCGGGCCGTCTGACCACCGGCTTCATCGCCGAGGAATTCCCGGACGGCTTCACCGGCGCGACCCTCAGCGCGTCGGCGCTCGACAATCTGACGGCGGCCTCGGTCGTCCTGCATCGCCGCACGCAGGAGCGCGAGGTCAAGATCTCGGGCCAGATCCCGCATCATGGTCGCAAGCTGCAGACGCAGTATGTGGTCCAGGTCGGCGACGAGAAGCGCCATGTCAGCGTCGAGACGGCCGAGGGTGGCTATGACGTGAAGACCTTCGACGGTCACGTCCTCGCCATCCGCAGCACCTGGAATCCGGGCACGCAGATCCTGCGCGGCACGGTGAACGGCAAGCCGATCATCGTTCAGGTCGAGAAGAAGGGCGAAGGCTTCCGCCTGTTCCATTCGGGCGCCGAGGTGATCGCCGTGGTGCGCACGCCGCGCGCGGCCGAACTCGCCACCCTGATGCCGGTGAAACTGCCGCCCGATACCTCGAAGTTCCTGCTCTGCCCGATGCCGGGCCTCATCGTCTCGATCAATGTCGAGGAAGGCGAGGAGGTGAAGGTGGGGCAGACCCTGGCGGTCGTCGAGGCCATGAAGATGGAAAACGTCCTGAAGGCCGAACGCGACGGCAAGGTCGTCAAGGTCAAGGGCAAGAAGGGCGACAGTTTCTCGGTCGACCAGGTGATCCTCGAATTCGAGTGATCGCGGCATCGGGAAACAAGGCCCCGGCGGACCACCGCCGGGGCCTTTTGCTTGCGAGGGGGCCTGATGAAAACCATTCGTCTCATGATCTCCG
>JAOZVS010000129.1 GCA_025869435.1 Zavarzinia sp.
CATCCCTCTCCCCGCAGGCGGGGCGAGGGGGCGGACCGAGACGAGATGGGCCCCCTCGCCCCCGTGGGGGAGAGGGATGGGGTGAGGGGGTGTCGGGGCGCCGGAAACGCGAAATCCCGGCATCGCGGCCGGGATTTCCGTCTCGTGACTGGAGATGAACTCAGGCGACGAGTTGGGTCACGAATTCGGCCAGGCCGCCCGCGATCGGGATGATGCCCTGACCGCGCAGGAAGCGGATTTCGTTCTTCGTCAGGTCGGCATCGCCCATGACGGCGAAATGGGGGCCACGACTGCGCTTCATGATCTGGCGGGCATAGGTGCGCAGCAGCTGGTCGTGGAAGCGGCAACCGAGAAACAGGAAGCCGCGACCCTGACGGCGCAGGCGCACGGCGTCGGGGATCGGGTTCTGGATGTCGATTTCGGTCAGGACTTCGACATAATCGCTGTCGGCCAGCAGGAAATTGCCAACGGGCGTGACCGAGCCGTGCGGCTTGTAGAGAAGGGTGGCCCAGCCCCCGGCGTTGACCGTCGGTGTCTCGGCGCCCTTGCGGTCATAGGCGCGGAACCAGCGGTCCTCGCCGATGGCCGCCCGTGTGATGCCCTGGATCTCGCCCCAGTCGAGGACGCCGTCCATGGCGCCACGCATGGCGCCGTCATACCAGGCATCGACGATCAGCGGCAGATGCAGGCCGGCGAGGAAGTGGTGCAGCGGCCCGGGTTCGACCGGCGCGGCGAAGATCTCGCGCAGCAGACTGTCGAGGGTGGAGCGATGGCGGCTGCTCTCGATATATTGCGCGGCGGCCCAGGGGTTGCCCCGGGCGCGTTTCGGCAGGGCGACGCGCTTGCCGAGGGCGGCGGCCAGGGTCTCGTAATCGGTCGGAATGGCGGGGGCCGACAGGGCGGCGACGCCGGCGCCGAGAAAGGGCACCAGCCGCTCCTCGGCAAGGCATTTGCGGATGGCGGGCAGCACGGTGGCGGGATCGGCCAGGTGCAGGGCGGGGGCGGCGGCGTTCATGGCTCAATCCTCCCCGCCGCGCTTCCGGGCGTTGACGGTGATCGGCAGGCGGGTGTCCGCCGCCATCTCGGGCAGGTCCAGTACCCAGCCGTTGCCAAGGCGCACCCAGCCGCCCCACAGGGATTCATGCTCGGTCTCGGTCACGCTTTCCTCGAGGTCCTTCTTGGGGACATAGATGGACAGGCCCGTGGCGGCCCTGCGGATCATCACTTTCATCGGCCGTGGCCTTCCTTTGGCAGATCGTCGAGGGAAATCAGCTCGCGCCGGCGCATACCGACGACGATGCCCCGGTCGATGAATTCGACCGCGTAGATGTAGTAACGCTGCAGGAACATGCCGACATCGCGGATGTAACCTTCATCGCCCTTGCGGACCAATATGTCGCCGACGTCGCGACCGGCGAAGGTGCCGTCGTTCTTCACGTAACGGGTTGCCCGCACCTTGGTGCCCGGCCGGAAGGCCGGCGGCCCCCGGGTTTCGATTTCTTCTTCGCGGCCAAGGCCCATGATCATTCCTCCCGGGCGGCGAGGCGCCGCGTGACGGTTTCGCGGATCAGCGGATCGGCATCGCCGAGAAAGCCGATCAATCCCTCGACCGGGATGCGCTCGGCGGCGGTAAAGCGGACGCGAAGGTCGGCGTCATCGGCGAAAAGGGCGAGGCGCCTCGGCTCCAGCCGCTCGGCGACTTCCTGGCGGACCAGCGGGTCGGTATCGAAGGCCATGTCGATCAGGCGGTTGCCGGGCAGGCGGCGGGCGACCCAGCGGCGCACTTCCGGCTCCTCGTCCGCCATGGCGGCGGGCAGCAATTCCGGGGGCAGGCGGCGCACTGTGACGAGGCGGACGTAGTAATCCTCGTCCGCCAGCATGTCGAGCAGGGCCTTGCCCGAGAGGCGGCTGGCGACGGCGATGCGCACGCGCCTGTCGGGATCATGGGCAAGGGCGGCGACGCGGCTGGCCGGCAGGCGCAGCGCGGCCATCGCCCGCACCTCCGGTTCCGGGTCGGCCAGCAGCGCCGGCAGATGGAACAGGTCGACATATTTGGCCGCGATCGCCCGCACCTCGAAATAGGGATGGTCGAGATACTGGCCGGACAATTCCGGGTGATCGATGAAGAAACGCTCCACCCGGCGGGCGCGGCGGTCGCGGACGCAGGTCTTGCCCTTGCGGCAGCGGCCGTCGCGGTGCATCGCCTCATGCGGGCACGACCGGCAGGAGACCGGCCGGCCCAGCCAGTCGAGGGCTTCGCCCGTCAGCTCCATCGCCGGCACCGGGGGACCTTCCTCAGGCCGGAACGCAGGTTTTCGGCACCGGGCAGACGGCCGCGCATTGCGGGGCGTCGAACTGCCCTTCGCATTCGGTGCATTTCTTGGGGTCGATCACGAAGATGTCGCCCTTCATGCGGATCGCCGCGTTGGGGCATTCGAATTCGCAGGCCGAGCAACCGGTGCATTGGGAGGTGATGATCTTGTAGGCCATGATGGCGATCCTTTCGTGTCGGGGGTCAGGCGGTGAGAAGCTGTTCGGCCGGGCTGTGACGCGCCGCATACCAGGCGGCGATGCCGGCCTCGATCCAGTCGAAGGCGTGTTCGTCGGTCGCCTCGATGCCGGCGGCGGTCAGGCTGTCTTTCGGGCAATCGCCGATCTTGGCGCAGAGCACGACATCGATGCCGGCGAGGGCGGCGATGACGCCGTCCAGCGTCGCATCCTCGCCCCAGCCGCCTTCGCAATATTGCTCGACCTTGCGATGGCCGATGAAGGCGACGCCCTTGGCCGAGGCTTCGTAGACCTGGAATTCGGTGGCATGGCCGAAGTGCTGGTTGATGCGGCCGCCGCCCCTTGTCGCGACCGCGACCAGGACGGAGGCGCCGGCCTTCAGGCCCGAGACCTCGGCGCTGGCGGCTTTCCGCACCGCGACATGCTCGCCGCGCTCGACCGCGACGATCTCGCGGTAGGTCTCGCGCTGGCTGGGATCGTAGGCGACCTCTTCCGGCAGGAGGTCGAGGTTGAATTCCTGGCCCCGGTCCTCGCCGAGGAGGCCGACGGCATCGGCCCGGCACTGGCGGCAATGGCGCATCAGCTTGGTGCCGTCCTCCAGCTTGTCCTGCAATGCCTTCAGTTCCATCGCCGTCGGCCCGCGCTGGCCGGTCAGGCCGAAATGCGTGCCATGGGCGGGATCGGAAATAAGGGGCATGATATTGTGCAGGAAGGCGCCCTTGCCCTTCACCACCTTGTTCACCTCGATCAGATGCTGGTCGTTGATGCCCGGGATCATGACCGAGTTCACCTTGACCAGGATGTCCCGAGCCTTCAGGAGGTCGAGGCTCTCCATCTGCCGCTCGTGCAGGATCTTGGCGGCGTCCAGCCCGGTCCAGCGTTTGCCGCGGTGGAAGATCCAGGGATAGATCCTGGTGCCGACCTCGGGGTCGACCATGTTGATGGTCAGGGTCACATGGTCGATGTTCATGCCGGCGATTTCGTCGACATGATCGGGCAGGGCGAGGCCGTTGGACGACAGGCACAGTTTCACGTCCGGGATCACCCGCGACACCAGCTCGAAAGTGGCCTTCGTCTTCCGCCAGTCGTAGGCCGAGTCACCGGGACCCGCGATGCCGAGGACCGAGAACTGCGGCACTTCGTTGGCGACCGCGATCACCTTGCGCAGGGCCTGTTCGGGGGTCAGTTTTTCGGAAACGACGCCGGGCCGGCTTTCGTTGGCGCAATCATATTTGCGATTGCAGTAGTTGCACTGGATGTTGCAGGCGGGTGCGACCGCGACATGCATCCGGGCGAAATAGTGATGAGCCTCTTCCGAGTAACAGGGATGGTCCTTGATGCGGTCCCAGACCTCGGGCGGCAGGTCGCCGGCACCCTCCGACGAGCCGCAGGACGAGGATGAGCATCCACCCCCCTCGAGGGCTTCACGCATGGATTCGGCCGATGTCGGCGCCCCCAGGCTGCCGAGCGGTATCAACTGTGCCACGCTCTTCCTCCGTCGCAAGAGATCCCCACCCGTTCCCTTCGCAAGCGGCGTGCCAAGGGGACAAGTTATTGATTTGTTTGGGTGATCACTTGCGGCGGGGCAAAGCCGCCGTCAGGAGGGCGACGTTTTGTCGGCCCGCCGTGTCGCACCCCCGACAAAACGTCGGGGGTGTCGCATCAGAATTTCTTGATCGGAATGTCGTGCTTGCGCAGGGCATAGCCCATCTGGCGGGGGGTGAGGCCCATCAGGCGGGCGGCCTTGGCCTGCACCCAGCCAGCGGTTTCCATGGCCTCGACCAGACGCTCCTTCTCCGACTTGCCATCGGCGGCGCTGGCCGGGCAGTTGCCGGGGGCGGGGCAACCGGCGGGCCAGTCGGCATCGGCGGCGGGCGGGGCGGCGGGGCGCGCGGCGGGCTGCGGCGCGATCGGCAGGGGCTGGAAGCCCGCGGGGGCGGCTTCCCTTGTCGATGATTTCCACAACATGGCGGACAGGCAACCGTCGTTGCGACAGGCGAAGTCCCGCCCGGTCAGGTTCGGGCCATGGGCGAGGGTCGCGGTGCGCCGGACGCAGTTTTCCAGTTCGCGAACATTGCCGGGGAAATAGCAGCCGGTCAGGACCTGCAGGGCCTCGTCGGTCAGGGCCAGGCGGGTGTCGTTCTCGTCGTTGTAACGCTTCAGGAACTCGCGGGCGAGCTTCGGAATGTCGCTCGGCCGGTCGCGCAAGGGCGGCAGGAACAGGGGCACGACGCTGATCCGGTAATAGAGATCGGCGCGGAAATCGCCCCTGGCCACGGCTTCTTCCAGATTGCGGTTGGTGGCGGCGATCAGGCGGACATCGGTCTTGATCGTCTTCGATCCGCCCACCCGCTCGAATTCGCCTTCCTGGATGACGCGCAGCAGCTTGGCCTGGAACATGGCCGATATCTCGCCGATCTCGTCGAGAAACAGGGTGCCGCCATCCGCCAGCTCGAAACGGCCCTTGCGCTGGGCATGGGCGCCGGTGAAGGCGCCCTTCTCGTGACCGAAGAGTTCGGATTCCAGCACGCTCTCGGGCAGGGCGGCGCAATTCAGCTTCACGAAGGGCGCGGCTTTCCGCGGCGACATTTCGTGCAGGGCCTGGGCGAACAATTCCTTGCCGGTGCCGGATTCGCCCCGCAGCAGCACGGTGGTATGCGAGCGGGCGACGATGCGCACCTTGTCCAGCACGGATTTGATCGCCGGGCTGTCGCCGACGATGCCGTGGCTCTCGGTCGGGGGGGCGACGGGGCGCAGCGGCCGCACCGTGTCCTCGACCGCCTTCGCCAGCCGGTGCTGCTCGGTGATCAGGCGCTGGCGATCCTGTGCGATCAGGCGCTGCAGCCGCACCGACTGGCCGACCAGATTGGCGACCATGGTCAGGAAGCGGACATCCTGATCGAAGCGGAAATGGGGCAGGCCGCTCCAGTTCCGATCGATGGTCAGGGTGCCGACCACCTTGTCCTCGACCTTGATCGGCACGCCGATGAAGGAATAGGAGACGCCGCGCGGCCCCCAGGTGGAAAAATCCACCTCGGAGAACAGGGGGTCATAGGCGACGTTCTCGACCACGAGCGCGGTCTGGGTGACGACGATGCGGCCGATCGCCCGTTCGGGCAGGCGCTCGAAATAGCGCTTCGCCGTCGCTTCCGACCAGCCGGAGCCGACGACGACCTCGGGCGCGCCGCTCTCGTCGAGCAGGGCGATCAACCCGTTCCGCATGTCGAGGAAGGACGACAGCAGCGAGAGCACGCCGGCCAGGCTGACCTCCAGCCGCGCCGGCATCGCCAGCAGCTTGGAAATCTCGTAAATGCCGTAAAGGGCGACCTCCGCCCGCTCGGCGCTGGTGCTGGCCAGCGGATTCCGGGACGCCGCATGAGGCGGAGCCGAACGGGGTGGAGACAGGGGCAATTGACTAACCATGGTTCACCCCTCGAAAGCAGAGGCGCGACAACGTGCCGGCAAGCAATCGGAATGGCGGATCGCCTATTGAATAGGGTTAGTCCAAATCTGGTCAACGCCTACCTAAGGTCAATGCCCCCCGTCTGCGTCAATTTGGCCCGATCTAGCCGGTCTTGCGGGCGTTGACCGCGTCGCGCAGGCGGATCAGGGCGGAAAGGGGCGAGGGCAGGGCCTTCAGCACGGGGTCCACGCGGGCGCGCAATTTGCCGAGCTGCATCACATTCTCGATTCGGCGATCGAGAAAGGACCAGGTTTCGGCCCGGCCTTCACTGTCGTCCTGCAGCCAGAAGGCGAGGGTGGCGGAATAGACCCCGGCCAGGATCGCCCGCTTGGAATAGAAACTGAATTCTTCCGACGGGGAAGCGTCGCCGGTGCCGCGCCAGATGGCATCGACCGTGGTGTACAGAAGTCGGGCGGCCAGGGGCGCGCCCAGCGGCAGGGCGAGAAATTGCACCGCCCGGCGCACCGATTCCCGGTCCGCCTCGCATTGTTCGAGGCGGGTGCGGATGGCGAGGGTGATTTTCTCGCGGATCTTCAGGCCGTCGAGACCCCGGGCCGCCAGCGCCTCGACCATGCGCTTGTCGGCGCGGACCGAATGCAGGGCGATGGCGTCGAGCGGCCCGCGCGGCAGGGCATTGCGCGCCAGCAGGGGATCGATGCCCAGATCCTTCGCCGCGTTGTCGATCGCCGCCTGCGACCATCCGTCGAAGGGCACATGCATCATCATGGCGTCAAGCAGGCGAAGCCCCAGATCGTCGGCCGTTGTATCCACCATGAACCTCAATCCTCGAAACTGTCGGCGTCGACGAAGCCGAAACTCGACAGATCCGTCATCCGCTGGGGATAGAGGATGCCATCGAGATGGTCGCACTCGTGCTGTACCACGCGGGCATGGAAATCCCGCGCCTCGCGCTCGACCAGCTGGCCGTCGAGGCCGAGGCCGCGGTAGCGGATGTGGCGGGCGCGCGGCACCAGGCCCTTCAGGCCGGGGACGGACAGGCACCCCTCCCAGTCCAACTCCCGCGCCGGGTCCAGAACCTCGATCACCGGATCGGCGAGGACGGTCAGAGGCGCGTTCTCGATCCCCCGGGCGTTCTCGTCGCCGAGCGGGGCATGGAACACCACCAGCCGGCGCGATACCCCGACCTGGGGCGCCGCAATGCCCCGGCCGTGGGCGGCCCGCATGGTCTCGACCATGTCGGCGACCAGGGCGCGCACGTCCGGCGCCGTGGGATCGCCCACGGGATCGGCGGCACGGCGCAGCACGGGATGGCCCATGCGCAGGATCGGTCGAATGCTCATGCAGGAAATATGGCGCAGTCGCGCCGTCTTGCAACCGCCCTTGCGGACCTCGGGCAGGGAACCGTGTCATGATGGCGCCGTTGACACCGATATGCGGCGCTTCGCCGCGAGCAATGGAGACGACATCATGGGTTGGTTGTCCTGGATCATCCTCGGCCTGATCGCGGGCCTCATCGCCAAGTTTCTCGTGCCCGGCCATGACGGCGGCGGGCTGATCTGGACCACGATCGTCGGCATCGTCGGCGCCTTCATCGGCGGCTACATCGGCACCCAGATCGGTTGGGGCGAGGCCAGCAGCCTCGACCTGCGCTCGATCGGCATCGCCGTTCTCGGGGCCATCATCTTCCTCGTCATCTGGCGCGCGGTCGCCTGAACGGCGCAGGAAAATCCCCCGGCATCCGTTTCCTGCTCAAGGGGCCTCGATGGCACGAAACAGAAGGATGTCTTCCATGAAACGATTGACGCTCGCGGCGCTCGGCCTTGCCGCCCTCTTGGGCTCGACCGCGCTCGGCACGGGGCTCGGCTTCGCCGGCTCGCCGCCGGATGGCGCCCGCAAGCCCCGGGCCGAGCATGTGATGAGCCCCGAGCGCATGGCCGACCGCTGCAAGCGGCAATTCGCCGGGGCGGCCGCCAAGCTGACCTATCTCGAAACGCGCCTGGCCCCGACCGAGGCGCAGAAGCCGGCCTGGCAGGCCTACAAGGACGCGGTCGAGGCGGCCGAGGCGACGAACCGCGACGCCTGCGTCGCCGCCGTCCCCGTGAAGGCCGAGGAGCCGGTTGGCCCGCCCGATATCGTCACCCGCGAGACGATGAAGGTGAAGCGCCTCGAAGCCGAACTGAGCCGCTCCAAGGCGACCTTGCCGGCGCTGCAGAAGCTCTATTCCGTGCTGACGCCGGAACAGCGGGCCATGCTGGACGAGCCGGCGCCGCGCCGTCACCACGACCGGCCGAAGCCCGCGAGCCTCGACCGGCCGGCGCCGGGCGCCATGGACGATACGCCGCCGCCGGCGCAGTAATACCAGCGCCCCCCTGATCCCGACCCCGGCCGCGAGGCCGGGGTCTTTGCACTTCGCGAGCGCGCCATGACCCCACGGACGACTGCCGCCTTCCTCCTGCTGGCGCTTGCCGCCGGCACCGGCCTTGCCGGCTGCGCATCCGACGACGATGCCCCCCGTCGCCATGGCCCGCCGCCCAGCATGAGCGAGGCCCGGCCCCCGCGCGAGGCGCCGGTGACGACATTGGCCGGGCGCCTTCTGTCGCGGGGGGAGGCGGCCGACTGTCCGGCCCTGCTGGGCGCATGGCTGACCGCCAGCGACGGGGACCGGGACGGCGCCCTGTCGCTGGCCGAAGCCGTCGCCGATGCCGACAGCCTGCTGGCCGAGATCGACGCCAGTCATGACGGCTATCTGACCGCGATCGAGATCGAAGCCTGGCGCGGGCGCATCGCCCCTGAAGCCTATGCCGACCGAAAACTGCGCCAGCAGCCCGGATCGGGCGAAGACGACATGACGCCCGGCGGCGGCAAGAAACGGGGCGGCAGCCCCGAGGACGGCCATGGCGCCGCCCGCCGTCTGGATTCCGGCTTCCGGGCCCAGCCCGATCCGATCATGGCGGCCGATACCAATCTCGACTTCAGGGTCGACAGGACGGAACTTGAAGCCCGGGTGAAGAGCCGCTTCGATACGCTCGACGGCGATCACAACGGCCGCCTGAGCGCGGACGAATTGGCTGGTTTCTGCCCGGAGAACTGACGTGGCGCGGCATTGGCCTTGTTGCCAATTGATTGCCGCACTGCAACCATCGACCTTGAGAGGCGGCCGGCATTGATTCTGGCCGCCCGGGGTGACGACGATCGATGGATGATGCCGATATCAAGATTCTGGTCATCGACGAGAACCGGATCCGGGCATCCGTCATCGAGGAAGGACTGCGGGAAGCGGGCTACGCCCATGTCCGCGTGATCGTCGAGAGCCGGCCCACGGTCCGCGCCATCGTCGATGCCGACCCGGATGTTGTCTTCATCGACCTCGAAAACCCCAATCGCGACGTGCTCGAGCACATGTTCCAGGTCAGCCGGGCGATCAGCCGGCCGATCGCCATGTTCGTCGATCGCTCCGACCGCGACATGATCGAGGCGGCGGTCGATGCCGGGGTGTCGGCCTATATCGTCGACGGGCTGAAGAAGGAGCGGCTGAAGCCGATCCTCGACACCGCCATCAGTCGCTTCAACGCCTTTTCCCGGATGCGCGAGGAACTGGACCGCACCAAGCGCGCCCTCGAGGAGCGCAAGGTGATCGACCGGGCCAAGGGCGTGTTGATGCGCCTGCGCGGCATCGGCGAGGACGAGGCCCATGCCCTGCTGCGCCGGACCGCCATGAACGAGAACCGCCGTATCGCCGAAGTCGCCCAGAGTGTTTTGACCGCAGCCGACCTGCTGTCGGGAGGGAAGCCATGACCGCAGCCAGCCCCACCGTGACCATCCGCGCCGGTTTCATCCCCCTGCTCGACGCCGCCATCCTGATCCTCGCGAGGATCAAGGGCTTCGCCGAGGAGGAGGGGATCGACCTCGTGCTGGTGCGGGAAAGCTCCTGGGCCAGCATCCGCGACCGGGTGGCGCTCGGCCATTTCGATGTCGCCCACATGCTGGCGCCCATGCCGATCGCCGCCTCCCTCGGGCTCACGCCCTTTGGCGGCGCGGTGATCACGCCCATGTGTCTTGGCCTCGGCGGCAACGCGATCACGGTTTCCAACGCCGTCTGGTACGGCATGAGCATGGCCGGCGCCGACAGCGGCGGCGATCCGAAACGGATGGGCGAAGCGCTGCGTGCCGTGGTCGAGGAGCGCAAGCGCAAGGGCTTGCCCCGCCTGACCTTCGCCGTCGTCCATCCGTTTTCCAGCCACAATTATTACCTGCGCTACTGGTTGGCCGCCTGCGGCATCGATCCCCGCGCCGACGTCGCCCTGACCGTGGTGCCGCCGCCCTACATGGCCGATGCCCTGGCCGGCGGCCATATCGACGGCTATTGCGTGGGCGAGCCCTGGAACAGCGCCGCGGTCGTCGCCGGTGTCGGCCATATCGTCACGACGACATCGGCGATCTGGAAGTCCAGCCCGGAAAAGGTGCTGGGGGCCAGGGCCGACTGGGCGGAGCAGAACCCGGAGGCGCTTTCCGCCCTGCTGCGCGCGATGCATCGCGCCTCGCTCTGGTGCGACTCGCCGAAAAACGCACCGGAGTTGGTCGAGCTTCTGTCCTCGTCGCGCTATCTCGATGTGCAGCCCTCGACCATGATGGCGGGATTGACCGGGCGCATCGCCCTTGGCGACGGCCAGCCGCGGGCGGTGACCGATTTCCGCTATTTCGCCAAACGCGCCGCCACCTTCCCCTGGATCAGTCACGGCCTGTGGTTCTTCAGCCAGATGGCGCGCTGGGGTCAGATCGACCTGACCCCGGCGACCCTCGACATCGCCCGTCGCAGCATTCGCCCGGATCTCTATCGCAAGGCGCTTGGCCCGCTCGGCATCGCCTTGCCCAATGCCAGCGCCAAGATCGAAGGCACGCTGACCATGGAAACCCCGGTCGCGACCGCCAACGGCCGGCTCTTCCTCGGCCCCGATGGCTTCTTCGATGGCCGGGTCTTCGATCCCGACCTGATCGAGGATTATGTCGCCGGTTTCGAGATCAAGGGGCCGGGTCCGCTGGAAGGATGAGGAGGCAAAACTTCATCGCACTGCACAATATTTGAACAGGGCCGTGGCGAAATTCGCGCCAGACGAAAATCCCGGCGGCTTCGGCCTGTTTCGATAAGTTATTGATATTCATGGAATGGTGAGGCCATTCCCGATCTGGCACGGTTCCTGCTTTTATTCATGCAGGACCAACGATGGCCCGACAACCGGCAGCGCCAATGACGGCCGCCGGCTTCGCAGCGAAGGAACCCCGGCGGTTATCCGTCTGGCGACGTGACGCGCGAAGTTCATAGCTTTCGGGCACCTCTTTCATATCGGGTCCAGCGATGGGCCCACCGGCACCGCCGCCGACAGTCCCTCGACCTTCCAGGTCTCAAGGGTTCTGTCGCGCGGCTTTTTTCGTTTTGGCTTCACGTTTCAGGGGAGACAGCAGGTGAGCAGCTTCGTATCCAAGGGGATCACCCGTCGCAATGTGCTGAAGGCCAGCGCCACCGCCGCCCTGTTCGGCGCGGTGAACAGCGCCTTTCCGGCCGGTGTCTTCGCCGAAACCTCGGGTCCCGAGACGCCGAAGGCGATCCTCGGCTTCATCGCCCTGACCGATTCCGCCCCCCTGATCGTCGCCCGGGAAAAGGGCTTCTTCGCCAAATACGGCATGACCGACGTCGCCGTGCAGAAGCAGGCCTCCTGGGGTGCCACCCGCGACAATATCGAGCTGGGCTCGGCCGGCGGGGGCATCGACGGTGCCCATATCCTCACCCCCATGCCCTATCTGATTTCGACCGGCCGGGTGACCAAGGGCAACCTGCCGGTTCCCATGTACATCCTGTCGCGCCTCAACGTGAACGGCCAGTGCATCTCGGTCGCCGCCGCCTACAAGGGCCTGGGCGTGACCACCAGCGCCGCGCCGCTGAAGGAGGCCTTCGCCAGGGCCAAGGCCGAGGGCAAGGAAGTGAAATGCGCCGTCACCTTCCCCGGTGGCACCCACGATCTGTGGATGCGCTACTGGCTGGCGGCCAATGGCATCGACCCGAACAAGGATGTCTCGACCATCGTCGTGCCGCCGCCGCAGATGGTCGCCAACATGAAGGTGAACACGATGGAGGCCTTCTGCGTCGGCGAGCCGTGGAATGCCCAGCTGGTGCGCCAGGGCATCGGCTTCTCCGCCCTGACCACCGGCGAGCTGTGGGCCGATCACCCGGAAAAGGCCTTCGCCATGCGCGCCGACTGGGTCGACGCCAACCCCAAGGCCGCCAAGGCCCTGCTGATGGCGGTGCAGGAAGCGGCGCAATGGTGCGACATGCCCGGGAACAAGGAAGAAATGTGCACGATCATCGGCGGCCGCGATTACTTCAAGGTGCCGGTCGAGGACATCCTCGGTCGCTCGAAGGGCGAGATCGACTATGGCGACGGCCGCGTGGTCGAGAACAGCCCGCACATCATGAAATACTGGCGTGACCATGCCTCCTTCCCCTTCCCGAGCCATGATCTCTGGTTCCTGACCGAGAATATCCGCTGGGGTTACCAGCCCGCCGACCTCGATATGAAGGCGACCGTCGCCAGGGTGAACCGCGCCGACCTCTGGCTCGACGCCGCGAAGACGCTGGGCGTCGCCGACCTGCCGCCGATGTCGCGCGGGGTCGAGACCTTCTTCGACGGCAAGACCTTCGATCCCGAAAATCCCGCCGCCTATCTCGCCAGCCTGGCCATCAAGGCCGCCTGAGCGGAAAGGACGCGCCATGACCGTGCAGACCGAACAGATGCCCAAATCCCTCGCCGGCCTGCCCGGCCGGCTTCTCTCCCTCGATCGCGCCGCCGTTCTTCGCTGGCTGCGTCGGCGGCTCGCGGCGATCGTGCCGCCGCTGGTCATGCTCGTGTTGCTGCTTGGCCTTTGGGAATTGCTGTGCCGGGGCGGTCACGCGCCCCTGCCGCCGCCCAGCCAGGTGATCCACGACACCTGGGACCTGATTTCCGATCCCTTCTTCGACAATGGCGGCACCGACAAGGGCCTGTTCTGGCAGATCGCCGCCAGCCTGACCCGGGTCGCCCAGGGCTTCCTGATTTCCGCCGTCGTCGGCATCTCGCTCGGCGTCCTCATCGGCCAGTCCAGCCTGGCGTTCCGGGGTCTTGATCCGATCTTCCAGGTCCTGCGCACCGTGCCGCCGCTGGCCTGGCTGCCGCTGTCGCTCGCCGCGTTCCAGGCGGCCACCCCTTCGGCGATCTTCGTCATCGCCATCACCTCGGTCTGGCCGATCATCCTCAATACCGCCGTTGGCATCCGCAACATTCCGCAGGATTACCGCAATGTCGCCCGGGTGCTGCGCCTGTCGGGGCCGGAGTTCTTCTTCAAGATCATGCTGCCGGCCAGCGTGCCCTTCATGTTCACCGGCCTTCGCATCGGCATCGGCCTGTCGTGGCTGGCCATCGTCGCCGCCGAGATGCTGATCGGCGGCGTCGGCATCGGCTTCTTCATCTGGGATGCGTGGAATTCCTCGCTGATCAGCGAAATCATCGTGGCCCTGATCGCGGTCGGCATCGTCGGTTACATCCTCGACCGGCTGATCGGCGCCCTCGGCGATCTCGTCGCCGGCAACGTGAAATCCTGAGGGAGGCCCGATCATGTCCAGCTATCTTTCCATCGAACAGGTCGGCGTTTCCTTCGACACGGAACGTGGTCCCTATGTCGCGCTTCGCGATGTGAACCTGAAGGTTGCCAGGGGCGAATACATCTCGATCATCGGCCATTCCGGCTGCGGCAAGTCCACGCTGCTGAACCTGGTCGCCGGGCTTCTGCGGACGACGACCGGCGCCATCCTGCTCGAGGACAGGGAAGTTTCCGAGCCGGGGCCGGAGCGGGCGGTGGTGTTCCAGAACCATTCCCTGCTGCCCTGGCTGTCGGTCTACGACAATGTGAAACTCGCGGTCGACAAGGTTCACGGCAAGACGAGGAGCCGGGCCGAGCGGCGCGACTGGGTGCTGCACAATCTCGCCCTCGTCGGCATGTCGCACGCGATCGAGCGCAAGCCCGGCGAGATTTCGGGCGGCATGAAGCAGCGCGTCGGCATCGCCCGGGCGCTCTCGATGGAACCCAAGGTATTGCTGCTGGACGAGCCCTTCGGCGCCCTCGACGCCCTGACCCGGGCCCAGCTCCAGGACAAGGTGATGGAAATTCAGACCCGTCTCGGCAACACGGTGATCATGATCACCCATGACGTCGACGAGGCGGTGCTGCTGTCCGACCGCATCGTCATGATGACCAACGGCCCCGCCGCCACCATCGGCGAGATCCTGACGGTCGATCTGCCGCGGCCGCGCAACCGCCTGACCCTCGCCGACAATCCGACCTATGTGAAGGCGCGCGCCGCCGTCATGGAATTCCTCTACGCCCGCCATGCGATCAACAAGGTGGAGGCCGCCTGACATGACCGCCCGTCTCGTCGTCATCGGCAATGGCATGGCCGCCGGAAGGATGCTGGAGCATCTGACCGAAACCGCGCCCGATGCCTATTCGATTACCGTCTTCGGGGCCGAGCCCCGGGTGAATTACAACCGCATCCTGCTCTCCCCCGTCCTCTCGGGCGAGAAGAGCTTCGAGGAAATCGTCACCCATGACGACGCCTGGTATGCGGCGCGGCGCATCGATCTGGTGAAGGGCGGCGAGATCGTCGCCATCGATCGCGCGGCCCATACCGTGACGGCGCGGGACGGCAGCGTGACGCCTTACGACAGGCTGGTGATCGCCACCGGCTCCAGCCCCTTCATCGTGCCGGTGCCCGGCCACAAGCTGCCCGGCGTCGTCGCCTATCGCGATCTCGACGATGTGAACGCCATGCTGGCGGCGGCGGAAGCGGGGGGCAGCGCGGTCGTCATCGGCGGCGGCCTCCTCGGCCTCGAAGCCGCCGCGGGCCTCAGGATGCGGGGCATGGAGGTGACCGTCCTTCACCTGATGCCGACGCTGATGGAGCGTCAGCTCGATCCGGCCGCCGGCTATCTGCTGCAGCAGGCGATGGAAGCGCGCGGCATCCGCGTGATCTGCCGCGCGAATACCCATTCGATCCTCGGCACCGACCGGGTCGAGGGCGTCCGCCTCGACGACGGCACGGAAATTCCGGCCGATATCGTCGTGATGGCGGTCGGCATCCGTCCCAATGCCGCCCTCGCCAAGGGCGCGGGCCTTGCCGTCAATCGCGGCCTGCTGGTCGACGATCACATGCGCACCGACGATGCCGACATTTTCGCCGTCGGCGAATGCGTCGAGCACCGGGGCCAGTGCTATGGCCTGGTCGCGCCTTTGTTCGACATGGCGCGGGTGCTGGCGGCCCAGCTCGCCGGCGACTCGACTGCGTCTTACGAAGGCTCGGTCACCTCGACCAAGCTGAAGGTGACCGGCGTCGATCTCTTCTCCGCCGGCGACTTCGCCGAGGGCGAGGGGCGCGAGGACATCGTGCTGCGCGATGCGGCGCGTGGCATCTATAAGCGCCTGGTGATCAAGGAAGACCGCATCATCGGCGCCGTCATGTATGGCGAGACGGCGGATGGCGGCTGGTTCTTCGACCTCCTCAAGAAGGCGACGCCGATCGCCGACATGCGCGGCACGCTGATCTTCGGCCAGAGCTTCGCCGGGGGCGTCCCGCTGGACCCTATGGCGGCCGTTGCAGCCTTGCCGGATGAGGCGGAGATCTGCGGCTGCAACGGCGTCTGCAAGGGCAAGATCACCGGCGCCATCACCGACAAGGGCCTGACCAGCCTCGATCAGGTGCGGGCCCATACCAAGGCCTCCGCCTCCTGCGGCTCCTGCACCGGCCTCGTCGAGCAATTGATGCAGCTGACCCTGGGCGAGAAATTCGCCCGGGCGGCGGTGCAGCCCGTTTGCACCTGCACCGATCTCGGCCATGACGATGTCCGCCGCCTGATCCTGGCCAAGGGCCTGAAATCGGTGCCCGCCGTCATGCAGGAACTGGAATGGAAGACGTCGTGTGGCTGCGCCAAATGCCGGCCGGCGCTGAACTATTACCTGCTCTGCGCCTGGCCGGGCGACTATACGGACGACGGCCAGTCGCGCTTCATCAACGAACGGGTCCACGCCAATATCCAGAAGGATGGCACCTATTCGGTCGTGCCGCGCATGTGGGGCGGCGTCACCAGTGCCGTCGAACTTCGCGCCATCGCCGACGTGGTCGACAAATTCGCCATCCCGACGGTGAAGGTCACCGGCGGTCAGCGCATCGACCTTCTCGGTGTGAAAAAAGAGGACCTGCCGGCGGTCTGGGCCGATCTGAACGCCGCCGGCATGGTCTCGGGCCATGCCTATGGCAAGGCGCTGCGAACGGTGAAGACCTGCGTCGGCTCGGAATGGTGCCGCTTCGGCACCCAGGATTCGACCGGCCTCGGCATCCGTCTGGAGCGCGTGATGTGGGGCGCCTGGACCCCGGCCAAGGTGAAGCTCGGCGTCTCGGGCTGCCCGCGCAACTGCGCCGAGGCGACCTGCAAGGATATCGGCGTGATCTGCGTCGATTCCGGTTACGACATCCTGTTCGCCGGGGCCGCCGGCCTAGACATCAAGGGCACCGAAGCCTTCGGCCACGCGAACAGCGAGGATGAGGCGGTGGAAATCATCCTGGCCCTGACCCAGGCCTACCGCGAACAGGCCCGTTATCTCGAGCGTATCTACAAATGGGTGAAGCGGGTCGGCGCGGAATCGATCCGGGCGCAGATCATGGACGATGCGGACAGGCGCAAGGCCCTGGCCGCGCGCTTCCTCTTCGCCCAGCGTTTCGCCCAGGTCGATCCCTGGGCCGAGCGGGTGGCCGGCTTCGATGCCCATGAATTCACGCCGCTGACCCCCTTCGTGTCGCAGGAGGCGGCGGAGTGATGAACGCCATGCTTCCCACCTGGATCGATGTCTGCGCCGTCGCCGACATTCCCCTGCGCGGCGCCCGCGTGGTCAAGGCGCTGGATGGCGATATCGCGGTGTTCCGCACGACGGGCGATCATGTCTTCGCGCTTTACGACCGCTGCCCGCACAAGGGTGGTCCCTTGAGCCAGGGCATCGTCCACGACAGCGGCGTGACCTGCCCCCTGCACAATTGGGTGATCGACCTCGAGACCGGCCGCGCCCGGGGTGCCGACGAGGGCTGCGCGCGCAAGGTCGCGGTCGAGGTGATCGAGGGCCGCGTCCGCCTGCGCATCGGGGCGGCGCTGTCATGACCGGGGCGACGCGCACCACCTGTCCCTATTGCGGCGTCGGCTGCGGCGTGCTGGCCACGCCAGGGGCGGACGGGCGCGTCGCCATCAAGGGCGATCCGGATCACCCGGCCAATTTCGGCCGGCTGTGCTCCAAGGGATCGGCCCTTGGCGAAACCCTTTCCCTCGACGACCGCCTGCTTCATCCCCGGGTCGTCGGGGAGCGGGCGACATGGGATCGTGCCCTCGACCATGTCGCCCGCGCGTTTACCGACGCGATCCGTGACCATGGGCCGGACTCGGTCGCCTTCTATGTCTCGGGCCAGCTGCTGACCGAGGATTATTACGTCGCCAACAAGCTGATGAAGGGCTTCATCGGCTCCGGCAATATCGATACCAACAGCCGGCTGTGCATGGCCTCCTCGGTCGCCGGGCACAAGCGGGCCTTCGGCAGCGACACGGTGCCCGGCACCTATGAGGATCTGGAGACGGCGGATCTCGTCGTCCTCACCGGCTCCAATCTCGCCTGGTGCCATCCGGTGCTGTTCCAGCGCCTCGCCGCGGCGAAGGCCGCGCGGCCTGGGATGCGTATCGTCACCATCGACCCCCGCCGCACCGCGACCAGCGAACTCGCCGACCTGCACCTCGGCATCGCGCCGGGCGGCGATGTCGCGCTGTTCAACGGCCTTCTCCTGCATCTCGCCGCCGGCTCCCGGCTGGACGAAGGCTTCGTCGCCCGCCACACTAGCGGTCTCGCCGGGGCGCTGGGGGCCGCCGCCGGTTTCGACATCCGGACGGCGGCGCGGGTGACCGGGCTGTCGCCGGCGGAGGTGGAGCGTTTCTTCAACCTCTTCGCCGCGACCGAACGGGTGGTCACCGTCTATTCCCAGGGCGTGAACCAGTCGAGCGCGGGCACCGACAAGGTGAACGCGATCATCAATTGCCACCTGCTCACCGGGCGCATCGGCCGCCCGGGCATGGGACCTTTTTCGGTCACGGGCCAGCCCAATGCCATGGGCGGGCGCGAGGTCGGCGGTCTCGCCAATCAGCTCGCCGCCCATATGGAGCTCGACAATCCCGGCCATCGCGCGCTGGTGCGGGATTTCTGGAATGCGCCCCGTATCGCCGACAAGCCGGGCCTGAAGGCGGTCGATCTGTTCGAGGCGGTGCATGACGGCCGCATCAAGGCCCTGTGGATCATGGCGACCAATCCGGCCGCCAGCCTGCCCGATGCCGATCGGGTCGTGGCGGCGCTCGCCCGCTGTCCCTTCGTCGTCGTCTCCGACGTGGTGCGGGATACCGATACGACACGGCACGCCCATGTCCTGCTGCCCTCCACCGCCTGGGGCGAAAAGGATGGCACGGTGACCAATTCCGAACGCCGCATCTCGCGCCAGCGCGCCTTCCTGCCGCCCCCGGGCGAGGCGAGAGCGGACTGGTGGCAGATGGCTGAGGTGGCGCGGCGCATGGGCTTTTCCGGCTTCGACTGGGATGGTCCGGCCGAGATCTTCCGCGAACATGCCGCCCTCTCGGCCCATGGCAATGACGGTTGCCGCGATTTCGATATCGGCGCCCATGCCGAAATCGACGCGGCGGGTTACGAGGGCCTCGCCCCGTTCCACTGGCCGCGGCCGGCGGGGCAGGGGCCGCGCCAGCGCTTCTTCGGCGATGGAAAATTCCATCACCCCGATGGCAAGGCCCGTTTCGTGGCGACGCCCTGGCGTCCGGCCCGGGGCCAGACCTCGGCGGCAAGGCCGCTGATCCTGAACACCGGCCGCGTGCGCGACCAGTGGCACACGATGACGCGAACCGGCAAGGCGGCCCGCCTGACCAGCCATTACGCCGAGCCCTTCGTCGAGGTGAATCCGGCGGATGCCCGCGCCCTTGGCCTCGCCGCCGCCGACCTCGCCCTGATCGAGAGCGATCGCGGCGGCGCGCTCCTGCGCGTGCTGGTCACCGAGCGCCAGCGCCCGGGCGCCGTCTTCGCGCCCATTCACTGGACCGGGCAGCAGGCCGCGCGCGCGCGGGTCGATGCCCTGATCGCGCCCCATGTCGATCCTGTCTCGGGCCAGCCGGAATCGAAATTCACCCCGGTCTCGCTGCGGCGGTTCCAGGCGGCCTGGTATGGTTTCGCCGTCAGCCGCCGCCGTCTCGCGGTCTCCGGCCTCGACTATTGGGCGCTGGCGCCGGTCGACGGCGGCTATCGGGCCGAGCTGGGCGGCGCCGATGCGCCGGGTGACTGGCCGGCGGCGATGGCGGCCCTGCTCGATCCCGCCGAGGAGGCCGAAGTCCTCGCCTATCGCGATGTCGCCCGCGGGGTTTACCGTTTCGCGGTCTATGAGGCGGGGGTGCTGTCCGCCGCGCTGTTCGTCGCGCCGGAGCCGGTGGAAATCGCCCGGGGCTGGCTGATCGGACAATTGGGCCGCGCGCTCGATGGCGCCGAGCGGCTGCGCCTGCTGGCGGGCCGGGGCGGCGACGCGGCGGCCGATCCGGGCGCGCTTGTCTGTTCCTGCTTCTCGGTCGGGGTCAATCAGATCACGGCGGCGGTGAAGGCCGGCGCCCAGTCCATCGACGCCATTGGCTCATGCCTGAAGGCGGGAACCAACTGCGGCTCCTGCCGCATGGAAATCGGGAGGCTGATCGATGCCTGTTCAACAGCGAAAGCCGGTTGAGGTGAAACTGGTCCGGGGCGGCGCTGCCCTGCCGCCCGGCCCGGACAAAGGGCCGGGACGGGTCACGCTGGTCGGCGCCGGCCCGGGCGATCCCGAGCTTCTGACCCTGAAGGCGGTGAAGGCGCTGCAGGCGGCGGATGTCGTGCTGTTCGACGATCTGGTCGGCGACGGCATCCTCGACCTCGTGCACCGGAAGGCGCGTTGCCTCGCGGTCGGCAAGCGCGGTGGCCGTGCCTCCTGCCGGCAGCAGGATATCGACGACCTGATGGTGAAATTCGCCCGCAAGGGCAAGCAGGTGGTACGCCTGAAGTCGGGCGATCCCATGATCTTCGGCCGCGCCGGCGAGGAGATCGAGCGTCTGCGCCGCGAGGGTATCGCGGTCGAGGTGATCCCGGGGATCACCGCCGGCCTCGCCATGGCATCGGCCCTCGGCATTTCGCTGACCCACCGCGATCATGCCCAGTCGGTCCGCTTCGTCACCGGCCATTCGCGCCATGGCACCCTGCCGGATACGCTCGACTGGCGGGGTCTGGCCGATGCCCGCACCACGCTCGTCGTCTACATGGGCGGGCGCACGGTCGGGGACATGGTCGCCCGCCTGGTCGCGGCCGGCCTGCCGGCGGAAACACCCGCCGTCGCCGTCCGCTCGGTCTCCCGCCCGAGCGAGGGGCGCTGGGCGGGGCCGCTGTCCCTCCTCGCGGAAGGCGCGGCCGGCCTTGGCCTCGACGAGCCGATCCTGATCGCGATCGGCGACAGCCTCGGGGCGGCGCAGGCCCTCGACATGACCGAAGGCCTGGCGGCCTTCGGCTGAAAGCGGGCTCAGGCGCCGGTGACGGCCCGGCGCAGTTCGGCGATGGCGATTTCGACCGGCGTATCGTCGGTCAGCACCCGGGTGACATGGCCCATCTTGCGGCCGGCCCGGGCTTCCGCCTTGCCATAGAGATGGAGATGCGCGCCTTCGGCCAGCAGCAGCCGGCCCCAGGCCCGCGCGTCGTCGCCGATCAGGTTCAGCATCACCGAGCGGCCGCGCCGGATCGGGCAGCCCAGCGGCAGGCCGAGGGCGGCGCGGGCCGCCTGCTCGAACTGGCTGGTTTCGGCACCCTCGATGGTCCAGTGGCCGGAGTTATGCACCCGGGGCGCCATTTCATTGACCAGCAGCCGGCCATCGGCGGCGAGGAAGAATTCGATCGCCAGCACACCGACGTAATCGAGCGCGATCAGGAAATCATGGGCGATGGTCTGGGCCCGCAGCGTGACCTCGGGCGACAGCACTGGGGCGGGGGCGATGGTGACGTCGAGGATATGGTGGCTGTGGCGGTTCTCGACCGGATCGAACACGGCGATATCGCCGGCGACGCCCCGGGCCGCCACCACCGAGATTTCGGCGGTGAAGGTGACGAAACCCTCGAGAATGGCCGGCTGGCCCTTCATGGCGGCGAAGGCGGCGTCGACATCGGCCAAGGTGCGGATGATGGCCTGGCCCTTGCCGTCATAGCCGAAGCGCCTCGTCTTCATCACGGCGGGCAGGCCGAGGGCTTTGACCGCGGCGTCGAGTTCGGCGCGGCTGGCGACGGCGCGGAACGGCGCGGTCTCGGCGCCCTTGTCGTTGGCGAAAGTCTTTTCCGCCACCCGGTCCTGCGCGACGGAAAGCGCCCTGGCCCCCGGCCGCACGGGTTTTCGCGCGGCGAGGAATTCGACGGTGGCCGCCGGCACATTCTCGAATTCATAGGTGATGGCGTCGACCGCATCGGCGAAAGCGGCCAGCGCGGCTTCGTCCTCATAGGCGGCGATGGTGGTCGCGGCGGCGACGAGGCCGGCCGGCGGATCCGCTTCCGGGCCATAGATATGGCAGCGATAGCCGAGATTGGCGGCGGCGATGGCGATCATGCGGCCGAGCTGGCCGCCGCCCAGGATGCCGAGGGTGCTGCCCGGGGGCAGGGCCGCCGCGGTCAGCGGGGCCGGCTTGGGTCTGGTGCTCACTCCGCCGTCTCCGGCACGCTTTCGGTCTGGCGCCGACGGAATTCGATCAGCCGGGCATCGAGCACCGGGTCCGACAGGGCGAGGATCGACGCGGCCAGAAGCCCTGCGTTGATCGCGCCGGGCTTGCCGATGGCGAGGGTGCCGACCGGCACGCCGCCCGGCATCTGCACGATGGAAAGCAGCGAATCCTGGCCCTTCAGACTGTGGCTTTCGACGGGAACGCCCAGCACCGGCAGGCTGGTCAGCGAGGCGGTCATGCCCGGCAGATGGGCGGCGCCGCCCGCGCCCGCGATGATCACCTTGATGCCCCGGGATTTGGCCCCCTTGGCGTAATCGAACATGCGCTCGGGCGTGCGGTGGGCGGAAACCACCTTCACCTCATGCGGCACGCCGAGGTTGGCCAGGGTTTCGGCGGCATGAATCATGGTCGGCCAGTCCGACCGGCTGCCCATGATGATGCCGACGACGGGAGAAACAGAGGTCATGGATGAGAGCCTGTCAGGCGATGATGTCGGGCAGGAGCTGGCTGTTGACCTTCAGGATCAGATCCTTCAGTTGCAGCTTGCGCTTTTTCAGACGCTGCACCTGGATCTGATCGAAAGGCGGTGTCGTGATAAGGGCGTCGATGGCAGCGTCAAGGTCACGATGTTCCTGCATCAATTCCGTCAGCTTACGCTGAAGCTCTTCCTCGTCCACCATTCGCGCCGCGATCCCCACACCGGAAAGAGGGGTTTTATATCATGTCTGGACGCGACCATGAATGTTTCTGACACGCCGGGCGCGACGGAATTCTGGCGCTGGTCGATCGCCTGTTACGATCGCCCCGGGATCGCCGCCTTCTGCCTCGATCTTCAGGACCGGCAGGGGCGGGATGTCAATCTCGCGCTGTTGCTGCTTTTCCTTGCGGATCAAGGCTTCCGGCCGCTGACGGCGGCGGAGATCGGCGCGATCGACCGCGCCGCGACACCGTTTCGCCAATGGGCCCTTCTCCCCGCGCGGGCACGCCGCCGCGCCCTGAAGGCGGCGGGTGGCCCGAACTATGAAGCGGCCAAGGCGGCCGAACTGGACCTGGAGCGCGAATCGCAGCGTCAGATGCTGGCGGCCGTGCCGCCCCTTGGCCGTGATTCCCGGCCGGTGGCGGAGATCGCCGCCCTCAGTCTCGCCGCCTATGGCGTGACGGAGGCGGGGGGGCTGCTGGCGGCCCTCGGCTGATCTATTTGTCCCTGGGCTTTCGCGCGCGGGGCCGGCCGCGCGGCCGTGTCGCCTCGCCCCAGCGCCGCACCGGCGCGGATTCGAGATCGAACAGGTCGAGCGCGCGGCCGACGCTCTGCCGCGTCGCATCCTCGATCGTCTCGAGTTCGGCGTAATAGGCCGGCACCGGCGGCATGACCACGGCGCCCATCTCGGTGACGGCGGTCATCGAGCGCAGGTGGCCCAGATGCAGCGGCGTTTCCCGCACCATGAGGACAAGGCGCCGCCGCTCCTTCAGGATGACGTCGGCCGCCCGGCTGATCAGGCTGGAGGTCACGCCCGTCACGATTTCCGACAGGGTTCGGATCGAACAGGGCGCGATCACCATGCCAAGGGTGCGGAAACTGCCCGACGCGATGGTGGCGCCGATATCGGCCACGGGATGCACCACATCGGCAAGCGCGTGGACATCGGCGACCTTCAGGTCGGTTTCATAGGCCAGGGTGAGTTCCGCCGCCCTGGTCATCACCAGATGGCTTTCGATGTCGAGGGCGCGCAACTGCTCCAGCAGCCGGATGCCGAGCACGACGCCCGAGGCACCGGAAATGCCGACGATCATCCGGGGTTTCTGGGAAGGGGCCGGAGCCATGGTCTTCGCGCGACTTTCGATTGTTGACCGGGCGGAGGGTGGGCGCAGCGGCGGGATGGGTCAACGGTTTTGGAACATGGTGCGGTGCAATATCGAATCGACGCGCTGCATTCATCATTGAAGGCTGACGATGCCGTTCCCACGTGCTTAGATGTCAGTCCCGTGAATGGAAGGGAGGATCTGCGAATGAGCCTTGAAGCACGCGCAAGCAGCCTGTCCCAGCGTCATGCGTCGGTCGACCGGGAATTGGAGGCCGAATCCCACCGGCCGATGCCGGATCCGGCGGTCATCACCAAGCTCAAGCGCGAAAAATTGCGCATCAAGGACGAGCTTACTCGTCTGCCCAGCCACTGATCCCACAAGCTGAATTCGCCCCGCTCGGGGCCAGGGGCCACGTCGGCATGATCGGCGTGGCCCTTGTTTTTGGCGCCTGTGATCGCCGTCATCGCCTTCGCGCGGCGAACGTGATCGAATGACCCTCTAATCCGTCGATCTCGCGCCTGGACCCGGCATGATGCGCCTTTTCACCCCCGGACGATTGCGCCGCCTGGCCCTGGCCGGGCTGGCGACCCTGGCCGTGCTGGCGGGGCTTGCCCTCGTGCTCGACCGGCTCTATCCGCTGCCGCTCGATCTCGTCGCCAGCCGCTCGACCATCGTGCTCGACGCCAGCGGCCAGCCCTTGCGCGCCTTTCAGGCCGATGACGGGCGCTGGCGTTTCACGGCGCAGCCGGCAGACGTCGATCCCCGCTTCATCGCCATGCTCACCGCCTATGAAGACCGGCGCTTTCGGGATCACTGGGGCGTCGATCCCTTCGCGGTGTTGCGGGCGGCGGGGCAGGCGGCGGTGGCGGGCCATATCGTCTCCGGCGCCTCGACCCTGAGTATGCAGACCGCGCGCCTGATCCAGCCCCGGCCGCGCAGTTTCGGCGCCAAGCTGATTGAAATGGCCCGGGCGCTGCAACTCGAGGCGCATCTGTCGAAGGATGAAATCCTCGGCCTCTATCTCACCCTCGCGCCCTATGGCGGCAATCTCGAAGGGGTGCGCGCGGCTTCGCTGTTCTATTTCGGCAAGGAGCCGGACCATCTGACCGACAGCGAAGCGGCCCTGCTGGTCGCCCTGCCGCAATCGCCCGAGCGGCGCCGCCCCGACCGCCACGAGGATGTCGCCCGGCGGATGCGCGACGAGGTGCTGACCCGGGTCGCCGAAGCCGGCGTCATCACCGAAGCAGCCGCCCGCGAGGCGATGGAGGAAGCGGTGCCGGTCGCCCGTCTGCCCGCGCCCTTCTTCGCCCCCCATCTGGCGGAGCGGCTGCATATGGCCGATCCCGCCGCTTCTGTGATCGCCAGCACGATCGACCGCGACCTGCAGTACAAGCTGGAAGACCTCGCCGCCCGCAACATCGGCCAGTTCGAGGCGACGGCCAATATCGCCATCCTCGTCGTCGCCAACGAGGGCCGGCGGGTGGTCGCCAGCGTCGGCTCCGCCGGCTATTTCGACCGGCGGCGCGCGGGGCCGATCGACATGACCATGGCGGTCCGCTCCCCCGGTTCGGCCCTGAAACCGTTCATCTATGGCATGGGCTTCGAGGATCTGGTCTGCCATCCCGAAACCATCGTGGTCGACCGGCCGACCCATTTCGGCGGCTATGCCCCGAAGAATTTCGACCGGCTCTATCGGGGCGAGGTCAAGCTGGCGGAAGCGCTTCAGCTGTCGCTGAATATTCCCGCCGTCGCCGTCCTCGATCTGGTCGGGCCCCGCCGCTTCTCGGCCCGGCTGGCGGCCTCGGGCGTGCGCCTTCGCCTGCCCGATCCGGGCGCGGAGCCCAGCCTGCCCATCGCCCTTGGCGGTGTCGGCGTCACCTTGCGCGATCTCGTCACGCTTTACGCCGCCCTGGCCGATGGCGGGCGGGCGCTGCCGCTGCGCGACCGCATCCACGACGAGGCGGGCGTGCCCGCCACCCTGCTGTCGGCTTCCGCCGCGTGGCAGGTCACCGCGATCCTGCGCGACACGCCGCCGCCGCCCCATCTCCTGCCCGGGGAATCGACTTCGGACGGGCGCCAGATCGCCTATAAGACCGGCACGTCCTATGGTTTTCGCGATGCCTGGGCGATCGGCTACGACAGGGATTATACCGTCGGGGTCTGGGTCGGCCGGCCGGACGGTTCCTTCTCGCCCGGGCGCATGGGCCGCGAGGCCGCCGCGCCCCTCGTCTTCGCCGCCTTTTCCATGCTGCCGCCGCCGGGTCCCGAAGCCCTGCGCCGGCCGCCACCGCCGCCCGGCACGCTGATCGCCAGCCAGTCGGAACTGCCGCCCGGCCTGAAACGCCTGCGGCCGCGCCGGGGCGGCGACATCGCCGCGATCGCCGCCGGGCGCGAGACCCTGCGCCTCGCCGCGCCACTCGACGGCAGCACGATCGAGGTGCCGCGCCTCGAGGATGGTGGCCTTTCAAGCGTCCTGCTGCGCGCCACCGGCGGGACCATGCCGCTGACCTTCCTGGTGAACGGCCGGCCGATCGCGACCACCGCCTTCCGCCGCCAGGCCGAATGGCAACCGGATGGCATAGGCCGCGCCAGCGTCACCGTGCTGGACGCCAACGGCCGGGCGGCGAGCGCCGATATCTGGCTGGCCAGCCCGGGCAGCTAAGGCAGGGGACACGGCACCTGAATCCGGCTATAAGGCGCCGCATCTTCGCCCCCCGGAGTGCATCGTGAACGATACGACCATGTGGATCATCATCGGCTTCGCCGGACAGGCGCTTTTCACCATGCGTTTCGTCGTGCAGTGGATCGCCAGCGAGAAGGCGAAGCAAAGCCTGGTGCCGGTCGCCTTCTGGTTCTTCTCCATCGGCGGCGGCATCGTCCTCCTCGGCTATGCCATTCACCGGGAAGACCCGGTGTTCATCGCCGGCCAGGCCGGCGGCCTCGTCATCTATGCGCGGAACCTGTGGTTCATCTATGGCCACAAGTTCAAGCGCGACGAAGGAAAAGCCGGCTGATCCCGTTCAGCACGGCGAATGTCGCGGGCCAGGCCCGCTCGAAGCCCTGAACCTTCACCTGCGCGGCGATCTCGCCGACGCTGGCGCGCCCGTCGATCGCCCGCGCGATCACGGGGGCGGACTGGGGCAGGGGGAAGCGATAGGCCAGCCCGTCCAGGGTCAGCTTCAGCACCCGGTCCGACCCCATCGCCGCCGCCATCTGCGCCCCGTCGGTCCGCGACCAGACCGGGATCGCATCCGGATCGAGGGGGGCGGGCGGCAGCGCCTCGTGATCGGGATGGACGACATAGGCGACATGGCGGGCGATATTGCCGGCCAGACGTTCCGCCAGGACGGCCCTGTCCCGAGGATCGAGATCGCCTGCGATGCGCCGCAGCTGGGGATCGAGCAGATAGGTCTCGGGCTGGTAGCGCGCCGGCTCGATCAGGCTGGCAAGGCCAAGGCCGCCATCCTCGATCAGGCCGACGAAACTCTCGACATCATAGGCCCGGTCGCGCGAATGCAGCAAAAGATCGAAGATCCCGGCATCGCCGCCGTTCAGATGGTCGGTGACCGCTTCGTTGCGGCGCAGGCGGTTGGTCGTCGGCAGGGCCGGCAGCAGGCGCTTGGCGATGGCGAGCCGCGCCGCCGGCGGATCCCCCTCGGGCGCCAGCAGGCGCAGGGCATCCTGCATGTCGTAAACGCCGCTGCGCCCGATCCGGCCATAGACCATCAACCCCATGCCGCCGCCCCGCGCCAGCACCGAGCGTAGCGCGGCGAGCCCCGCCGCCGGATCGGCCAGATGGTGCAGCACGCCGCAGCAGTCGATGTAATCGAAGGGACCGGGCGCCAGGCGCTCGACATCGAGCAGGGAGCCGCGCACGAAATCGACCTTCAGGCCGCGGATCGCCGCCCGCTCGGCCGCGATTTTCTGCGCCGCCGCCGACATGTCGAGATGGGTGATCTCGGCCGCGATGCCGGCATCCGCCAGTTGCTGGGCCAGCATGATGCAGCCGTCGCCCGTGCCGCCCCCGGCGAAAAGCACGCGCATCCGCGCCGGCAGGCGGCCGCCGAAGATCCAGTGGCGCATTTCCGGCAGGGCGCCCGGGCTGCCCTCGATCAGGCGCCTGGCCTCGTCGCGCGGGTTGCGGGCGGGATAGGGCAGGGCCTCGTACTGGCGGGAGACCAGATCGTCGGCGGAAAGCGTCGTCATGCGCTGCGGGCTCGGGCGGGGAACATGGCGGCGAAGGTGAAGCGGGCGGCGCGCTTTGTCCACCCTTCGAAGGGGTGGCGGAACTTGCTTGAGTGGATCCTCAACTGAACTTGTCACCGACGGTATCTGTTGCGGGGCACCATCCGGGTGATCGTTGTTTCAATTCAGAACGATTACAGGGTACCGCGTCGATGGAAGAAGTATTCGTTCGAACAAATCTGATAAAGCCCGGCCGCCTTCATGAATTGAGCGCGAGATCGGATCTGAAAGGTGCCCTGCAGTTGTGCGGTCATTTTGCCGCCATCGGGGTCAGCGGCTGGCTTCTCTATCTCTCCCAAGGATCCTGGGCGGTGGTGCCAGTCTTTATCGTCCATGGCATCCTGCTGAATTTCCTTTATGCCGGTCAGCATGAACTTTGCCATTGGACCGTGTTTCGTACACGTCCGCTCAACGAAATCTTCGGCCGGCTCATCGGCTTCCTGATGATCTATCCGCGCGATTTCGACCTGATCCAGCACACCGCCCATCACCGCCACACCCAGGACTGGGCCCGGGACGGCGAGTTGGCCCGGCCGAAATACACGCTCCTGTCCTACCTCATGTGGTTCTTCGGACCTTCATACTGGCACACGCGGGTCGCGCGCATCCTGCGCATGGCCGCCGGCCGGGTGGTCGAGCCCTATATCCCCGAGGCGCGCAAGGCCGATGTCATCCTCGAGGCGCGATTGCATCTCGCGGGCTATGCCCTGATCGCCGCGGTCTCGATCACGTTTCAGAGCTGGGCCGCCGTCCTCTATTGGCTGGCGCCGCTGGTGCTGATGAAATTCGTTCACCAGATGCAGAACACGATCGAGCATCTGGGCCTGTCCCACGACCAGAACATCCTGGTGAACACGCGGACGACGCGGACCAACCCGCTGATGCGGCGGATCTGCTGGAATATGCAGTATCACACGGCCCATCACGCTTTCCCGGGCGTGCCCTTCCACCGTCTGCCGCGACTGCACCGCGAAATCTTCGACGGCAACGGCATCGCGCCCAACAGCATGACCTATCTCGGCTTCCAGGCCCGGCTGTGGCGGGCGCTGGCGGCCGGCCGGGGCGAGGCGGCCTATGCGGACGACCAGGTCTGGGTGCGCGACTGAGCCCCGGTCAAAGTGTCCTTTTACAGCTCGATAACTAACCGATGTTGCACTGCAGCGATCCCGCGCCGAAGCTGGACGGGACTGCTGGTGGCAGAGACGGCGTGACCTTCCGAGGGAGAGTACCATGAGCAGCAAAGACGAAATCCTGCGCGTTCGCCGCTATTTCGACATGAGCCGGCGCGATTTGCTGCGCGGCGCCGCCGCCCTTGGCGCCGCCGGTGCCCTCGGCTTTGGCGGAATGCGCAAGGCCGCGGCCGCGACCGACATCAATTATATCGGCTGGGAAGGCTATGACACTTTCCTGACGGGCGGCGATTTCGACAAGGCCAAGGGCTTCGCCCTGCAGAAGACGCTGATCTCCTCGACCGATGAGATCATCACCAAGCTGCGCCTCGACAGCAGCGCGGTCGACGTCTGCACGCCCTATTTCGTCAATGACGATTTCCTGGGCGCCGAGGGCTTGCTGGCGCCGCTCGACCTAGCGCAGATCCCCAATTTCGCCAAGCTCCACCCGACCATCAAGCACTATGCCGAAAGCAACATGAGCGAGGATGGCAAGTGGTTTGCCTGTCCCTTCACCTTCGGCTCGATCTGCATGCTTTATGACTCGACGCAGATCGCGGCGCCGACCTCATGGGCCGATCTGATGAAGGACGAATACAAGGGCAAGGCGGCGATCACCGCCGATTATCAGGGCAATATCTTCGCCATGGCCCGGGTCCTCGGCATCGCCAATCCGCACCACATGACCCGCGACGAGCTGGCGAAGACGACCGAGCTGCTGATCACCCTGAAGAAGAAGCATCTGAAGGCGATCGCTCCGTCCTACGGCGATCTGATCAACATGTACGTCAACAAGGAAATCGTGATCTCGCAAGGCTGGGAGCCGGTCTCCACCTGGATCGGCGACGGCACCACGGTGAAGGTCGCCTACCCCAAGGAAGGCGCCAGCGGCTTCATCGAAGGCTATGCCATCGGCAAGGGCTCGTCCAAGTCGGCCGAGGCCCATGCCCTGATCAACAACGCCCTCTCGCTCGAAGGCCAGATCGCCGGCGCCGATCTCAGCTCGATCCCGGTGGTGACGACCGAGGCGATGGAGAAGGCGGGCGCCGCTAACAAGGCGCTCTACGACTATACGGACCTCGAAGGTTACTTCACCAGGAAGAGCCTGGTGATGGAGATGTATCCGCTCGACGAGGATGGCGAATACGCGATCTGGGACGATTACCAGGAAGCCTGGGAAAAGGTGCTCAAGGCCTGACCGGATGAGCGATCCCCTGCTGCGTCTGCGGAATATCTCCAAGCGTTACCGCGAAACCCAGGCCGTCCACCCGCTCGACCTCGAGGTCGGGCGGGGGGATTTCGTCGCCCTGCTCGGGCCGTCGGGCTGCGGCAAGACCACCTTGCTGCGCATGATCGGCGGCTTCCTGCCGCCGAGCACGGGCAGCATCGAGATCGGCGGCCAGGACGTGACCGCCCTCGGCCCCGAGAAGCGCAACACCAACATGGTGTTCCAGGGCTATGGCCTGTTCCCCCACATGACCGTGGCCCAGAACATCGGCTATGGCCCCAGGATCGCCGGCCGCGACCCGGAACAGATCGATCTCGAGGTCGTGCGGATGCTGAACCTCGTCCATCTCGGCGCGGTCGCCGACCGGCTGCCGGCGGCACTCTCAGGCGGACAGCAGCAGCGCGTCGCGCTGGCCCGCGCCCTCGTCATGCGGCCCAGCATCCTTCTCCTCGACGAGCCGCTCGCCGCCCTCGACCTCAAGCTGCGGAAGGCGATGCAGGACGAGCTGAAGGCCCTGCACAAGGCGATCGGCGGCACCTTCATCTTCGTCACCCACGACCAGGGCGAGGCGATCGATCTCGCCAACCGGATCGTCATCATGGAAGCGGGCCGCATCGTCCAGCAGGGCACGCCCGAGGATGTCTATCGCCGCCCGGCCAGCCGTTTCGTCGCCTCCTTCGTCGGCGACGCCAACATGCTGCCGGCGGTGCGCAAGGGCGGCGAAGTGGCGATTGGTGGCGGGCGTCTGCCGTCGCCGGGGCCGGATGGCGCCGTGCTGGTGGTCATCCGCCCGGACGATGTCACCCTTGGCGGCGCGGAGCCGCTGTCCCTCGCGGGCACGCTGACCGAAAGCCGCTTCATGGGGCCTTACCTGCGGCTCGTGGTGACACTGGCCGATGGCGCGGCCCTGACCGTGCACCGCCCGTCCGGCGTCGACGGGCCGGCGCTGCCGGGCGTTGGCGATGCCATTGCCCTGGGCCTGCCGGCGGCGGCCTGCAGCGTGGTCGCGCCATGAGCCTGTCGCCCGCCACGCGGCGGGCCCTTGGCCTGTCGCCCGCGCTCGCCATCTTCGGGCTGTTTTTCGCCCTGCCCATGGCCTATCTGCTGGTCGTCACCTTTTGGCGCATCAAGCGCTATCGGCTGACCCCGGATTTCACCCTGGGCAATTACGCCGATGTCTTCGGCGACTATCTTCACGCGCTTGGCTTCACGCTGGCGATCGCCCTCACGATCGCCCTGATCACGACGGCGCTGGCCTTCGCCATCGCCTATCTGATCCGTTTCCGCTCGGGCCTGTTCGGGCAGATCATCCTGCTGTCGGCGCTGGCGACCCTGTTCGGCGGCTATCTGGTGAAAATCTATGCCTGGAAGGCGATGCTGGGCGCGCAGGGCAGCGTCAACCTGCTGCTGATCACCCTCGGCCTCATCGACGAGCCGATTTCCTGGCTGCTCTACAGTCCCGCCGCCGTGGTGATCACCCTCGTTCATTTCATGCTGCCCTTCGCCCTGCTGCCCATTCTCGCGGGGCTGCGCGGTGTCTCGGAAGCCCCGCTGGAGGCGGCGCGCGACCTCGGCGCCAAGCCCTGGCAGATCACCAGGGATATCGTCCTGCCGCAGTGCCGGGGCAGCCTGTTCTCGGCCTTCTCGATCGCCTTCCTGATCCCCGCCGGCGATTATGTGACGCCCCGGCTGGTCGGCGGTCCCGAGACCTTCATGGTCGGCAATTTCATCGAAAATCTCTTCGTCGGGCGGATGAACGCGCCCATGGGCGCCGCGCTCGCCTTCACCACGCTGCTGGCCTGCGGCATCGTGCTGGTCGCCGCCAACTGGCTGCTGGCCCGGGCGCTGACGCCCAAATGGGGACGCTGAGATGATCGCCAGATCGCAGGTCGTGTGGACGGCATTCGGCGCGGCGGCGCTGGTCTTTCTCCTGTCGCCGCTGGTCCTTGTCGTCTTTTTCTCGCTGTCGGAAAATGCCAACGCGACTTTCCCGCCGGGCGGGATGACGCTGCATTGGTATGACGTGCTGTTCGGCAACCCGGATTTCTGGAAGGCGCTTGGCAACAGCGCCATCATCACCCTTTGCGTCGGCCTTGTTTCCATGATCTCGGGCACGCTGGCGGCCATGGCGCTGGCCCGTTCGGGTCCCAAGGTCGCCAATGGCGTGATCGCCCTCGTTACCATGCCGATCATGCTGCCACCGCTCGTGCTCGCGCTGGCGCTGGCCACCGGCTATTCCTCCCTCGGCCTGCCGCTCGGCCTCGCGACGGTGATCCCCAGCCATCTGGTCTTCACCCAGCCTTTCGTCATTCTGGTGGTTTATGCCCAGATGTCCGGCTTCAACATGGCCATCCTTGACAGTGCCCGCGACCTCGGCGCCGGCCCCTGGACCATCTTCCGCACCGTCATCCTGCCGATCATCCGGCCGACCCTGATCGGCGCGACCCTGATGGCCATGGCGGTCTCGCTCGACGATTTCATCATCACCTATTTCACCATCGGCGGCGGCATGACCCTGCCGACCATGATCTGGGGTATGCTGCGCAAGGCGCTCGATCCCAGCATCAACGCGCTTGGCTCGCTCGTGCTGGTCGCCACCATCGGCACCAGCCTGCTGGCCCTGCGCCTGACCCGTTACCGAGGTTGAGATGACCACCCACGACTTCACCGGCCGCCATGTCCTGATCACCGGCGCCAGCATGGGCATCGGCCTTGCCATCGCGAAGGCCTTCGCGCTGGCGGGCGCCGAGCTCACCCTGATGGCCGAGAATGACGCCATCCATGCCGCGGGGGCGGAGGTTGCCGCCGCCTGCGGCCGGCCGGTCCGTGCCCTCAAGTGCGACATCGCCGATCGCGCCGCCGTCTATGCCGCCATCGGCGCGCTGCCCGCTATCGACGTGCTGATCAACAATGCCGGCTTCCAGCCGATGACGCCGCTGCCCGGCGCGACAAAGGAAAGCGACGACGCCTTCGAGCGCTGCATCGCCGTCAATGTCCTCGGCACCTATTACGTCACAAGGGCGGCGCTGCCGCTGATGGGCCGGGGCGGGCGCATCATCGTCACCTCGTCGATCTGGGGCCGCACCGGGGCCGCCGGCTTTTCCGGCTATGCCGCCTCGAAACACGCGGTCGCCGGCTTCATGCGCTCCCTCGCGATGGAACTCGGGCCGCTCGGCATCACGGTCAACGCGGTCTGCCCCGGCTGGGTCGAGACCGAAGGCTCCATGTGGACGATCAGGGCCGAGGCGGCGGAGTTGGGTGTTCCCGTGGCCGAACTGGTCGCGCGTTACCTGGGCGCCCAGCCGATCCCCGGCATGATGCAGCCCGAGGCCGTGGCGCCCGCCTATCTCTTCCTCGCGTCCGACGGGGCGGCCGATATCACCGGCCAGATGCTCAACGTCGATCGCGGCAGTTTCATCGGCTGAAGGCGAAACATCCATGTCAAAGCTCCAAGGGCGCATCGCCATCGTGACCGGCGGCGCCGCCGGCATCGGCTTCGCCGCCGCGACACTCCTTTCCCGGGAAGGCGCCACCGTGGTGCTGACCGATATCGACGAGGCGGGCGGCATCGCCGCGGCGGCGACGCTGCCCGGCGCGCTGTTCATCGCCCATGACGTCGCCAGCGAAGCCTCGTGGCAGGCGGTGATGGCGGCCGTCATCGACCGCTTCGGCCGCCTCGACATTCTCGTCAACAACGCCGGCATCCAGCTCACCCGGGCTTTGGAGGAGACCAGCCTCGACGACTGGCACCGGGTGATGAACGTCAATGCCGACAGCGCCTTTCTCGGCACCAAACTGGCGATCGGCATCATGAAGACGACCGGCGGCGGCTCCATCGTCAATCTGTCCTCGACCTTCGGCATCATCGCCGACGGGTTGAATGCCGCCTATTGCGCTTCAAAGGCGGCGGTGCGCCATTTCACCAAGGCGGCGGCGCTCTATTGCGCCGACCGGGGTTATGGCATCCGGGTGAATTCGGTCCATCCGGGCCTCGCCTGGACCCCGATGCTGGAGCGCGAGATCGTTGACGTCGCGGCCCAGCGCGGCCTTTCCGACACCTCTTCCGTCCGGGCGGAATGGAACCGCATCTGCCCCCTTGGCGTCGGCACCGCCGAGGATATCGCCGAAGGCATCCTCTACCTCGCCTCCGATGCCTCGAAATATGTCACCGGCAGCGAGCTGGTGATCGACGGCGGCCATATCATCCGCTGATGTTCCCGCAAGGGTGGTTAACCATGGTAACGGGGCAGAAAGGCAGTGACGCCGATTGAGCCTGCCTGTCCCCGGTGGTAGAACGGCCATAGTGGTGGCAGTTTTTTGGGGCGGGGGTTACATGCGCGGATTGTCTCGCATTGTTCTGGGGGCGCTTGTGCTGGCGGGCGGGGCTTCGCCGGCCTTCGCCGATGGCGACCTGGGCCCTGGGCCCTACCTCGGCGGCTATGGCGCCTTCGTCATCCCGCAGAGCATCGACGTCGAAGGCGATGCCGACGGCGACGGCATAGACGACAAGGCGGACATCGAATTCGACAATGGCTGGGGTGTCGGCGCCCTGCTCGGTTACGACTACGGGGCCATTCGGGTCGAGGCGGACATCGGCTATCGCAGCTTCGACGCGACCGACATCAAGAACCTGCGCCTGGGCGATGGTGCGGGCGGCTATACCGACGTCGGCGATTCCGCGACCGACAACAATTTCGGCCTGCTCAGCGTGATGGGCAATGTCCTCTACGAATACGAGAATTCCTCGATCTTCACGCCCTATGTCGGTGCCGGTCTCGGCGCGGCCTGGGTTTTCGTGAACGAAGGCAACGGCGCCGTGACCATCGCTTCCGGCGATGACGTCGGCTTCGCCTATCAGGGCATCGTCGGCGCCAAGGTCGCGATCGACGACAATCTGTCGGCCTTCGCCGATTACCGCTACCTCGGCACCTCGGACATCCAGGTGAACGAGCTGCATTCGTCCTATGCGCTGCAGAGCGTGCAGGCCGGCCTCGTCTATGCCTTCAGCGCCTATGACCCGCCGCCGGCGCCGGTGCCGGCACCGGAAGCGGCGCCCGTGCCCGACGCCGCCATGGCGCGGTCCTTCATGGTGTTCTTCGACTGGAATTCGGCCGACGTGTCGTCCGATGCCGCCGCGATCATCCAGGATGCCGCCCAGTCGGCGATGAACCTCGGCGTCAGCCGGATCGAGCTGACGGGCCATGCCGACCGTTCGGGCTCGCCCGCCTATAATCAGGCCCTGTCCTTGCGCCGGGCCGAGGCGGTGAAAGCCAAGCTGCTGGAACTCGGCCTGACCTCGGCGGAAATCGTCACCCTGGGCAAGGGCGAGTCCGCGCCGCTGGTGCCGACGCCGGATGGCGTGCGCGAGCCGCAGAACCGCCGGGTGGAAATCGTCCTGCCCTGAGCGGCCCTGGCTCGATCTCGATGAAGGCCGGTCCCCTGGGGCCGGCCTTTTTCATGTCGGGTTTATCCTGGCATTGAGGCCGCAGACCCCTTGACGCCGCCGCGCCGCCCCTGTCGCATGGGAAAAACAGCGGGGGAACGGGGAAAATGGCGACTCGGGTGTTGCGGCCGACGGATGCGGCCTGGCTTTTCATCGAAAAGCGGGACAAGCCCGTGCATGTGGCCTCGCTCGCCACCTTCTCGCTGCCGCCGGATGCGCCGCCGGGCTTCCTCGCCGATCTGGTCGCCGAATGGCGCGGCCGGCCGCGGTTCGCCCCGCCCTTCAACCTGCGCCTGCGGCCCGGGCTGCTCTCCGCCCTGCTGCCCGCCTGGCAGGACCTGAAGCCCGAGGAGATCGACCTCGATTATCACTTCCGCCATTCCGCCCTGCCAAAGCCGGGTGGGGAGCGGGAGCTGGGCGTCCTCGTCTCGCGCCTGCACTCCAACCCGCTCGACCGCTCGCGGCCGCTGTGGGAATGCCATGTCATCGAAGGGCTGGAGAACAACCGTTTCGCGGTCTACACCAAGGTTCACCATTCGCAGATCGACGGCATGGGCGGGATGCGCCTGCTGTCGCGCTTCCTCTCCAATGATGCCGCCGCCCGCGACCTGCCGCCGCCCTGGGAAGTCGGTCTGTCGTCCGGGCGCAAGCGTGCCGACGACGAGGAGGGGGCCGATCAGGGCTCGCTGATCGAGAAGATGGTCAACCTCGGCAAGGAACAGTTCCGCACCGGCCTCGAGGCGGCGAAGGCCCTTGGCAAGCTGGCGCTCGAAGCCCGCAAGGGCGAGGTCGATGGTCCGGCCTTTCCCTACGGCGCGCCCCAGACCATCCTGAATGGCCGGATCGCGGGCAAGCGCCGCTTCGCCACCCAGCATTACGACCTCGCCCGCATCAAGACCGTCGCCAAGGCGGCGGGCGTGACCGTGAACGATGTCTTCCTCGGGCTTTGCGCGGCCTCGCTCCGCCGCTATCTCGACGAATTGCGGGAATTGCCGGAAAAGCCCCTGACCGCCTCGGTGCCGATCTCGGTGCGCCCGGCCGACGATGCCAGCGTCGGCAACGCGATCTCGACCATCTTCATCAATCTGCACACCGATATCGCCGATCCGCTCGAGCGGCTGAAGGCGATCAGCGCCAATGCGGCGCCGGCCAAGGACAGGTTGCAGTCGATGACGCGGGGCGCCATCGACAATTACACCCTGGTCCTGATGACGCCCTATATGGTGCAACTCATGCTGGGCCTCGGCACCATGACCCGGCCCATGAACAACCTGGTGATTTCCAACGTGCCCGGGCCGGCGGAGGTGCTCTATTTCAACGGGGCGAAGCTCGAACAGATCTATCCCGTTTCGCTGCTGTTCGACGGGCAGGCGCTGAACATCACCGTCCTGTCCTATGCCGGGCAGTTCAACCTCGGCTTCACCGGCGATCGCGACAGCCTGCCCCACATGCAGCGCATCGCGGTCTACACCGGCGATGCCCTGGCGGATCTCGAAAAGGCGCTGGGGCTGTAGCGGTCAGCGCCCGTAAACCACGCCCTCGCGCCGGGGATCGGCGGCGCCTTCAAGGCCATTCGGCGTCACCGCGATGGCGGCGAGGCCGGAGTTGAGGTCCTGCACCTCGACCCGGTAGCCGAGGGCCTGAAGTCCGGGCACCAGCGCGGTCGCCGCCGTGCCCGCCTCGACCTCGAACGGGCCGAAGCGGTTGAGGACATGGGGCATGGCGACGATCTCGGCGACCGGCCTCTTCCAGGCCAGATGGGCGATCAGCGCCTGGGCGACGAAGCCGATGATGCGGCTGCCGCCCGGGCTGCCGATGGCGAGGATCGGCAGGCCGTCGCGCAGCACGATCATGGGCGCCATCGATGAACGCGGCCGCTTGCCGCCCTCGACCCGATTGGCGACCGGCGTGCCATCGGACCCCGCCGGGGCGAACGAGAAATCGGTCAGTTCATTGTTCAGCAGGAACCCGCGCACCATGAGGCGGGAGCCGAAGCCATTCTCGATCGTTCCCGTGTAGGACAGGATGTCGCCGTCCGCGTCGCGGATCACCACCTGGGTGGTCGAGGGCAGTTCAGGGGTTACGCCCGCGGGCGGCGGCGGCCGCAGGGCGCCATCGTCGAAGGCGGGCAGGCCGGGCGCCACCTCCGGCAGGGCGCCCGGCCCGTCCAGAAGTTTCGCGCGCAGCGAGAGATATCCAGACGCCAGCAGGCCCGAGACCGGCGCCCGGACATAGGCCGGGTCGGCCAGCCAGCGTTCGCGGTCGGCGAAGGCGAGACGCGAGGCATCACCGATCAGGCGCCAGGTTTCGGGCGCTTGCGGCGACATGCGCTCGATGCCCCAGGGCTCGACCAGGCCGAGGATCTGCAGGATGGCGATCCCGCCCGAGGAGGGCAGGCCCATGCCGCAGACCTCGACCGAGAAGACCGCGTTGCACACCGGCTCGCGCGCGATGACCGTGTAATTCTCAAGATCGCTTGTCGCGAGGCGGCCGGGATTGGTCGCGTCCCCCGTGACCCTGGCGACGATGTCCGCGGCGATCTCGCCCCGATAGAAGGCATCCTCCCCGCCCGCCGCGATCCGGCGCAGCGTGTCGGCGTAGGCGGGATTGCGCAGCACGGCGCCGGCCTTCAGCGGCGCGCCCGTGGCGTCGAAGAAATAGGCGGCGGCGGCCGGGTCGTGCTTCAGCCGGTCGCCCTCGGCGGCGATCAGATCGGCGAGGCGGGGCGAGACGGGAAAACCCTGCTCGGCCAGGCGGATGGCGGGCTCCAGCAGATCGGCGAAGGGCAGGCGGCCGTGACGCCGGTGGGCTTCGGCCATCAGGCGCAGGGTCGCGGGCGTGCCGACCGATTTTCCGCCGACCACCGCCGTGAAGAAGGGCAGGGGCTTGCCATCGTCGCCGAGGAACATGTCGGGTGTCGCGGCGGCGGGCGCCGTTTCGCGCCCGTCGATGGATGTAACGTCTTTGCTCTCTGACGAGTAATGCAGCAGGAAACCGCCGCCGCCGAGGCCGGACGACTGCGGCTCGACGAGGCCGAGCACCATCTGTGCCGCGACCAGGGCATCGACCGCCGTGCCGCCGGCCTCCAGCATGTCGAGGCCGGCACGCGCGGCGAGGGGGTGGGCGGCCACCACCATGTCGGTCCGCGCCGTCCCTTGCTGCGGCGCGGCGCGGCTCGCGACCGTGGCGGTCTCGGGTGCGAAACGGTCGGAAACCTGTTCCGCCCGCGCGCCCTGAACGACAAGTCCCGCAAGCAGAAATGCTGTGGCAAAACGCATGGTTCGGTTCCAGCCGGCACCTCCGGCACTCGCAATTCTTCCATCTTGCCCTGTCCGCGGGGCGGGGGAAATGGTCATATCCGGGGTTGCGATCGGGTCGGGACCGAATGTGAGCCGCATCGGGCAAGTGCTTGATCCGCCGTAATGTTCCCGATATGGATGCAACCTTGAGAATGTGTTTCTGGCGACCGGCAATCGGGGGCAATCGACCGGGGTTGCCAAGATAACATTTTTCGGTCAAAGTCCGCTCGTGGTGACCCCCTCGGCCTGCTTCCAACGAAGCCCGCCGCTGGTCCATGAAGCCCGGTACGGTCACCGCCGGCCCAGAAGGTTAGGACGTTTGAGTCCTGAAATTTATGTCGTCGCACTTGGTCTGGCCATGTGTCTTGTCGGCATGAGGTGGCGTCTTAAAGCCACCGCGACGCGGCGCTCCCGGCGATAAGCGGGTAGCTTCGGTAATCACGGGTGCGGGTTCGGGGCAACCTGCCGTGCTCAACGGTGTTCATGACCTTTAATGCAGGGGTCCATCCAGTTCGCGTGCGACACAGCCTCCGTGCTCGCGCGCCGATGAAGGAGCGGAGGAATAATGGCAGCAACACGTTTGCTCGCGTTCAATTGGATCGTGGCAGCCGCAGTGACGGCGGCCGTTTCCGTGGTGGCCCCGATGGCCGCCCGGGCGACCGAAAGCACCGACGACCCGGTCAGTATTCGCGAACACGCGGTTGCTGCATCGACACTGATTTCCGCCCGTTCCGTGGATGACCGCGACGGGGCATCCTCTCTCGTCACCGGTGTGATCGGTGGCAATCCGATCACCGATCGCGACAAGATCATGGGATCGCAGAGCGAGAAGGTGGTTCAGGAATTCACCGGCCTCGCTTCCTGGTATGGTCCCGGCTTTCATGGCCGGCGCACCGCCAATGGCGAGAAATTCAATCAGAATGAATTGACGGCCGCGCACAAGACCTTGCCGTTCAACACGCGGGTCCGGGTGACCTCGGTTTCCAACGGCCAGTCCGTGATCGTCACCATCAACGATCGTGGTCCCTATGTCCGGGGCCGCATGATCGACCTGTCGTCGGCGGCGGCCCGGGCCATTGGTCTGCGCGGGCGGGGTGTCGGCAAGGTGAAGCTGGAAGTGCTGGAATTGCCGGCGACCATCGATCACTTCGCCGGTTCGCGTTCGACCGATACCCGCGAGGGCCCGCAGGCGCCGCGGCGCGTGACAACCATCGTCGACGCGGAATAGGCTCTGTCCCCGGTGCATTCACCGGGGAGATGATCTTGGTTTCCGGTTTCGGTAGTGGCGTCGATCTCGACGTCGCCTTCGCGCGGGACCAGTTCCCGCCCCTGGCCAATGGCACGGCCTTTCTCGAAAACGCGGGCGGCACCTATGTGCCGCGACAGGTCGTCGATCGGGTCACTCATTACATGACGGCGCTCCAGGTTCAGCCGGCCTGGGGCTTCGCCGCGTCCGCCGAGGCGGCGGGGCTGATCCGCGACGGTATCGCCGTCGCCGCCGCCTTCCTCAATGCCGATCCCGAAGATGTCTTCGTCGGCCCTTCCACCACGGTGAACACGCTGGTCCTCGCCCAGGCGGTGCGGCCCTTGCTGCGCCCGGGCGACGAGATCGTCGTCACCAACCAGGACCACGAGGCCAATTCCGGCGCCTGGCGCCGTCTGGCGGGCGAGGGCGTGGTGATCCGCGAATGGCCGATCGATTCGGTGACGGCCGAACTCGATCTCTCGGTCCTCGAATCGCTGGTCGGGCCGCGCTGCAAGCTGGTGGTCATGCCCCATTGCTCGAATGTCGTCGGCAGTTTCAACGATGTCGCCGGGGCGGCCCGAATCGCCCATGCCGTGGGCGCGCTGATCGCCGTCGACGGCGTCGCCTATGCCCCGCACCGCCTGCCGGATGTGAAGGCGCTCGACGTCGATTTCTATTACTTCAGCCTCTACAAAACCTTCGGTCCCCATGTCGGTGCCGCCTATGTCCGCCACTCGGTCGCGGTGAAACTGGCGCCGCAGAATCACTTCTTCCTGACCGAGCCGCCGAAGACCCTGAATCCCGGCGGCCCGTCCCATGAATTCACCGCGTCGCTGCCGGGCATCGCCGATTATTTCGAGGCGCTGGACCTGCATCATTTCGCCCTGCCGGCCAATGGCCTGCGGGCGCGGATGGAGCGGCTCTACGACATGTTCGACCGCCACGAGCGGGTGCTCGGCCAGCGTCTGCTGGCGGGACTGAAGGCGCTGCCGGGCGTTCGCGTCATCGGCCGGCAGACCATGGACGGAAAGCGCGCCCCGACCTTTTCCTTCACGGTCGAGGGGCGCGCGCCCGAGGATGTCGCCAGCGGCCTGTGGGCGGCGGGCATCGCCGTCGGGCACGGCGATTTTTATGCAAGGCGCTGCGTCGATGCCCTCGGCCTTTCGCCCTCGGGCGGGGTGATTCGGGTCAGCCTCGCCCATTACAATGACGAGGCGGACGTCTCCCGTTTCCTCGCCACCCTCGGCCGCATCGTCAGCTGAGGGCGGCCAGCGCCTCGGTCGCCGCGCGCTCGCCGGATTCGAGCGCGCCCTCGACATAGCCGGTCGCCTCCAGCGCGGTCTCGGTGCCGGCGAAATGGACGCGGCCGGCGGCGCTGCGCAGGGCCGGGCCATAGGAGGTCAGGGTCGCGGGGGCCATCAGGCCGGCATAGCAGCCGCCCGACCATTCCTCTTCCAGCCAGTCGTTGTCGGCATAGTCGATGGGCTGGCCGGCTTCGGGGCCGAACAGCCGGGTCAGGCTGGCGATCACCGCCTGGCGGCGCTCATCGATCGATTTGCCGGTGAAGGCCCGCGCCGCGTCGCCCTCGAGAAAACCGCTCAGCACACCGTGGCCGGCGCCCTCCGGCGTGCCGTCGAACACGGGGGAGAAGGGGGCGGCGTCTGAAACCGCCTCGCCCGACAGGCCGCGCGCCCGCCAGAACGGTGTCGCATAGGCGACATGGCATTTGATCACGCTGCCCATCGGGCTGCGCTGGGCAAGGCCGGATTTCAGCGCCGGCCAGGCGGGCCGCGCCCCGATCCGGGCGAGGAGCGCGAGCGGCACCGCGACGATGGCCCGGCGGCCGCGCAGTGCCTCGCCCCCCGCCACCTGAACCGTCACGCCCTCGTCATCCTGCTCGATGCCGGAAACCGGCGACGACAGGCGCAGCCGGCCCCGGCCGACCTCGTCGGCCAGCCGCTCGGACAATGGGTGGAGGCCCCCCTTCACCCGGTCCTGCTGCGCCCCGCCCCGGACCGAAATCAGCGGCTCCAGCCCGCCGGAGGCGCGAAGGTAGGTCAGCAGGAACAGCATGGAAATCTCGGAAGGCTCGGCCGAGAACACGGCCCGCACGGCGATATCCATCATCGCCTTGGCACCGCGGGTCCGCAGGTTCTGGTCCAGCCAGCTCGCGACCGTGATGCGGTCGAGCGCATCCGCCCCCGCCGTCGCCCAGGGCGCGCTGACGGCGATCGCCGCCGCCATGCGCTCGATCCGCTTCATCACCCGATCGGTCTCGATCAGGGCGAGGGTGGGCAGGGCCGGGATCAGGCCCTCGTAGCGGCGCACCCGGCCGCGATAGTCGATCAGCTTGGCGCCGGCCTCGAATTGCGGCTCCAGCGGGATATGGTGGCGGGCGGCGAGGGCGATCAGCCGGCGATGATCGGGGCCGACCCATTGCCCGCCCAGATCGACGACATGGCCCGCCAGCATCCCCGGCTTGGTCCGCCCCCCCACCCGGTCGCGCGCCTCGACGACACAGACACTGCGCCCGGCGGCGACGATGCGCGCGGCGGCATTGAGACCGGCGAACCCCGCCCCCACGACGACGACATCGACATCAATCCCCTGCACCATCGCGCTCCCCCGATTCCGGCGACCATGATCCGCCGGGCCGGGAGCCAAGCCAAGGGGGAAAGCCTAGTCCGCGAAGTGGCAGGCCACCATCGCGCCGCCGATGGCCCGCGATGCCGGTCGTTCCGCCGCGCAGCGGTCGGTCGCCAGGGGGCAGCGGGTGCGGAAGACGCAGCCGCTCGGCGGGTTGAGGGGCGAGGGCAGTTCGCCAGTCAGGGGCGGCGGGCGGTGGGCGCGCTCGCCGGCGTCGATCTTCGGCCGGGCGGCCAGCAGCGCCCTTGTATAGGGATGGCGCGGGGTGTCGAACAGGGTGGCGGCGGGGGCTTGTTCGACCGGGCGGCCGAGATACATCACCAGCACTTCGTCGGCGACGAAGCGGACGACGCCGAGGTCGTGGCTGATGAAGACCATGGCGAGGCCCATGTCCTCCTGCAGGTCCATCAGGAGGTTCAGCACCTGCGCCTGCACCGAGACGTCGAGGGCCGACACCGGCTCGTCCGCGACCAGGATGCGCGGTCGCAGCATCAGGGCGCGGGCGATGGCGATACGCTGGCGCTGCCCGCCCGAGAACATATGCGGGTAACGCTCCGCGTGCTCCGGCCGCAGGCCCACGCGCGACAGCATGGCGGCGACGGCGGCATCGCGGTCCGCCCTGGTGAGATCGGTGTTGATCACCAGAGGCTCGGCCAGGGCGGCGCCGATGGTGCGGCGCGGATTGAGCGAGCCATAGGGGTTCTGGAACACCATCTGTACCGCCCGGCGCAGCGCCTTGCGCTCGGCCGGGGTCGGCGCCGTGGCGTCCTTGCCGTCGATCAGCAGGCGGCCGGAGGAGGGCGTTTCGATCAGCGTCACCTGGCGGGCGAGGGTCGACTTGCCGCAGCCGGACTCGCCGACGATGGCCAGGGTCCTGCCGGCGTCGAGGGTGAAGGACACGCCGTCGACCGCGTGCAGCGGCCGGGCGGCGCGGAACAGCCCGCGCGAGACCTGATAGATCTTGCCGAGAGCGTCGGCTTCGAGAACCCGGCTCATGCCACCCTCCCGATCTCGCCCGCGGGCAGTCCATCGGCGCCCAGCGGCCGGTGGCAGCGCGCGGCGCCGGGGCGCAGGTCGTGCAACACGGGATGTTCCGTGACGCAGCGGCCATCGGCGAAGCGGCAGCGGGGTTGCAGCAGGCAGCCGGCCGGCCGGTCGAAGGGGCCGGGCACGATGCCGGGAATGGCCGGCAGGCGGCCGCGCCGGCCGCTCGCCTTGCCCAGGGCGATGGCGCGGTCCGGCAGGGCGTCGAGCAGGGCGGCGGTATAGGGATGGCGCGGCGTCGTGAACAGGTCGGCGGTCGCCGCCGTCTCCACAACCTCGCCCGCATACATGACGATCACCCGGTCGGCGATTTCGGCGAGAACGCCGAGGTCATGGGTGATGAAGACGAGGCCCATGCCCTTCTGGCGCTGCAATTCGACCAGAAGACGCAGGATCTGTGCCTGGATGGTGACGTCGAGCGCGGTCGTCGGCTCGTCCGCGACGAGCAGCCGGGGGTCGAGGGCGACGCTCATGGCGATCATCACCCGCTGGTTCATGCCGCCGGACAATTGATGCGGATAGGCGGACAGGCGCCGCCCGGCATCGGGAATGCCGACGAGTTCGAGCAGCTCGACCGCGCGCTCGCGGCGCTGGCGACGGTTGCCGGCGCCGTGGACCGCCAGCACTTCCTCGATCTGGAAACCGACCGTATAGGACGGGTTCAGGCTGGTCATCGGCTCCTGGAAGATCATGGCGATGTCGCGCCCGAGCAGGCGGCGGCGCTCGCGCGGGGGCATGGCGAGAAGGTCGCGGCCATCGAAACGCATGGCCCCGGCAGTAACCTTGCCCGGCTCGCCGATCAGGCCCATGACCGCGAGGGAGGTGACCGACTTGCCCGAGCCGGATTCGCCGACGACGCCGACGATCTCCCCCGCCTCCACCGTCATGTCGACGCCGGAGACGGCGCGGAACGGACCGAAGCGGACGGAGAGGTCGCTGATCTCGAGAAGCGCCATGCTCACCGCTCCTTCAGCTTGGGATCGAGGGCATCGCGAAGGCCGTCGCCCAGCAGGTTGAAGGCGAGCACGGTCAGCAGGATGGCGAGCCCCGGGAAGGTGACGACCCACCATTGCCCGGACTGCACGAATTTCTTGGCATCCGCCAGCATGGTGCCCCATTCCGGCGTCGGCGGCTGGGCACCGAGGCCGAGGAAGCCGAGGGCGGCGGCATCGAGAATGGCCGAGGAAAAGCCGAGGCTGGCCTGCACGATCAGCGGCGCCAGGCAATTGGGCAGCACGACGATGACCATCATGCGCCACAGGCCGGCCCCGGCGATGCGGCTGGCCGTCACGTAATCCTTGGCGAGTTCGCTGAGGACCGTCGCCCTTGTCAGGCGGACATAATGGGGCAGCACGACGATGGCGATGGCGATCATGGCATTGGCCAGCGACGGCCCGAGCACGGCGACGATGGCGACGGCGAGCAGAAGGCTGGGCAGCGCCATCAGCACATCCATCAGGCGCATGATGCCCTGATCGAAGAAACCGCCGAGAAAACCGGCGAGCAGCCCGAGCATGACGCCGATGGCGAGGGACAGGGTGACGACGATCGCCCCGATCGACAGGGACAGCCGCGCGCCCCAGATGATGCGCGAGAGAATGTCGCGGCCGACGTCGTCGGTGCCGAGGACATAGGTCCATTGCCCGCCCGCGGTCCAGGCCGGCGGCACCAGGAAACTGTCGCGGTATTGCACGTCCGGCAGATGGGGCGCGACCACCGGCGCGAAAAGCGCGGCGAGGGCGATGATCACGATGAAGACGAGCCCGCCGAGCGCGCCCTTGTTGCGGCGGAAATCGCGCCAGAAGGCGGCGAGGGGGGAAGGGGGGTGGCCGGCGCTCCCGGCGCTGTCGGTCGTCGTGGTCATTTCTGGTGCCGGATCCGCGGGTTGATCAGGCCATAGAGCAGGTCGACGGCCAGATTGACGGCGATGATGGTGACGGCGATCAGCAATATGCCGCCCTGCACGGCGGGAAAATCGCGCCGGCCGATGGCGTCGATCAGCCATTTGCCGACCCCGGGCCAGGAAAAGATCGTCTCGGTCAGCACGGCCCCCGCCAGCAGGGTGCCGACCTGAAGCCCGATCACCGTGATCACCGGAATGAGGGCGTTGCGCAGGGCATGGACCCAGACGACGCGGAAGGGCGACAGGCCCTTGGCCCGCGCCGTGCGGATATAATCCTCGCCCAGCACCTCGAGCATGGCGGAGCGGGTCATGCGGGCGATGACGGCGAGGGGAATGGTGCCGAGCACGACCGAGGGCAGGATCAGATGGCGCAGCGCCGACCAGAAGGATTCGGGCTCGTCCGACAAAAGCGTGTCGATCAGCATGAAGCCCGTCGTCGGCTCGATGTAATAGAGCACGTCGAGCCGGCCCGAGACCGGGGTGAGCCCGAGAATATTGGAAAACAGCACGATGAGCAGGATCGCCCACCAGAAGATGGGCATGGAATAGCCGGCGAGGGCCGCCCCCATCACCCCGTGATCGAGAATGCTGCCCCGGGTCAGCGCCGCCAATATGCCGGCCGGCAGGCCGATGACGACGGCGAAGATCATGGCGACGACGGACAACTCGATGGTCGCCGGGAAGAGTTCCATGAATTCGTCGATCACCGGCCGCTGGGTAACGAAGGATTTCCCCAGGTCACCCTGCACCAGCTGGCCGAGATAGACGACGAATTGCTCGTGGATCGGCCGGTCGAGGCCGAGGGCGTGGCGCCGCTCCGCCAGCTGTTCGGTGGTGATGCCGCGCTCGCCCGAGCGGGCTTCGACGGCATCGCCGTGAAGCTGGCGGACGAGAAAGAAGGCGAGGAGCACGATCCCGAGCACGGTCGGGATAAGAACGAGAAGCCGCGAGGCGATAAAGCGGAGCATCCAGGCCCTTCCGCGAAAAGCCGAAGGGCGCC
>JAOZVS010000130.1 GCA_025869435.1 Zavarzinia sp.
GGGCATGTTCTCGACTACCGGCCTCGTCCCCGCCTGCCGCAGCCTCGACTGTATCTCGGTCTTCGCCGCGACCGCGGGGGAGGCGGATTTCGTCCGCCGCGTCGCCGCCGCCCTCGACCCCAGCGATCCCTTCTCGCGCGATCTGCCGGACGTGGTGCTGCCGACCGCAGGGCTTCGCGTCGGCGTGCCCGTCGGGGCGGAGCGGGAATTCTTCGGCGATGCCGCCAACGAGGCGATCTATGTCGCCGCGATCGAGACCATGAAGGCGCTCGGCTGTTCCATCGTCGAGATCGACTTCGCGCCCTTCCGCGAGGCGGCCAATCTTCTCTACAGCGGCCCCTGGGTGGCGGAGCGGCTGGCGGCGGTCGAAGCCTTCCACGCCGCCCATGCCGACGCCATGGACCCCAACGTCCGCAAGATCGTCGAAGGCGCCCTCGGGGTGACGGCGGTCGATGCCTTCCGGGGCATCTATGCCCTCGAAGGCTACCGGCAGAAGACCGCCTCGACCTGGGCCATGGTCGATATCCTGCTGCTGCCGACGACGCCGCTGTTCCCCAAGGTCTCGGAGATGCTGGCCGATCCGATCGGGCTGAATTCCAAGCTCGGCCGCTATACCAATTTCGTCAATCTGATGGATTGCGCCGGGATCGCGGTGCCCGCGGGTTTCCGCCCGGACGGTCTGCCCTTCGGCGTCACCCTGATCGGCCCCGCCTTCTCGGATGCCGCCCTCGCGGTCTGGGGCGACCGGCTGCACAAGGCCTCGGCGACGGGCTTCGGCCTCGACACCACGGCCGATCTCGCGGCGATGCCGGCGCCCGAGGGACCGGATGTCGAGCGGATCGAGGTCGTCGTCGTGGGCGCCCACCTCTCGGGGATGCCGCTCAACCCGCAGCTGACCAGCGGTGGCGGCGTTCTGGTCAAGAGCTGCCGGACCGCGCCCGACTATCGGCTCTATGCCCTGCCGGGCACGGTGCCGCCCAAGCCCGGCCTCATTCACAGCCCGGGTTTCGCCGGCCCCGGCCTCGCGGTCGAGGTCTGGGCCCTGCCGCCCGCCGCTTTCGGCCGTTTCGTCGCCGCGATTCCGGCGCCGCTCGGCATCGGCAAGGTGACGCTGGACGATGGCAGCGATGTTTCCGGCTTCCTGTGCGAGGCCCATGCCCTTGAAGGCGCGGCGGAGATCACCGCGCTGGGTGGCTGGCGCGCCTATTGCGCGTCGAAGTAAGGCCCTGGGGATCGTTTCCATAATCGAAACGATCCCTTCCCGTCCGAGGGGATTTTTCCCGTCGCCGTCGGTGCCAATATCAGCACCAACAGCGAATGAGGAGACACCCCATGACCCGCGACGATATCCGCCCCGTGCGCCACCTGATCAGGGGCGAGCGCACCTCCGATGGCGCCGGCGTCCGCCTGACCCGCCTGCTCGGCCACGAGACGGTGGAGGCGGCCGACCCCTTCCTGATGCTCGACCATTTCGATACCGAGCGGGCCGACGATTACATCGGCGGCTTTCCCAGCCATCCGCATCGGGGCTTCGAGACCGTGACCTATATGCTCGACGGGCGGATGCGCCATGGCGACAACAAGGGCCATTCGGGTGTCATCGCCAGCGGCGACGTGCAGTGGATGACGGCGGGCAGCGGCATCGTCCATTCCGAAATGCCGGAACAGGAAGAAGGCCTGATGCGGGGCTTCCAGCTCTGGGTCAACCTGCCGGCGCGGGACAAGATGACCCCCGCCCGCTATCAGGAAATCCCGGCGGCGACGATCCCGGTGGAAAGCCGCGGCAATGGCACCCGCGTGAAGGTGATCGCCGGCACCACGACGCAGGGTACGGAGGGGCCGATCGACTCCGGCGCGACCGAGGCGCGTTTCTTCGACATCCGCCTCGCCCCCGGCAGCCGTTTCGAGGAAGCGGTGCCGGCCGGCCTCAACGCGCTGCTCGTCGTCTATGACGGCGCGATCGTGCTGGGCGCGGTCGAGAAGGTCGCGGCGGTCAATGTCGCGATCCTGGGCGAGGGCGGCCGCGTCGCCTTCGAGAACGCGGGGAGCGAGGAAGCGGGCGTGCTGCTGATTGCCGGCAAGCCGCTGAACGAGCCGATCGCCTGGGGTGGCCCTTTCGTCATGAACACGCGGGACGAAGTGATGCAGGCCGCCCGGGACTATCAGGCCGGCCGGTTCTGACGTCGAAACAATGCGCGTCGCCCCGGCGAAGGCCGGGGCCTCGCGCAGGTAAGGCGCGATGCCGGCCAAAGACCCCGGCCTTCGCCGGGGTGACGAATTCATGATCGAGTTGGGCTCTTTCCTCCCCATTCCGAACGGGCTAAGCAGCCTGAAACGGAGGAGAGAAAATGCCCGTCCTTGATCGCCGCGACCTCGACTTCCTGCTGCAGGATGTGCTCGACCTCGATGCCTTGTTCACCCGCCCGCGTTTCGCCGAACACGACCGGGCCAGCGTCGCCGCCATGCTGGATACGGCGGAAAAGCTGGCCGACGATCATTTCGCGCCCCATGCGGCCAAGCTCGACGCCAACGAGCCGACCTTCGACGGCGAGACGGTCCATATCATCCCCGAGGTGAAGGCGGCGCTCGACGCCTATTGCGCCGCCGGCTTCATGTCGGCCCATGCGGATTACGAGCATGGCGGGATGCAGTTACCCCATACGGTGTCCATGGCCTCGTCGGCGATCATTTCCGCCGCCAATATCTCGACCGCCGGCTATCCCTTCCTGACCCGGGCCGCCGCCAATGTCATCGCCAAATTCGGCACCGCCGAGCAGAAGGCGACCTGGCTCGGCGCCATGCTGGAGGGGCGCTATTTCGGCACCATGGCCCTGACCGAGCCGGGCGCGGGTTCGGGCCTCGCCGACCTGAAGACCCAGGCGGTGCCGGCCGGGGACGGAACCTATCGCATCACCGGCAACAAGATCTTCATCTCGGCCGGCGAGCACGGATTGTCCGAGAATATCGTTCACCTCGTCCTTGCCCGGATCAAGGGCGCGCCGGCCGGGGTGAAGGGTATCTCCCTCTTCATCGTGCCGAAGATCCTCGGCGACGGCACGCGGAACGATGTCCGCCTCGCCGGGCTCATCCACAAGATGGGCTATCGCGGCACGACCTCGACCATGCTGAATTTCGGCGAGGGCGGCGGCGCCACCGGCTATCTGCTGGGCGAGGCGCACAAGGGCCTCTCCTACATGTTCCACATGATGAACGAGGCGCGGGTCGGCGTCGGCCTCGGCGCCGCGGTGATCGGCTATGCCGGCTATCGCGTCGCCCTCGACTACGCCAAGACCCGTCTGCAGGGCCGCCCGCCCGCGGCCAAGGATCCCAGCCTGCCGCCGGTGCCGATCGTCGAACATGCCGATGTGAAGCGGATGCTGCTCGCCTCCAAGTCTTACGTCGAAGGCGCGCTCGCCCTGTGCCTGCTGGGCGCCCGCCTGGTCGACGACAGCGAGACGGCGGAGTCGCCCGAGGCGCGCAATCGCGCCTTCCAGCTGCTCGACCTGCTGACCCCCATGATCAAGTCCTGGCCGTCGCAATGGGGGCTGGTGGCCAATGATCTGGCGATTCAGGTCCATGGCGGCTATGGCTACACGCGGGAATACCCGGTGGAGCGGCTGTGGCGCGACAACCGCCTGAACCCGATCCACGAAGGCACCTTCGGTATCCAGTCCCTCGACCTCCTCGGACGCAAGATTTTCGCCGATCAGGGCAAGGCGCTCGCCCTGCTGGCCGAGGAGATGCTGAAGACCATCGAGGCGGCACCGCCCGCTTTCGCGGACGAGGCGGGCGCCCTCGCCAACGCGATCGCCCTCGTCTCGGAGACGGTCGCCGTGCTCGGCCGGGCCGCCGCCGGCAACCGGCTGGACGAGGCGCTGGCCAATTCGGCGGTCTTCCTCGAATTGCTCGGCCATGTCGTCGTCGCCTGGCTGTGGCTGCGCCAGGCCAGCGTCGCGGAAGAGAAATCGGCGGGCGCGACCGGCGACCTCGCCGCCTTCTATGACGGCAAGCGCCGGGCTTGCCGCTATTTCTTCCGCTGGGAGCTGCCGAAGATCAGGCCGCAGGCCGAATTGCTGCAAAGCCTCGACCAGACCTGCGCCGAAATGCCCATCGCCGCTTTCGGGTGATCCGACCGCGGCGGTCCTGCGTAAAAGATTCAAGGCGCGGGGAAAATGCCCCTTCCCCGTTCCTGCCGCCCGGGACGGCGGCCTAGTGGCACTCCCACCTGCCCTCGGGAGTGAGTGGAGACGCCTCGCCGGTCAGCCCCTTCACCCGGCGAGGCGGATTTCCATCACCGTCACCTGAACCCGTGGCGGTCGGCCGCCGGCCTCAGTCGACGAATTGGTCGCGGGCATAGCCCTGGAAGAACAGCAGGCTGGTCAGATCACCGTGATCGACGCGCGCCCGCGCGGCGGCGGCGACCTTGGGCTTGGCGTGGAAGGCGACGCCGAGGCCCGCCGCCTCGATCATCGGCAGGTCGTTGGCGCCATCGCCCACCGCCAGGGTTTGCTCGGGCGAGAGGTCGTGGCGGGCGGCGAGGCCGCGCAAGGCTTCCAGCTTGGCGTTGGCGCCGCAGATCGGCTCGGTCACCGTGCCGGCGAGGGCGCCATTCGCGATCTCGAGGACATTCGCCTTGTGCTCGTGAAAGCCGAGATGGACGGCGACGCGGCTGGTGAAGAAGGTGAAGCCGCCGGAGACGAGGGCGCAATAGGCGCCATGGGCGGCCATGGTCCGGATCAACTGGCGGCCGCCCTCGGTGAAGCGCACCCGCTCCTCGAAGCAGGTCTGCAACACGCTCTCGGGCAGGCCCTTCAGCTTGGCGACGCGGGCGCGCAGCGCGGATTCGAAATCCAGCTCGCCGCGCATCGCCCGCTCGGTCACGGCCGAGATTTCCGCCTTCAAGCCGGCGAAATCCGCCAGTTCGTCGATGCATTCGACGGTGATCATGGTCGAATCCATGTCGGCGACCAGCAGCCGCTTGGCGCGGGCTTCCGTGGCCTGCGCCAGACGGTCGGCCGGCAGGCCCGCGAGGACGATATCGGCGATCTTCTCGGCGGCGAGGGCGGACAGGCCCTCGAAGGGGACATCCAGGGCCTCGGCGGCGGAAAGCCAGCGGGGCTCGCCCACCTCGGCCCCGGCTTCCCGCAGGGCGAGGGCGAGGTCTGCGCCCAGGGCAACGGGCAGGGGCGCTTCGACAGGGTTGCCGATCACGGTCAGGACGTGGTTCATCGGGGCGAAATCTTCTCAGGAACTCGTGAATTGGCCGCCACCGTACTGATCGCCGGGCCGACCGCAAGCGGCAAATCCGGGCTCGCCCTTGCCCTTGCCGCAAGGCTGGGCGGCGTCATCGTCAACGCGGATTCGATGCAGGTCTATGACGGCCTGCGCATCCTGACCGCCCGTCCCGGCCCGGACGACGAGGCGATGGCGCCCCACAGGCTCTACGGCGTGCTGCCGCCGACCGAGGCCTGTTCCGCCGCGCGCTGGCAGGCCCTGGCCAGGGCCGAGATCGCCGCCATTCACGGGGAAGGTCGGCCGGCCATCGTCGTCGGTGGCACCGGGCTTTATTTTCATGCGCTGGTGAATGGTCTGTCGGATATCCCGCCGATCGATCCCGCGATCCGCGCCGGGCTCGTCGCGCGGCTCGGCCGGGAGGGCGCCCCGGCGCTTCATGCCGAACTGGCGCGCATCGATACCGAACTGGCGGCCCGGCTGAAGCCCCGGGATTCCCAGCGCGTGCTACGCGGCCTCGAAGTCTTCCATGGCACCGGCCGCGCCCTGTCTTCCTGGCAGGCGCGGGCGCCGGAGGCGGCGAAAGACCTTGGCGATCTGCACCGGCTGGTGGTGGCGCCGCCCCGGCCGCTGCTGCTGACCCGTATCCGCAAGCGTCTAGAAGCCATGGCCAGGGCGGGCGCGGTCGAGGAAGCGGGGGCCTTCGCGGCCAGGCAACTCGACCCCCTGCTGCCGGCGGCCAAGGCGATCGGCCTTCGGCCCTTCGCCGCTCGCGCGGCGGGAAGTCTCTCGCTTTCCGATGCGATCGAGCTTGCCGATATCGAGACAAGGCAATACGCCAAACGGCAGATGACCTGGGCGAGGGGACGCATGGCCGATTGGGACTGGCTGGACCTTGCGCAAGAAACAGAAAGATTGAGCGACGATATCGCACGAAAAATTCGCCAACAGGGGTTGACGGCGCAATCTTGAACGATTAGGTTGCCGGCTCCGCGCCCCATGGGCGCGGTTTTGCTGTTTATTGGCCGTTTGCCCGCATTTGCCAAGCGGGTCGCCGGCCTGGATCGAGGAAGGCACAGTGTTATGGCGCAGAATATGATGACCGGCGCGGAGATGGTTCTCAAGGCCCTGGTCGATCAGGGCGTGGACACGATCTTCGGCTATCCGGGCGGCGCGGTACTCCCCATTTACGATGCCCTGTACCAGCAGGACGACATCAAGCATGTTCTCGTCCGCCAGGAAGGCGGCGCGGCCCATGCGGCGGAAGGCTATGCCCGTTCGACCGGCAAGGTCGGTGTCCTGCTCGTCACCTCGGGCCCGGGCGCGACCAACGCGGTCACCGGCCTGACCGACGCGCTGATGGATTCGATCCCGCTGGTCTGCATCACCGGCCAGGTCCCGACCCATCTGATCGGCAACGACGCCTTCCAGGAGGCTGACACGGTCGGCATCACGCGGCCGTGCACCAAGCACAACTGGCTGGTCAAGGACATCAAGGATCTCGCCCGCGTGCTGCACGAGGCGTTCTACGTCGCCCGCAGCGGCCGGCCCGGCCCGGTCGTCGTCGACCTGCCGAAGGACATCCAACTGACCACCGGCCTCTATACCCCGCCGGCCAATGTCCAGCACAAGTCCTATCGCCCGCAGGTCAAGGGCGACCTGAACAAGATCCGCGAGGCGGTCGAGCTGATCGCGGCGGCCGAAAAGCCGGTGTTCTACACCGGCGGCGGCGTCATCAATTCGGGGCCGCAGGCGTCGCAGCTGCTGCGCGAACTGGTCCGCATCACCGGCTTTCCCATCACCTCGACCCTGATGGGGCTGGGCGCCTATCCGGCCTCGGACAAGCAGTGGCTGGGGATGCTGGGGATGCACGGCACCTTCGAGGCCAATCATGCGATGCATGATTGCGATCTGATGATCTGCGTCGGCGCCCGCTTCGACGATCGCATCACCGGCCGGGTCAACGCCTTCTCGCCCAACTCGAAGAAGATCCACATCGACATCGACCCGTCGTCGATCAACAAGAACGTCCGGGTCGACCTGCCGATCATCGGCGACTGCGGCCATGTCCTCGAAGACATGATCAAGGTCTGGAAGTCGAAGCAGTACCGCCCGAACCGCACGGCGCTGGAAGCCTGGTGGAAGCAGATCGACGAATGGCGCGCGCGCGACTGCCTGCGCTATCGCCCGTCCAGCGACATCATCAAGCCGCAATACGCGATCCAGCGCCTGCACGCCCTGACCAAGAGCCATGACACCTACATCACGACCGAGGTCGGTCAGCACCAGATGTGGGCGGCCCAGTTCATCGGCTTCGAGGAGCCGAACCGCTGGATGACCTCCGGCGGTCTCGGCACCATGGGCTATGGCCTGCCGGCGGCGATCGGCGTGCAGATGGCGCATCCCGACGCGCTGGTCATCGATGTCGCGGGCGAAGCCTCGATCATGATGAACATCCAGGAGCTGGCGACGGCGATCCAGTATCGTCTGCCGGTGAAGGTCTTCATCCTGAACAACCAGTACATGGGCATGGTCCGCCAGTGGCAGGAGCTGCTGCATGGCAACCGCTATTCCGAGTCCTACATGCATGCCCTGCCGGACTTCGTGAAGCTGGCGGAAGCCTTCGGCGCCGTCGGTCTGCGCTGCGACAAGCCGGACGCGCTCGACGACACGATCAACGAGATGATCGCGATCAGGCGGCCGGTCATCGTCGACTGCATGGTCGACCAGAAGGAAAACTGCTTCCCCATGGTGCCGTCGGGCGCCGCCCACAACGAGATGATCCTCGGCCCCGAGGACGAGGCGCATCGCGATATCTCGGTGGAAGGCATGGCGCTGGTGTAAGACAGGCGCTTCCCGGCCCGGTCCGCGCCTTCGCGCGGGCCAGGGCCGGGATGCGCCATCGACCGTTTCCCAACCGACGATTTTCCAGCTATAAGCCCCGCAATCCGGGGACAACGAGGGCGAAGTGGAACCGATCCGCAGCCATACCATTGCCGTTCTGGTCGACAACGAGGCAGGTGTTCTTGCCCGTGTCATCGGCCTGTTCTCTGGCCGGGGCTACAATATCGACAGCCTCACCGTCGCCAAGGTCGAGGATTCGCGCAATCTCTCGCGCATTACCGTCGTCACCTCGGGCACCGAAATGGTGATCGAGCAGATCAAGGCCCAGCTCGACCGTCTCGTGCCCGTGCACAAGGTCCAGGACCTGACCATCGACGGCCCCTCGCTCGAGCGCGAACTCGCGCTGATCAAGGTGGTCTCGACCGGCGAGAAGCGGGTCGAGGCCTTGCGCCTCGCCGATGCCTTCCGGGCCCGGGTGCTCGACAGCAGCACCCAGTCCTTCGTCTTCGAGATCACGGGCAATACCTCGAAGATCGACGCTTTCATCGACCTCATGCGGGGGCTCGGCCTGGCCGAGCTGTCCCGCACCGGCGTCGTCGCGATCCAGCGCGGCACCGGCGCACTCTGAACAGACAAACACAAACCACAAGGACGAGACTCATGCGCGTCTATTACGATCGCGATGCCGATGTGAACCTGATCAAGGCCAAGAAGGTCCTGATCGTCGGCTACGGCAGCCAGGGCCATGCCCATGCCCTCAACCTCCGCGACTCGGGCGTGAAGGACATCGCCGTCGCGCTGCGCGCCGGCTCGGCGACCGCGAAGAAGGCCGAGGCCGAGGGCCTGAAGGTCTATACCCCGGCCGAAGGCGCGGCCTGGGCCGATGTCGTCATGATCCTGACCCCGGACGAGCTGCAGGCCAAGCTCTACAAGGATGATCTCGAAGCCAACCTGAAACAGGGCGCCGCCCTCGTCTTCGCCCATGGCCTCAACATCCATTTCAAGCTGATCGAAGCCCGTCCCGACCTCGACGTTTTCATGATCGCGCCGAAGGGCCCCGGCCATACCGTCCGTTCGGAATACCAGAAGGGCGGCGGCGTGCCCTGCCTCGTCGCGGTGCATCAGAACGCCTCGGGCAATGCCCTCGAGATCGCGCTGTCCTACGCTTCGGCGGTTGGCGGCGGCCGTTCGGGCATCATCGAGACCAGCTTCAGGGAAGAATGCGAGACCGACCTGTTCGGCGAGCAGGCCGTGCTCTGCGGCGGCCTGACCGCCCTGATCAAGGCCGGCTTCGAGACCCTGGTCGAGGCGGGCTATGCTCCCGAGATGGCCTATTTCGAATGCCTGCATGAAGTGAAGCTGATCGTCGACCTGATCTACGAAGGCGGCATCGCCAACATGCGCTATTCGATCTCGAACACGGCGGAATACGGCGACTATGTCACCGGTCCCCGGATCGTGACCGAAGAGACCAAGAAGGAAATGAAGCGCGTCCTCGACGATATCCAGTCGGGCCGTTTCACCCGCGACTGGATGCTCGAGAACCAGGCCGGCACCCCGTCCTTCAAGGCGACCCGTGCCCTCCAGGCCCAGCATCCGATCGAGGACGTCGGCGGCAAGCTGCGCGCCATGATGCCCTGGATCGCGAAGAACAAGCTGGTCGACAAGACCCGCAACTGATCCGCAACACGGGGTCGCGGCGCTGTCGCGACCCCGGACGCGGCGCTAATTTCTGACTCCCGACTTGCAAGATCGCGCGTTTGGGGTCATCTATTAGGCCATGCACCTGCCACCTGAGGCGGGTACAGTATTCATATGAACGCGGAAGGACTGTGGTGCGCAGGGTCGAGGTGACCCAGTTTGCATGGATGGTCCCCGCGTAGCCAGACGGAGACCTTACATAGCCCGCCCACCCTATCCCCAGTCCATCCCCGACAAGGGGGGACCGCGCATCAATGACCAGATCACCGTGCCCCGCGTCCGTCTCATCGACGAGACCGGCGATAATCGCGGCGTCGTGACCTTTGCCGAAGCCCTGCATCTCGCCGAAATGGCCGGTGTCGATCTCGTCGAGATTTCGCCGAACGCGGATCCGCCGGTCTGCAAGCTGCTGGATTACGGCAAGTACAAATACGAGGCCCAGAAGAAGGCCGCCGAAGCGCGCAAGAACCAGAAGGTCATCGAGATCAAGGAGATCAAGATGCGCCCCGGTATCGATCAGCACGACTATGACGTCAAGATGCGCTCGATCCGCAAGTTCTTCGAAGAGGGCGACAAGGTGAAGGTGACGCTGCGGTTCCGTGGCCGCGAACTCGCCCACCAGGACCTCGGCATGAAGGTGCTCCTCCGTGTCCGCGACGAAACGGAAGAGATCGCCAAGGTCGAGCAGATGCCCAAGATGGAAGGGCGTCAGATGACCATGGTCATCGCGCCGAAGTAAACTTCCGGCTCGACGTCAGCATCGCGAAAGGCCACGAGCCCCGGGTTCGTGGCCTTTCGTTTGTCATTCCGACCGGGTGATCCGGTCGAGTTGACGGCGCTGATGCGCCTGCAGGATCCGGTCGCGCAGATGGGCGAAGAACCGGGGCGGCAGCATGCCATAGGCATAGCGGGGCGGGCGCCTGCCGGGCACCGGTCGAAGATCGGGTCCGGGCCACAGGAAGTCGTTGGTTTCTGTGATCACGATCCAGGAGGGCTGATCGTCGAGGCCGAGATGAGCCTTCAGCGCCGCCGGGATTTCGATCGCATCGGCCGCATCCGGGGGCGGGCTGTGGGTGACGGGAACGACTGTGACCACGTCGCGGCCTGCGATGATCTGGCGCGCGGCGACGATCGCGCAGGGCCGGTCCTTCGCCCCTTCTTCCGTCCCGCGCCGGTGCTCCCTCAGCCACAGATAGGCGTAGGAAATGACCAGGCCCGGCCGGGGCGCCGGCAGGCTCACGGCTTCCAGTCTTCGATCAGCGTATCGAGCGCGGCATAGTCGGCCGGCACCTCGCTTTCGGCGATGGCCTTGATCGTGGCCTCGTCGAGGTCTTCGACCTTGCGGGCGACCCGGCCTTTCAGCACGGTCTCGAACAGGGCTGCCGAGATCAGCACCGTGTGGGCGCGGCCGTTCCTCGTGATCGCCACCGGCTCGCGCTGGGCGAGGTCCTGATAGCGTCCGACATTCTGCTGGAATTCGGTTGAGCTGACTTTCACGGTCCGTCACCTCTTATCTGGATTATTCAAGATAGATAAGGGGGGGCGGTATTACAACGGCCCCTTACAGGGAGCCGACCCAGCGGGCGGCGAAGTCCAGCATGTAGAAGGTCAACATGCTGGCCGACAGGGCGCCGGCGACGGTCTGGGCCAGGCTCCAGATCCTGTCCTTCCTCTCGTCGAGGAAATACCAGATCGGGAAGCTGGCGATGAAATAGACGGCGTAGATGGCCGAGCCATAGGCCAGCATCACCTCCATTTTCTGATAATAGAAGCTCTGGGCGATCAGCGGATTGGCCATCGCCCTGGTTTCCATGAAGGCCCAGAAATAGCCGATGCCGAAGACGAGGGCCGGGAACAGCAGGACCCCGCCCGGCAACCCGCGCAAGCGGCGCAGCACGATGTTGGCCGTCGCGTGATAGGTCATGAAATAGACGTGGGTATAGGCATACATGATCAGCGGCACCTTCTGCTGGCCGCTGCCGACCAGCGCCGCATCCAGATTGGTGGTCGCGTTCGGATAGACATAGACCATGCCGAGGACATCGAAGAAATATTCCGACCCGAAGTAATTGCCGAAGAAGCCGAAGACGATCAGATAGAGATTGGCCTTGAACCAATAGGCCTGGTGCCAGGGCCTGTCGGTGTAACGCTTGGCGATCAGCGCCGGAATGACCAGCACCGGCAGGGCGGTGCCGAAGGCATGGAGCAGCAGGGCGGTGTCGTCGAAGCTGCGATCCCAGCCCGTCACCATCATCATCACCATCGAGGCCATCCAGACCGGCGAATAGGCGAGAAAGAACTTCTCGGTCCAGGCCTTGTCGGGATTGTCGGAGAACCAGGTGCCGGCCATGGCTCAGCGCCCGGTGAGGGCGATGCGGGCGAGCGCGAAAGTGTTGCGCAGCTTCCGCAGGCCCGACAATGGCGGATGCAGGCGGCGATGGCCGGGCAGCAGCTGGCCCTTGGCCTGGCGGTGGATCTTTTCCTTCACCACGGGCGAGAGCACGCCGGCCCCGGCCAGCTGGAAGAAACAGTCCTTGGCATTGCCGAGGTCGAAAAAGTCACGCTGCCACTGCCATTGCCAGTTGCCGCCATATTCGAACCACGAACCGCCGATGCCCTCGATCTCGTAGAAGCTGCCGTCGGGCCGGCGATAGGGCGCGCGCTGCTTCCAGAAGCCGATGATCGTGCCCCGGCTCTCGTCGATGATGATGTCGTGGTAGGGATATTCCCACTCCTCGAAACCCTTCATCTGGTACCCGATGGCGATATCCTCGATCTCCTTGCGACCGGTCGCGACGAATTCCTCGTTCGGGCCGATGTTCCAGGAATAGACCGCCTTGTCGGCATAGAAGGGGCCGAGGTGGCGGGTCCAGTCGCCCGCCTTCTCGGCATCGACATTGGCCTGCAGCCAGCGCTGCATCATTTCTTCCAGTTCGGCGCGGGGGTAGGCCCGGTTCGGCGGGGTGATCGAGGCGACACGCTTGTCGGACATGGGTTCTCCTCCCTTTTTTCTTGTGCTCAGGCGGCCAGTCGGCCGGCGAATTTGGCGTCGAGGTGACCTTCGGCGACCAGCCAGCGGATGGTATCGCCGAAGGTTTCGGCGCCGCCGCGGAAGTCCCGTCCCATTCGGCCCAGAATTCGGCCGGAAGAGGCCTCGGCCCATTCGGTCACGTAACTCATCGCTTCGCTGGAGACCTGCGTCTCGAAGGGCACGATCTTTCGCAATCCATCGACGAAGCCGCCCAGGGCGCGCAGTACCGGGCCGGGCAGGCGCGGCGCGGCGATTCGCCTTCCGGTGAGCGATTGCAGGAGCTGGTGGAATTCGGCCCAGGGGTAATAGCGGCCGCCGACGATGAAGCGCGCCGACTCGAAATCGCCCTGCGGCGGGTTCTCGATCAGGAAGCGGTGCGCGTCCGCCAGATCGCGGACGTCGATCGCCTGCAGCCCGGTCGAGGTCCGGGGCACCACCTTCACGAAGGCGGTCACGCCGTGGTTCGCCTCCGACAATTTGGGATCGTCCGGGCCGAAGATGCCGGCGGGATAGGTCATCTGGATCGGCCGGCCTTCGGCCTGCATGCGCCGGACATGTTCGTCGCAATCCCGCTTCGAACGGGCATAGGCATTGGCCGGCCGGCCGAGCGGGGTCGACTCGTCGATCCTCGTGACGCCCTTCTGGAACAGCACCGACAGGCTGGAGACATAGAGGATGCGCTCTACCCCCAGCCGGCAGGCGGTGCCCAGCACGGCGTCGATCCCGGCCAGATTGTTGCGGTAGATTTCCTCCGCCCGCTTCGGGTCGACGGAGACGAGGGCGGCGGCGTGAAATACCGCGTCGCAGCCGCGCATCGCCTTGTCCATCAGGGCGGCGTCGCGCATGTCGCCGGTGACGATATCGTCGGGCACCGGGCCGAAGCGGCGAAAGTAGCGGCGAAGCGGATCGGGATCGCGGGCGAGCAGGCGCAACTGGTGCCCCGCGGCCAGCAGCGCGCGGGCGGTATGCGCGCCGACGAAGCCGGTGGCCCCGGTGACGAAAATCTTCATGACCGGGCCCCGCTCAGTGACGCTCGATGCGCAGCGCCGCATTCGGGCAATAGAGGACGGCGGACTGGACCTTCTCCAGCTCCGCCTCGGTCACCGCTTCCTTGAGGATGCGCAGGGTGCCGTCGGCGCCGACCTGGAAATGCTCCGGCGCCTCGCCCATGCACATGGCATGGCCCTGGCACAATTGCCGGTCGACCGCGACGGTGATCGCAGGAAGGGCCGCCGGGGCCGCCTCGGCCTTCTGGTGGAAGGGGCATTCGGCCGGCGGGGTGGTGGCTTCCGACGTTCGCGCGGATGGGGTGGCCGGGGCCCGGCGGCGATAGCGCACGCGGCAGGGCGATTTCGGCTGCACGATCATGTCGGAATAATTGTCGACGTAACTCTCCGCAGCGTCGACCAGCTCGAAATCATAGCGGCGCAGCAGCACGGCGAAGATCGCCTTGATCTGGAACAGGGCGAAGGCATTGCCCGAGCATTTGTGCTTGCCGCCGCCGAAGGGCTGATAGGCCATCAGGTTGCGATCCTCGCGCCGCTCGGGCGAGAAGCGGTCGGGATCGAAACGCTCCGGGGTGCTGAACAGGCGCGACAGGCGGTGGGTGACCGGCGGGCAGGCCCAGACCATGTCGCCAGCCTTGATCGTGTAACCCTTGAAGGCGATATCCTCCATCACCTTCCGCATCAGGATGATCAGGGGCGGGTGCAGGCGCAGCACTTCCTTCACCACGCCTTCTAGTACCGGCATCTCGCGCAAAGAGCCGAAGGTGACCGTGCCGTCGGCACCCAGCAACCTGTCCAGTTCCGCTTCGGTCCGGCCGAGGATGTCGGGGTTCCTGAGGAGTTCGAGGAGGACCCAGGCGGCGGTGCCGGAACTCGTGTGGTGGCCGGCGAAGATCGCGCCGACCAGAAGGCCGGTGATCTCGTTCTCGTCCAGCGGCGTGCCGTCCTCGTAGCGCATGTCGATCAGGGTCTGGAACATGTCACTCGGCTTGTCCGCGGCGGCGGCGCGCTTGCGCACGATGCCTCCAACCAGCTCCTGCAGGCGCTTCCGCGCCTTGTCGCGGCGGCGGAATTTCGGGATCGGCAGATTGGGGAAGTGATAGGCGAGGGGGTGCACGCCTTCCTCGAGGTCGTGATAGATCTCGGCGAATTCGGTGCTCAGCTCATAACGGAACTCGCGCCCAAGCAGGCAGTGGCTCGCGGTATTGATGGTGAGCTGCTTCATGAACTCGACCAGCTCGATCTCGCCGGTCTCGCCCCAGTCGGCGATGATATCCTCGACCTCCTGCACGATCTTGTGGGAATGGTCGCGCATCGCCTCCATGCGCAGCGACGGCATCAGCATCCGCAACTGCTCGTTCTTGCGCGCGATCGGCGCATCGAACACCAGGCCCTCGCCGAAGATCGGCGTCATCAGCTTGTAGGCCGCCGACTGGTCGAGCTGTTCGTCCGAGCCGCGATAGAAGATCTCGCTCGCTTCGTCGCCGGTCAGCAGCACGATGCGCTGGCCCAGCAGGGTGAAGGCGGCAATTTCGCCATGCTCGGTCGCGACGGTGGAGACGAAATGATAGGGGTTACGCGCGAAGGCCAGCATGTGGCCGAACCAGGGCAGGCCGCCTCGCGCCGTCGGTGGTGTCGCGCCGCCCTTGCGGCCGGCTGTCGCCTGCAGGCTCATTCTTCCCCTCCCTGTCGCGCGGCTGGCGGCCCTTGTTCTTGTTGGCCTTGCCCATCACGCGCTTGCCATCACCGCTCGGGTGTGAAACTATACAGATAGACGATTAGTGTAAAGTCGTAAAACGAGGGAGGTGAAAACCGGGGTAGGTTCCGGGGAAAGCGATCGATAGACTGGGCCATCCCGATCCGATCCGAACGAAGGCCATGACCACGCTACCGTCCAAGCCGCCATCGAACGAGACGAGGCAGCGCGTCCTCGAAGCCGCCATCGCCTGCGTGAAGCAATGGGGGATCGAGAAGACCAGCCTGCTCGATATCGCGCGCCAGGCGGGGGTGACGCGGCCCACGGTCTATCGCTACTTCACCAGCCGGGAGGATGTGCTGAGCGCCGCCCTGCTGCAGTCGGCGGCGGCGATGGCGCAGCGTCTGATCGCGCATATCGAGGGCGAGGCGGATCCGGCGGAGCGTTTCGTGAGGGCGATCCTGTTTCTGCTGGACGATGTACCGAAGGAGCCGCAGCTCTCGGTCATGACCCTGTCCAGCCTCGCGACCTATGTCAGCGAGGATGCCCTGATCAACGCCGAGGGCTTCGGGCTCTCGCTTCTCCTGATGAAGCAGATCCTGGCGGGTGTCGCGATGGCGGAGGACGAGTGGCGCGAGGTGACGGAGGCGACCATCCGGATGCTGCTGTCCCTCCTCAACATGGCGGGGCCGGCCGAGCGAAGCGCGGAACAGATGCGGGGTTTTGTTGTCCGGCGAATGCTGCCGATGACGGGCCTGACCCTGAAGTCCTAGGCGCGCGATCGCGGCCGTAACGGGTGATGTTGCGTGGCGTCCTGCCCGCGATGCCACCTGCTATTGTGCGTTGCGATAAGTAATGCACAAGAAAATGCTGCGCCCTCGGCTCATGTATTCTTTAACATCGTGACCGGATATCTTGAAGAATCCGGAAAATAGTCCGCATAGACGATGCTGGGCGCGCGCAAGTCCCGCAACATGGCCTCAAATCGAGCCGGCGTGACCAGCCGGCCGGGGGGAAGCCAAGTCGAGGGAAAGCCATGGACGGCAGCAGCGAACTCAACATCACCGTGCCGACGGAAGACGAAATGCGCGCCCGGGCGCGCGCCCTCGTCCCCCTCCTGCGGGCCAAATCCGACGAAGGCGAGCGCCTGCGCCGCGTGCCCGACGCGGTGATGGCCGCGATGAAGGACGCGGGCCTGTTTCGCATCCTGCAGCCCAAGCGCTGGGGCGGTTACGAGATGCATCCCAATGTCTATTACGACGTCCTCATGACCCTCGGCGAGGGCGACATGTCGGCCGCCTGGTGTTACGGCGTCATCGGCTGCCATCCCTGGCAGATGGCGCTGTTCGATGACCGGGCGCAGGCGGAAGTCTGGGGCGAGGACACCTCGACGCTGATCTCCTCCACCTACATGATCCAGGGCGATGCCCGCCCGGTCGAGGGCGGTTACATCTTCAACGGCCGCTGGCGCTTCTCGTCGGGCTGCGAGCATTGCGGCTGGATCTTCCTCGGCGGCGAGGTCGGTCGCGGTTCCGGCAACATGGACATGCGGACCTTCCTGCTGCCGCGCAAGGACTACGAGATCGTCGATACCTGGGACACCCTGGGCCTGCGCGGCACCGGCAGTCACGACATCGTGGTCAAGGATGCCTTCGTACCCGAATACCGCACCCATCTGTTCATGGACGGCGTGATGTGCAACAGCCCGGGCAACGCGGTGAACACCCATGGTCTCTACCGGATGCCGTTCCCGCAGGTCTTCATCCGGGCGGTTTCGACCTCGTCCATCGGCGGACTGCAGGCCATGCTCGACGCCTTCGTGAATTACGCGGCGAAGCGGACCACGGTCACGGGATCGAAGACGGCTGAAGACGGCACGGCCCAGCTGCTCTGCGCCGAGACCGCCTCGGCCATCGACGAGATGAAGCTGGTCCTGCATCGCAACATCAACGTGATGTATGACATCGCCTGCGCCGGCGGCTTCACCGAAATGTCGGATCGCTTCAAGTTCCGCTATCAGTCGGCCGAAGTGCCGGAGCGCTGCGCCAATCTGGCCCAGCGCCTGTTCAAGGCCGGCGGCGGCGCCGCGGTCTTCAACAAGCTGCCCTTCGCCCGCATCCTGTCCGATCTCCATACCGGCCGCGCCCATGCCGCCAATCAGGCGGATTCGATCGGCCGCAACTGGGGCGGCGTGATGCTCGGCCTCGAGAATACCGACTACTGGATCTGAGCCTCGGGGGCATTCGTTACCTGTTGCGTATGCTCGCGGCCGGCGATGTGCCGGCCGCGGGCGCTTGAACGACGGGCCGCCGGCAGGGGCGGGGCAAACCGCAAGGCGCCGGACACCGGCGCCGGAAGGGCAGGGGGCGCGATGGCACGCAGGGGAATAAGGGCTGGAGAAAGCGGGACGGTCGCAAGGCCCGCCCTGCTCGCGGCCATGGCCGGGGGCCTGATCGGCGGGGCGGGGCTTGCCCTCGCGGAAGTCTATCAGCTCGACAATGGCGCCACGATCGGCGTCAACATGACGACGACCTACCAGATCGGCGTTCGGGCCGAGGATCCCCATCCGCGCTCCTTTTCCCCCGATACCGATTACGCGCAGGTCGTCATCCTGCCGCAGCTGCCGATCCTGCCGGTGGTGCCGACCTCGACCCACACGCCGCAGACCTATAATTTCGACGATCCCAACCTGAATTTCGAGAAGGGCGACCTGATCACCAACGCGGTGACCGCGCTCCTCGAAGCCAGTTTCAAATACGAGGAATTCGGCGTCAACCTGAGCGGCAACGCCTTCTATGATTTCGTTTATCACTCGGCGAATTCCAACGACACGGAGTTTCCCGATGGTATCAACAAGAGTTACGGCGAGCCGGACCAGTTTCCGGGGCAGACCCGCGTCGCCAATGGTGGCCGCTTCCGCCTGCTCGACGCCTTCGCCTATGGCACCTTCCATCCCTTCGATACCGACCTGTCCATCCGCGCCGGCAACCAGGTGGTCGCCTGGGGCGAGAGCCTGTTCTTCGGCAATATCTCGCTCAGTCAGGGTGTCGTCGATGTAACGCGCTCGAACTCGCCGGGCTCGGAGGTGAAGGATATCCTGCTGCCGGTGCCTCAGGTCTCGATGAACTGGGGCCTGACCGACCGGCTGTCCCTGCTCGGCTACTACCAGTTCGGCTTCGAGAACAACCAGATGGACGGCGTCGGCAGTTTCTTCAGCCGCTCCGACATCATCGGGCCGGGCGCCGAATTCGCCTATGGCTCGGTCAATCCCTTTCCCGATGTCATCAGCACTCTCGCCTCGGCCTGCACCCTCAGCCCGTCGACGCCGGGGTGCCAGAACATCGCCCTGCCGATGCCGATCTCGCAACTGCTCTCGCAGGTCATCAGCGACAATCTGCTCGGTATCGCCAATGAGGATACGAAGCGCTTCGACGTCGCCTATGCCGGCGAGGTGAAGCCGAACAGCGGCCAGTTCGGCGCCGGCCTGCTCTATGACGTCACCGACAATCTGACGGCGGGCCTGTACTTCCTGAAGTATCACGACAAGAACCCGTCGCCGACCTTCGACATCTCGACGATCGATACCGATCCCTTCCGGCCTGGCTCGGTCGGCGGTGCCGTCGCGGGCCTGTGCGGCGGCCTCGGCATCGACTGTTCCGGCGTCGAGGGCATGGTGAATTCGGTGGTCGACAATCTGGTGGCGACGGTCGCCCCGCTCTACCTGCCCTATACCTATCGCGTGGTCTATTACGAGGACGTCAAGCTCTACGGCGGCAGCGCGACGACGACCCTCGGCCCCGTCAACGTCGGTTTCGAATTCGCCTATCGCCAGGGCGCGCCGATGCTGGTCAACGGCATGATTTCCGGCATCAAGGCGCCGCAGCCGGTGCGCGGCGACTATTGGCAGGCGAACCTGAGCGGGCTTTATGTCGGCGGCGCCACCGCTTGGTGGGATTCGCTGAACCTCGTCGCCGAGGTCAGCCTGAACCACGTCGTTCGCCACGACACCCTCTATTTCTACGACCAGAACGGCCAGCCGCTGCAGGACGGCAATGGCAACAACATCAACGCCTTCCGGCAGCTGACCGGCGACAAGACGTCCTGGGGCATTCAGGGCCTCGCCGAATTCGGCTTCACCGATGTCTTCCCGGGCGGCTGGGACATGGCCGTTCCCGTCGCCTTCGGCATCGCCTTCGGCACGCCCGCCGCGCCTGGCGCCCTCGGCGCCCTGTCGGGCACGGGCGATGTCCGCGTCTCCTCCGGGGTCAAGTTCCGGCACCTGAACAATCTCGAGATCGGCGTGATCTATACCGCCTTCTTCGGCTCCTACGAGCGGATCGAGCGGCCGCTGGTCGACCGCGACTACGTCATCGCCACGGCGAAATACACATTCTGACCAACGACAAGAAACGATCGAGGAGGAACACCATGGATCGCAGGACTTTCGTCGCCGGACTGGGCGCGGCCGCCTGGGCCGCCGCCACCCCCCGCTTCGGCTTCGCCAAGGCGGCGGCGGACGAGGTGGCGAAACTGGGCACGTCCCTGACACCGGCCGGCGCGATCAAGGAAGGCAGCGCGGACGGGCTGCTGGCGCCCTGGTCGGGCAAATGGCTGGGCGTGCCGCCGGGCATCACCCATGGCGGCACGGGCAAGGTGCAGGCCAACCCTTACGCGGCGGAAAAGCCGCTGTTCTCGATCACCGCGCAGAATGTCCAGACCTATGCCGACCGCCTGACCGAGGGGCAGAAGGCGCTGCTGCAGAAGAATCCTGCAACCTTCCGCATGGATGTCTATCCCTGCCACCGGGATTTCCGCTTCAACGACGCGCTGCACGCCAATCTGAAGCTGAACGCGCAGGAAGCCCAGGTGACCCCCGACGGCGAAGGCGTGACCGGAACCTTCGGCGCGCCCGCCTTTCCCTTCCCCAAGAGCGGGCTGGAGCTGATCTGGAATGTGATCAGTATCCCGCGTGGCTTCACCCAGCGCGGCACCATGGACGAAGCCGTGGTCTATCCCGACGGCAACATCGCCTGGGGCGCGCAGCAATGGGACATCTACGCCACAGCCTATGACCCGACGGTCGCCCGCGCCAGTTTCGACGGCGGCTCGGCCTTCGTCTTCCGCAGCACGCTGAAACCCGAGCGTGAGCGCGGCTCGATCACCCTCGTCCGGGAATATTGGGATTTCGGCAACCGGCCGAGCCAGGCCTGGCAATATGTCCCGGGCACGCGGCGGGTGAAGCAGGTGCCGGAAATCGCCGGCGACTATCCGCTGGGGCCGGGCGGCTTCCACACGGTCGACGATACCGGCCTGTGGACCCAGTCGCCCAAGCGCTATGATTGGGAAATCGCCGGCAAGAAGGAAATCTTCATCCCCTACAACAACTTCCTGATCGAAGATCCGGCGGTGAAATACAAGGACCTGCTGGCCAAGGCCCATCTCAATCCCGACGCGGTGCGCTGGGAGTTGCACCGCTGCTGGGTATTGAAGGCCAGGCTGAAGCCGGGCCTCCGCCATGTCTATGCCGCCCGCACGATCTACATCGACGAGGACAGTTTCAACCCCGTGATCGCCGACATGTATGACGCGCGCGGCCAGCTCTATCGCATGGCCATGAACACCACGTCCTATGACTATGCCTCGCAGTTCTTCCAGCAGCGGGTTTGCGTCTATCACGACCTCGTCTCCGGCGCCTATATGGCCGACCGCCTGTCGAGCGAGGTGGTGGACCGCATGCGCTACAACGAGGGCGGCCGCAAGGAAAGCGACTACACCCCGCAGGAATTGAAGCGGAAGGGCGTCTGATCCCCGGCCGGCGGCTCGTCCATCAGGACGATGCCGCCGGGCGCGCGGGCCAGGAGAATGCCGGCGACCGGCAAAGGGGGAGAGAGACGATGGCGACAGGCAAGGGCAGCGGCGATGCGATCGGCGCCGAGGTCTCGGCCGGCAATGCCGTCGTCGGGGCACCCCTGCCGGCACCGGAACGCTTCGACGTGGATTGCGGCCTGCTGGTGATCGGCTATGGCGCTGCCGGGGCCTGCGCCGCGCTCGAGGCGGCGGAGCGGGGTCTCGACGTGTTGCTGGCCGATCGTTTCGCCGGGGGCGGTGCCAGTTGGTTGTCCGGCGGCATCGTCTATGCTGGCGGCGGCACGCGCCACCAGACGGCGGCCGGCCGTCCCGACAGTGTGGAGGCCATGGCGGCCTATCTCGCCCGGGAAGTGGGCGATGCCGTCTCGGCCGAGACCATAAGGCGCTATGCCGCCGAAAGCGCGGGCATGATCGACTGGCTGGAGGCGCATGGCGTCGGCTTCGACAGCGCCGAAGCGCCCCATGAAACCTCCTACCCTTCCAAGGATCATTATCTCTATTTCTCGGGCAACGAGATGGTGCCGTCCAATCGCGACGCCATCCCGCCCGCGCCGCGCGGCCACCGGGCCAAGGGCAAATGGCTGTCCGGCCGGGCGATGATGGAGGCGCTGATGGCCCGTGTCGCCCGCACGAGGGGCATCACGGTGCGGACCGAAGCAAAGGCGCGCCGCCTGATCGTCGATCCGGCGGGCGCGGTCATCGGCGCCGAATTCATGGCCCTGCGTCCCGGCGGCATCGCCGCCCGGCTGCACCGCGCGTTGGAGCGGCCGGCGCGTATCATCGCCCTGCAGGTCGCGGGCGTGTCCACGGTGCTGGTGCGGCTCGCGGCCCTGATCGAGGGGGCTTTCGCCCGGCCGCTGCGGGTCCGTGCCCGCCACGGCGTCGTGCTGGCGACCGGCGGCTTCATCAAGAACCGGGCGATGGTGGCGCGCCATGCGCCCGAATTCATGCCGGGCTTTCCCCTCGGCTCCTCGGGCTGCGACGGCAGCGGCATCCGCCTTGGCCTTGGCCTCGGCGGGCGGCTGGACAAGGCCAATCGCATATCGGCCTGGCGCTTCATCAACCCGCCCCATGCCTTCGCCAAGGGCATCGTGGTCGGCCCCGACGGCCAGCGCCTGACCAACGAGGAACAATATGGCGCCCGCCTCGGCGATGCGATGTTCCGCAAGGCGGGCGGGCGGGGCTACGTCATCCTCGACGACGCGCAGCTGCGCGAGGCCAAGACCGAGATCGCGCAAGGGTCCATGTGGGGTTTCCAGTCGGTACCGGCCCGCTTCCTGATGCTGGGGGCGAAATCGGCGCCGACGATCGAGGCGCTGGCGGCGAAGCTGGGCATGGTGCCGGCGGCCCTCGTCGGCGAGATCGCGGCCAATAATGCCGCCGCGCGCGACGGCCAGCCCGACCCCGTCGGCAAATCGGACGAGATGCGGGGCGTCATCGCCACCGGGCCGTTCCACGCCCTCGACATTTCCGCGACCAACCGGGCCTTCCCGCTGCCGGTGCTCACCCTCGGCGGCCTCGCGGTCGAGGAGGCGACGGGGGCGGTGCTGCGGGCCGAAGGCGGCGTGGTGCCCGGGCTCTACGCCATCGGGCGGGCGGCCCGGGGCCTGCCGTCCAATTATTATGTCAGCGGCCTGTCGCTGGGCGACTGCGTCTGGACCGGCCGGCGCACCGCCGCCCATATCGCGGAGCGGGCGGCGGAGCCTCGTCAGGCGGCCGTGGCGGAGTGACGCCGCGTCTCATAGGCCGAAGCCGCCCGAGACATTGATCTGCTGCCCGGTGATATAGGACGCCTTGGCCGAAGCCAGGAAGACCGCGGCATTGCCGATATCCTCGCCGGTGCCGAGGCGCTTGATCGCGATCATGCGCAGGGTCTCCCTGATCCAGCGTTCGTCGAAAACGCCGCGCGCCTTCAATTCGAGGAACATGCCCGCCTCGATCACGCCGACGAGGACGGAATTGGCGCGGATGCCATGGACGCCTTCCTCCCGCGCGATGCCCTTGATCAGGGCTTCGTTCGCCGCCTTGGGCGCGACCGACAGACCGTCCTTCTTCGGCCAGCGCAGATGTCCTGCCGAGCCGAGGTGAATGAAGGAGCCGCCGCCCATCGCCCGCATATGCGGCACGGCGGCCGAGACGCAGTTGAAGAAACCGATGGTCTCGGTCTCGATCGACTGGCGCCACAGGGCGGGGGACGTATCGGCGATCGCCACCTGCTCCACCACCGGCCCGGCGGCGAAGACGACGGTATGGATGCGGCCATGGGTATCGACCGCCTCGGCGAAGGCGGCGTTCACGCTCGCGGCGTCGGTCAGGTCGACGGCGTGATGACTGGCCTTGCGGCCGAGCGCGGTGAACTCAGCGACCAGGTCCCGCGCGACATCGGCCTTCCGCCGGTAGGTCACCGCGACATCGCAGCCCGCGGCAGCGAAACCGCGCGCGACCTCGCGGCCGATACCCCCGCTGCCGCCGAAGACGAGCGCGGCACCCGCCGGAAAATCCGACACCCCCATGATCCCCCCCCTGTTGTTCGTTGCTCTGGAGCGGTTTTGAACCCTGGCGCTCGTCGCCCCGGCGCAGGCCGGGGCCTTGGGACGAGAGAGGCGCCCCTGCCGGCCCGAGATCCCGGCCTGCGCCAGGATGACGACGAAGGATGCGCCGCTTCCGTCATGCGGAAAATCAGATCTATCGCGTCGCCGTGTCCAGCGCGGCAAGCTGCGCCTGTACCGCCGACGTCAAGGCCGTGCCGTCCGGCATTACCATCTCGACGGCGACGCGGGGCAGGGCGAAGAGGCGCAGGAAATCGGTCTGGACCCGGGCGATCACCACGGCGTGATCCTCGGCCATGCCGCCCGCGACCCAATTGGCCAGCCTCGTCTGTTGCAGCGCCATCAACATGCGCGCCTGATCCCGGCCATGGCCCGCGACCAGCTGGCCGGCGCGGACGCCGAAATCCAGCGCCTGTTCGATCAGCCCGGCGCCCAATTCCCACAGGGCCTGTTCGTCGTGGGAGGGCTGGGCGGCGGCGTGATACCACATATATCCCTCCTGCAGGATCAGGCGCAGGTAATCGGGGTGGTCCAGCAGGAAGGCGACATTCACCTTCATCATCCACAGAAGGCCGATCAGTGGCGCCTGCCCCAGCGAGACCGATTGCAGGCGCGACATGACGGCGTCGAGCATTTCCCGGTCGCGGGTGACCAGCACCGCGTGATGCAGCTCCTGCTTGCCCGGATGGAACTGATAGAGCGTCGCCAGCGAAATGCCCGCCTCCCGCGCGATATCCTGCATTCGGGTGCCGGCGAAGCCATGTTCGGCGAAGACCTTTTCCGCGACGTCGAGGATGTGGTCGCGCGACAGCGCCTGTTTCGCCGCCTTCAAGGCCTGGGCCGCGCCGTTGCGGGGCGGACGGGCTTCGGTCGCTTGCGGTTTTGCACTCATGACGGCGAATGACCTTTGTTCGTGGCCGGCGCTCGATGGCGCCGTTGGGGCGATGCTGCAGGCTCCCGCCGGAAAATCAACCTTGCGAAGATAGTAATTGCAATTACTCAAACTGCAAGGCTAATTACAAGGGCGCCCGGAGAAGCGCCTGGGGAGGTCGAACAGGGCATGGAGGCATTCGATCACATCGTTGTCGGGGGCGGATCGGCCGGCTGCGTCGCCGCCGCCCGCCTGGCTGGCAAGGCTCGCGTGCTCCTGCTCGAGGCGGGGGACCCAGCGGTGGATCATCCCGAAACCCTGTCCTCGGATGGTTTTAAAGATGCATTCTCCAACGATGCCCTGATGTGGCACCGCATGTCGGCACGGCAGAAGGACTGCGGCGGCCGTTCGCTCTATATCGGCACCGGCCGGGGCCTGGGCGGCTCGGGCTCGGTCAACGGCATGGTCTACACGAGGGGTGACCGGCGCGATTTCGAGGCCTGGCCGGCGGGCTGGCGCTGGGATGACATCGTGCCCGCCTTTCAGGCGGTGGAAAGCCGCCTCGGGATTCGCCCGCGCCCGCCCACGCCCTTCGCCGAATGTTTCCTCGCCGCCGCGGTCGAGGCGGGTTTCGCGCGGAAAGACGGCATGAATGACGGCGACCTGTCCGGCGTCGTCGGTGCCAACGACATGAATTACGCGGGCGATCAGCGTCGCTCCTCCTATCGCGCCTTCGTGCATGACGATCCGCCCGCCGGCCTCACGGTCCGGACCGGCGCCACGCTTCGCCGCATCCTGTTCGAGGGCGCGCGCGCGGTCGCGGTCGATTACAGCATCGAAGGCCGCGTCGAGCGCGCCCGCGTCACGGGCGAACTGGTGATGGCGGCTGGCGCGCTGGAGACGCCGCGCCTTCTGATGCTGTCGGGCGTCGGTCCGGCGGCGGAACTGGCGCGGCACGGTATTGCCGTGGTGAAGGATGCGCCGGGCATCGGGCGGAACCTGCAGGATCACCCCAATGTCTGCATGTTCTATACCGCGAAGGCCCCGATCGATTTCCGGTATCCGCAGGTCTACGGCTTCGATGTCGCCGCCCGCGAGCCGGACGAGCCGAGGGACGGGGCGCCCGACACCTGCTTCGTCTGCTATGCCGCGCCGGCCTCGCTGAAGGAATCCATGCGGCGGATGGTGCCGGTGCTGGCCCTGCCGGGCCGGCTGCATGATATCGCCGTGCTGCGCCGATTCTTGCGGGGCGCCATCGAGCTGGCGTTCCGCCTGCCGCCCTTGCGCCGTTTCGTCGACAGTCTCTTCGGCATCGTCGTCATCCTGGGCAAGCCGACCTCGCGCGGCAGCCTGCGGCTCGCCTCCGCCGACCCGGATGCGCCGGCCATCGTCGATCCCGGCTATTACGCCAGCGCCGCCGACCGCGCGACGATCGAGGCCGGCATCGTGAAAGCGCGCGACATCGCCGCAAGGGCACCGCTGGCCCGGGCGGGCGTCAGGCCCCTGTCGGCGGGGGCGAGGCCCGTCAGTGGCGCCCGGTTGTGGAGATGGCTGGCGGGCGCCACCATGACCACCTTCCATTTCTGCGGCACCTGCCGCATGGGCGACGATGCGGACAGCCCGGTCGACACGCGGCTCCGGCTGAAGGGCTTCGCCAATGTCCGCGTCGCCGATGCCTCGGTCATGCCCGAGATCCCGGTATCCGCCCTCAACGCGCCCAGCATGATGATCGGCCAGCGCGCCGCGGATTTCATCCTGTCAGGAGACATGGCATGAGCGTAACCCCTCTCGCTCAACCCGCGAACGTGGGGCCGCGCTCCTCGCCGCAGGTGATCCATTGCATCAACCCGGCGACCGGGGCCAGCCTCGGCGAAGTAACTGTCGCCAGCCCCGACGATGTGCGCGCGGCGGTGGAGCGGGCACGGGCGGCCCAGCAGGCCTGGGGCGCCAGCAGCTTCGCCCAGCGCCGCGCCGTGCTCGGCCATCTGACCGATATCATCATCGAGAGGGCGGACGAGATTTGCGCCGCCGTCGCGAAGGACAGTGGCAAGACCCACGAGAATGCCCTGCTCGGCGAGGTCATGCCGGTCCTCAACAAGATCCGCTGGATGGTCAGGAACGGCGAGAAGCACCTGCGGCCGGAAAGGGTCTCCTCCGGTCTCCTGATGCACAAGAAGGCGCGGATCGAATATCGCCCGCTCGGCGTCATCGCCTGCATCGTGCCGTGGAACTATCCGTTCCAGAACATCTTCGGCTCCCTCGTCGCGCCCTTGATGGCGGGAAATGCCGTCGTCCTCAAGGCCTCGGAGGCGGTCGCCTGGTCGACCGGTCTGTTCCAGTCGATCATCGACGAGGCCCTGCGCCGCGAAGGCTTTTCCACCGACACGGTGCGGATCCTGAACGGTTTCGGCGAGACCGGCGCCGCCCTCGTTCGCGCGCGGGTGCAGAAGATCCTCTTCATCGGCTCGGTCGGCAACGGCAGGCGCATCATCGAAGGCAGCGCGGAACATCTGACGCCCACGGTGATGGAACTGGGCGGCAAGGACCCGATGATCATCTGCGACGACGCCGATCTCGAGCAGGCGGTGCATTCGGCGCTGGGCGGCTGTTTCATCAATCTCGGCCAGAACTGCATCGCCTCGGAACGGCTGCTGGTGATGGACGGTATCCATGATCGTTTCGTCGCCGAATTCGGCAAGCGGGCGGCGGCGCTGCGTCAGGGCGTGCCGACGGGGCCGGGAAGGCTCGATGTCGGCGCGATCAACACGATGCAGCAGATGCGGGTGATCGACGAACTGGTGTCGGATGCCCTGGCGAAGGGCGCCCGCGCCCTGGTCGGCGGGCGGATACCCGATCCTGCGACGGGTCATTTCTATCCGCCGACCGTGCTCCTCGACGTAACCCCCGAGATGCGCATCGCGCGGGAAGAGGTCTTCGGTCCGGTCGCCCTGATCATGCGGGTGAAGGACGACGCCGAGGCGATCCGCATCGCCAATGGCACGGATTTCGGCCTGCATTCCTCGGTCTTCAGCAAGGACCGGGCGCGGGCCGAGCGGATCGCCGCCGCGCTCGACGCGGGCGCGACCTGCATCAATGATTTCGGCCTGTGCTACCTCGCCCAGGACCTGCCCTTCGGCGGCGTCAAATATTCCGGCTTCGGCCGCATGAACGGGCGCGACGGCCTGCGCGCCTACACCAACGCCAAGGCGGTGCTGAGCGACCGCTTCGGTTTCACCGTGCCGCCGAAACTCTATCCGGTCGCCCCCGGCGACTACGAGAAGGCGCGCGCCTCCATCGGCCTGATGTTCGGCCGGGGCGGCGGGCGGCGCCTCCGGTCCCTTCTCGCCCTGATCCGTCTTTCCCTGTTCGCGAGGTCCTGAGCCATGGACACGACTTTCTTCATCGTCTGGGGCCTCATGCTCGCCTTCAACGGCGCGCTCATGCATGGTCTTGGCTGGGCCGCGGAAAAAAGCAGCCTCGCCCAATACCGTATCCGCACGCCCAAGACCTATCAGATCCCGCCCTTGCGGAAATGGTTGAACATCACCCTGAACGGGCTGTTCTCCCTCTGCATCTTCGGGGCCTTCTTCTGGTTCCTGGGCGATGCCTATCTCTACAAGGGCCTGCCCGGCCCCGCCGGCTTCATCGGCGAGACGCTGGGCGTCCTTCTCCTCTATGATTTCATGTATTATTTCCTGCACCGGATCATGCACCACAGGCTGGTGCTGCAGCATGTGCACCGGACGCATCACATGGTGCGTTTCCCGACCGCGCCCGAAAGCATCTATCTCCACCCGGCCGAGAATTTCGCCGGCCTCGGCCTTTTGCTGCTCGCCGTCGTCCTGCTCGGGCCGATTTCGGCGACCTCGTTCCTGGTCGTGTTCTTCGTTCACGCCGGGATCAACGTGCTGGTCCATTCCAACCTGGTGATCCCGCATCCCGCTTTCCGCCTGTTCAATTTCTGGGCGGCGAAGCATGACATTCATCATAACCGCATGAATTACAACTACGCCTCGATCTTCCCTTTCTGGGACCAGGCCTTCGGCACCGACAAGTAAGGGCGACAGAACCATGAACAAGAAAATCCTCATCACCGGGGGGCAGGGCTTCGTCGGACGGGCCCTCGTCGATCGCTTCGCCGACCTCGGCCACGAGGTCACCTGCGCCGACATGAACGACCGCCCGTTCCGCGCGGATGTGAAATTCACCCGCCTCGACATCCGCGACAAGGCGGCGGTCTCGGCGGCCCTCGCGGGCGCGGATGCGGTGATCCACAATGCCTCCCTCGTCCATACCAGGCACAATCGGGTGGAGGATGTCTGGGCCGTCAACCTGTCGGGGACCGAGAATATCCTGGACGCCTGCGCCGCGCATCGCATCCCCCGCCTCGTCTATATCTCGTCGGCGAGCGCGGTCTACGAGGGCGCCGATATCGAGAATGGCGACGAGACGCTGCCCTATTCCTCGATCTCCCAGGCGCCCTATGCCGACAGCAAGATCGCGGCGGAAAAGAAGGTCCTGGCCTTTTCCGGCACCGGCGGCTGCGAGACCTGCGCGATCCGGCCCCATGTGATCTTCGGCGCGGGCGACAACCGCTTCATCCCGGCGATCCTCGACAAGGCGAAGCGCGGCAAGCTGAACCGCGCCGTGGGCAACCGGGACAAGCTGTCGGACTTCACCTATATCGCCAATCTGGTCGATGCCGTCGTCGCCGCCGAAGAGAAGCTGGGCGCCGGCTCCCGCCTCTCGGGCCAGGCCTATTTCATCACCAATGGCGAGCCGATCGCCTTCTTCGACTTCATCGAGAAGCTGATCCTCGAGCTGAAATATCCGCCGATCCGGGGCAAGGTGCCCTATTGGCTGGCCTATGCCGTCGCCGCCATCGCCGAGGCGGTCGACACCCTGAAGGGCGGCACGCTGAACGCCGAGAACGGCCTTACCCGTTTCTCGGTCCGTTACATGGTCACCCATCATTATTTCAACATCGCCAAGGCGCGGCGCGATCTCGGCTGGGAGCCGAAGATATCGCTCACCGAGGGCATAAGCCTCACGGTGAAGGAATTGCTGAAGTCCCAGCCGGACCTGATGGCAGGGCGCTGATCCCGCGTATTGCCATTCGCCCCGCGAACGCGCATCAAGGGGGCGCGGTCGTGGGGAAAGGGCAGGTCATGAAGGTCGTCGGTCTCTATCACTATCCGGTCAAGAGCCTGAAGGGCACGGCCCTGACGGAAAGCCCCGTCGATCCCTTGGGCCTCGCCGGGGACCGGCGCTGGATGGTGGTCGATGACGACGGCGTGTTCCAGACCATCCGCCAGCATCCGGTGATGATGATGGTCGACGTGGACAGCCGGTCGGATGGCATCCTGCTGCGCCACCAGCAATTGGGCGAGATCTTCGTGCCGACGCCGGGCGCCGGGGCGCCCCGCATGAAGGTCACGGTGTGGGGCGACGAGGTGGAAGCCGCCGTCGCCATGCCGGCGGCGGGGGCGTTCCTGACCCGGCTGCTGGGGATGCCGGTCCAGCTCGTCTATCTCGACGATGTCGCGGCCCGGCCGGTCGATCCCGCCTATGGCGCGGCGGGCGACCATGCCAGTTTCTCTGACGGTTTTCCGGTGCTGATCACGACGACCGAATCCCTCGCCGCCCTCAATGCCGAGGTGCCGGCGCCGATGGACATGCGCCGCTTCCGCCCCAACATCGTGATCGAGGGGGCGGCGCCCTGGGCCGAGGACCAGTGGCGCGTGATCCGCATCGCCGGGATGGACTTCCGCGTGGTCAAGCCGTGCAGCCGCTGCGTCATCACCACCCGCGATCCCGACAGCGGCGAGCGGAGCGAGGCGAACGAGCCGCTGCGCGCCCTCGGTCGCATTCACCGGGCGGCCAGGGGCGGCATCATCTTCGGCCAGAACGCGATCCCGGATGGCGCTGGCGTGCTCCGCCTTGGCGATGGGGTCGAGGTGGTGGAGGCCGGGGCTTCCAACCTCCTCTGAGCGAGGTCAGCCCCCGCGGCCGAAACCGCGGGGGCCGGAATGTCGGCGATTACGCGAAAAGGTCCGCGTTCATCACCTTGGTCCAGGCGGCGACGAAGTCCTTCACGAACTTCTCCTTGCTGTCGTCCTGGGCGTAGACTTCGGCATAGGCGCGCAGGACCGCGTTCGAGCCGAAGACGAGATCGACCCGCGTCGCCGTCCACTTCACCGCCCCGGTCGCCCGGTCGCGGATCTCGTAGAGACCCTTGCCCGCCGGCTTCCAGCTGTTGGCCATGTCGGTCAGGTTGACGAAGAAGTCGTTGGTCAGCGCGCCCACCCGGTCGGTCAGCACGCCGTGCTTCGTGCCGCCGTGGTTGGTGCCGAGGACCCGCAGGCCGCCGACCAGCACCGTCATCTCGGGGGCGGTCAGGCCCATCAACTGGCTGCGGTCGAGCAGCAATTCCTCGGCGCTGACGACATAGTCCTTCTTCAGCCAGTTGCGGTAGCCGTCGTGGATCGGCTCCAGCACCTCGAAGGAGGCGGCGTCGGTTTGCGCCTCGGTCGCGTCGCCCCGGCCCGGGGTGAAGGGCACGGCGATGTCGAAGCCCGCGGCCCTGGCCGCCTGCTCGATGCCGACAGTGCCGGCGAGCACGATGACGTCGGCGATGCTGGCGCCGCTCGCCGCCGCGATCGGGCCGAGCACGGCCAGGACCCTGGCGAGGCGGGCGGGCTCGTTGCCTTCCCAGTCCTTCTGGGGGCTGAGGCGGATGCGCGCGCCATTGGCGCCGCCCCGCTTGTCCGAGCCGCGGAAGGTGCGGGCGCTGTCCCAGGCGGTGGCGACCATGTCGGCGACGGACAGGCCGCTCGCCGCGATCTTCGCCTTCACGGCGGCGACGTCATAGGACGTGCTGCCGGCGGGCACCGGGTCCTGCCAGATCAGATCCTCGGCCGGGACGTCGGGGCCGACGTAGCGCACCTTCGGGCCCATGTCGCGGTGGGTCAGCTTGAACCAGGCGCGGGCGAAGACGTCCGAGAAATAGGCCGGGTCCTTCATGAAGCGCAGCGAGATTTCCCGGTAGATCGGATCGACCTTCATCGCCATGTCGGCGTCGGTCATCATCGGATTGTGGCGGATCGAAGGATCCTCGACATCGACCGGCTTGTCTTCGTCCCTGATGGCGACCGGCTCCCACTGCCAGGCGCCGGCCGGGCTCTTGCGCAATTCCCATTCATGGTTGAACAGCATCTCGAAGAAGCCGTTGTCCCATTGGGTCGGATGGGTGGTCCAGGCGCCCTCGAGGCCGCTGGTCACGGCGTAGCGGCCATGGCCCGTCTGGTTCGGGTTGGCCCAGCCGAGGCCCTGCATCTCGACATCGGCCGCTTCGGGCGCCGGCCCTAGCAGGGCGGCGTCGCCATTGCCGTGGGTCTTGCCGACGGTATGGCCACCCGCGGTCAGGGCGACGGTTTCCTCGTCGTTCATCGCCATGCGGGCGAAGGTCTCGCGCACCTGGGCGGCGGTCTTCAGCGGGTCGGGCTTGCCGTTCACGCCTTCCGGATTGACGTAGATGAGGCCCATCTGCACGGCGGCCAGCGGGTTTTCCATGGTCTCGGGGCTGTCGAGATCGCCGTAGCGGCTGTCGCTCGGCGCCAGCCATTCCTTCTCCGAGCCCCAGTAGACATCCTTTTCCGGGTGCCAGATATCCTCGCGCCCGAAGCCGAAACCGAAAGTCTTCAGCCCCATGGATTCATAGGCGATGGTGCCGGCGAGGGCGATCAGATCGGCCCAGCTCAGCTTGTTGCCGTATTTCTTCTTGATCGGCCACAGCAGGCGGCGCGCCTTGTCCAGGCTCACATTGTCCGGCCAGGAATTCAGCGGGGCGAAACGCTGGTTGCCGGTGCCCGCGCCGCCGCGCCCGTCGGCGATGCGATAGGTCCCGGCGGCGTGCCAGCTCAGGCGGATCATCAGGCCGCCGTAGTGGCCCCAGTCCGCCGGCCACCAGGGCTGGCTGTCGGTCATCAGGGCGCGCAGGTCGCGCTTCAGGGCCGCGAAGTCGAGCGACTTCAGCGCCTCGCGGTAGTCGAAGTCCGGCCCCAGCGGGTTGGTCTTCGCGTCATGCTGATGAAGAATGTCGAGGTTCAGGGCCTTCGGCCACCAATCCATGACCGACATGCCGGTGGCGGTGATTGCGCCATGCATCACCGGGCATTTGGCTTCGCTCATAGCATTCACTCCTGTTGGTTCCGTCGATCGATCTGAAGCGGTACGGGGATTCGGGCATCCTCGGACAGGGGATGTCGATGGTCGGCGACCGGGGCGCCAGGGGCGCCGGTCGCGGTCGGGCTTGGTGGAGAGATCGACATGCGGTCGTCCTTTATTAGAACGATTCCAACCTCTACCGAATCCCGTGCGAAAGCAATTGCCGGATCATATCAGATCGCCTGAATTATCGGATCATCGATCCGAATTTCCGATCGAAGGGAGGGCTTCAGTCGACGGTCAGATCGATGGTCATCTGATCTTCGAGGAAGCTGCGCTCTTCAGGGGTCATGGACCCTTGCGCCAGGATCAGGCAATGGTGCCGATGGGCCTTTTCGACCAGCCGGCGCAGGCGTTCCGGCTCCCGCGCCACGATCGTGGCGAGGGCGGGGGTCCAGGCGATCCGCAGGCCCGTGGGGCGGATATCGTCATAGGCGATGGCGCCATCCTCCAGCCCGTCGATGGCCAGGCCGACCCGGCGGCAGAAGGGGGCGATCCGCCGGGCGAGATCGGTCAGGCGGGGGCGGGCGGACTCGCGGCCGATATCCGAGATCATCAGGATGAGGCAACGGCGCAGGGCCTCGGGCAGGGGGCGGGCAAGGGCGAGGAATTGCTCCAGACCCTGGCGGTCGTCCAGCAGGATCAGCGGCACGGGCACGACATGGACCGGGATCTGCGCGCCGGGACCGTCGATCATGCGGTAGAGGCGATCGATGGTGAGGGCGAAGGGCAGCAGGCCAGTTTCAGGATGGGTGCGGGGAAAGACGCCGGCCTGACGAAGCATGGCCAGACCCTCGCGGGTCGGTACATCCGGCTCGGACAGGACGAGGCCCGAATCCTGACCGCCCCGGCGGAGGATCGGCCTGGTCTCCAGCCGCGCCTCGCGCAGCAGGCGGGCGATCGAGGCGGCGATGCGCTGCTGATACTGGTCGCGGCCGGCGGCGATACGCGCCTCCAGAATACCGGCGGGCACCGGCGGCGATCCGGTCTCGGCCGGGGCCGCTTCGGGCAAGGGGTCGGCGGAGCCGAGCACGGCGATGCCCGCCGCCTCGGCGTCGCCCAGCAGATGGTGCAGGATATCGGCGGCGATGGCGCGGGCGCGGCCCGCCGCCTCCTCGATGCTGGTGGTCTTGAAGGCGACGACGAAACTGGTGTCGGCGATACGGGCGTAGGTCTCGCCGGGGTCGAGACGCTGGCTGATCATGGTCGCGGCCGTGGTCATCACCCTTTCCGCCACCACGCGCCAGCGCGGGCCCAGACGCTGCTTCACGGCATCGACCACGATCACCTCGATCTGGCCGGAAACCCCTTCCGGCGGGGTCTTGTCCAGATTGCGGCCCAGGGCGGCCAGCACCCGGCGTTCGAAATCCCCAAGACCGGATGCGGCGCCGGCTTCCGGCAGATGCAGGATGACGATGCGCAGGATATCGCGCTCGTTACGCAAAATCGGCAGGATCCGGGCCTCGCAGGGCAAGCGGCCGCTTTCGGTGATCAGGTCGATCCGGGCCGGCAGGGGCTCCGTCGTTGTCGCCTCAAGCTCGCTCCAGCCCAGAAGATCGCTGGCCGGCCGGCCGATCAGGGCGGCGACATCGAGCGCCGCACGCCCGGCCAGATGGGGATTGATCGAGGCGATGTGATCAGCCTCGTCGATGATGACGATGCCGTCGCGGACATGACGGACGACGGCCGAGAGCGCGGCCGCCATTTCCTGTCGGCGGCGGTCGATCTTCTCCGCCTCGGGCGGCAGTGGTGGTGGCGTGCCCATGGTGGACCGCTCCTCCCTTGTCTTTGGAACAGCATGGCCCTCGCGGCTTAACAGTCGGTTAGCCCCGGGATGCCTTGACGCCGCCGGGGGCTGTCACGATGATGTTAAAAGAAAAAAATTACCATATATTATTGTTTAATACCTTTCGGAGGCATGACCATGCGGCTGGCGATCATCGGGGCGGGGTTCACGGGGACGCAGACCGCCCTCGAATTGCTGCGGCGCCTGCCGGCGGGCTCGAGCATCCTGCTGTTCGAGCGCTCGGGCGTGTTCGGGCCGGGGCTCGCCTATTCCACCGCCCATGCCGACCACCTGCTGAATGTGCGGGCGGCGAACATGAGCGCTTTCGAGGATGACCCGTCGCATTTCCTGCGTTGGCTCTGGGCCGGCGACCTGCCGGGGCCTTTGGTGCCGCCTTCGGGCCATGCCTTCATGCCGCGCGGACTCTATGGCCGCTATCTGGCGCAGACCCTGGCGGCGGCCGAGACCCAGGCGGCGCCGGAGGTCACGGTCGAGCGCATCGCCCGTTCGGTGAATGGCGTCGACGAGACGGACGAGGGCGTCGATCTGCGCTTTTCCGACGGTGGCCGATACCGCGTCGACCTCGCGGTGCTCGCCACCGGCAACAACCCGCCGCAATGGCCCTATCCCGAAGGCCTCGCGGCGGTCGATCCCCGCCGCCTGATCGGCGATCCCTGGGACGATGGCGAATTGGGCCGCATTGGCCCTGACGACGATGTCGTCATCCTCGGCACCGGCCTCACCGCGGTCGATGTCGTCACCCTTCTCGGCCGGCGTGGCCATCGCGGCCGCATCACCGCCCTGTCGCGCCGGGGCCTGCTGCCCTCCGTTCACGAACAGACAAGGCCGTGGAAACCCTTCCTTGTCCCCGGCGAGGATCCCCGCCCGCTCGCCTATCTGCGGCGGGTGCGGGCCGAGGTGCGGAAGGCGGCGGCCGAGGGGATCGGCTGGCGCAGCGTGGTCGATGCCCTGCGCCCGGCGACGCAGGACCTGTGGCGGGTGCTGCCGCTGGCGGAGCGCCGGCGTTTCCTGCGCCATCTCCGGCCGTGGTGGGAAGTGCATCGTCACCGCATGGCGCCCCAGGTGGCCGAGGGGATTTTCGCCTTGCGCGATGCCGGCCAGTTCGCCGTGAAGGCCGGCCGCATCCGGGGCTGGGCGGCGGCGCCCGAAGGCCTCGCCATCACCCTCGGTCCCAAGGGCGGCGGGCCGGCGGAAACGCTGACGGCGGCTTTCGCCGTCAATTGCACCGGGGTTTCGGTCGATTACAGGCGCATTTCCGCGCCCCTCGTCCGCTACCTGCTGGACCGGGGGATCGCCCGGCCCGACAGTCTTGGCCTCGGCTTCGATGTCGACGAGACCTTCGGCCTGATCGCCGCCGATGGCACGGCCAGCCGGCGGCTCTTCGCCCTCGGCCCGCCGTGCAAGAGCGCGCTGTGGGAAATCACCGCCGTGCCCGATATCCGCAAGCAGAGCCGGGCTTTCGCCCTCAGGCTTTTTCCGGATCGAGATCGAGGGACGCCGAGTTGATGCAGAAGCGAAGGCCGGTCGGCCCCGGCCCGTCCGGGAAGACATGGCCAAGATGGGCATCGCAGCGTGAACACAGAACCTCGACCCGGGTCATGCCGTGGCTGCTATCGACCTCGGTCGCGACCGCCTCGCGGCTCACCGGGGCCATGAAGCTGGGCCAGCCGCAGCCGGCGTCGAATTTGGCGTCCGACTCGAACAACTCCTGGCCGCAGCCGATGCAGCGATAGGTGCCGGGGCGCCATTCCTGATCATAGATACCGGTATGGGGCCGCTCCGTCGCCTTCTGGCGGGTGACGGCATATTGCAGCGGGTTAAGCTGCGCCCGCCATTCCGCCTCGGTCTTCTTCACTTTCTCGCTCATCGGCGTCTCCTTCAGCCCCCGATGTCGGTATGGCCGGCGACGAGTTCAAGCACCGTCGGCACGTCCCGGGTCTTGGCGGCGGCAAGGGCGGCGGCGAAATGGTCGAGGTCGGCGATCCGCTCGGCCGCGCAGCCGAAACCCTTCGCGACGGCGACGAGGTCGGGCACGACCAGATCGACGGCGATCGGCGTGATGCCCCGCCCGGTCATGTAATTGCGGATCTCGCCGTAACCGCCATTATTCCACAGGACGACAATCACTGGCACCCTGGCCTCGACCGCGGCCGCCAGTTCCGCGATGGTGAAGAGCACGCCGCCGTCCCCGGCGAGGACCACCACGGGCAGGTCCGGCCGGCCGAGCCTGGCGCCGATCCCCGCCGGCAGGCCATAGCCGAGGGTGCCGTAGCCGGTCGAGGCGTTGAAGAAACGCCGCAAGCCCCGCGGGTGGAAGAACTGGTTGGCGGCATAGACCGGCTCGGCGGAATCGCCGACCACGATGGCGTCGGGCAGGGCCTTGTCGATCGCGGCCATCACCGGGATGTGACGCCGCGCGTAATCCGGCAGCTGGGCCGCCATCGCCTTCCGTATCGCCCTGGCCCTGATGTCGCCGCCGAGCTTGGGGATCGTGTGTTCGAGGTGGACCGCGATATCGCGCAGGGACAGATCAGCATCGCCGAGGATGGGCAGGCTCGCCCGGGGGCCGCGCATCAACTGCTCGGGATCGAGGTCGATGCGGATCAGCTTGCCCGGGATCTTCAGCTCGACGGGACCCGGGTACATTTCGGTCTCGCCGAATTCGGTGCCGACGGCAAGGACCACGTCCGCCTTGGCCAGTTCCGCGCGTAAAGGCTCCGCCGCCAGATTCTCGCCCGCCAGCAGGTCGTGATCGGGCAGCAGCAGGCCCTTGGCGTTGATCGTGGTGATCACCGGGGCCGACAGATGCTCCGCGATCCAGCGGAGCGGCGCGGCCCCGCCGACCGACCCGCCGCCCGCGACGATCAGCGGCCGCGCGGCCCGGCCCAGGATCGCGGCGGCTTCCGCCAGCGGCTGGGGCGCGCCCAGGGGCCGGCCGGGCAGCGGGCGGGGCGTCAGATCGACCGCCGCGCCGTCCATGGCGATGACGTCGACCGGAATTTCCAGATAGACCGGCCGCGGCCGCCCCCCGGCGAAGAGGGCGAAGGCCCGGGCCAGGGCTTCCGCCAGCTGGCGCGGGTGCGAGATGGTCTGGGCGAAGGCGGAAACCCCGGCGGCGAGCGCGCGCTGCGACGGCAATTCATGCAGCCGCCCCTCGCCGGTGCCGAGTTCCGTCGTCGCATTGACCGAGGCGATGACCAGCATGGGCACGGAATCGGCATGGGCCTGACCCATGGCGGTCAGGATATTGGTCAGGCCCGGCCCGGTGATGGTGAAACAGACGCCGGGCCTTCCGGTCGCCCTTGCATAGCCGTCGGCCATGAAGCCCGCGCCCTGCTCGTGCCGTGGCGTCACATGGCGGATCGGCGAGGCGGCGAGGCCGCGATAAAGCTCGACATTATGGACGCCCGGAATGCCGAAGATCACCTCGGTGCCATAGGCTTCGAGCAGGCGGACCAGATTTTCGCCGACAGTCGGCATGATGCGGGGCACTCCTCGATATTCAGACAGATGATGGCACTCGCCGCCCCGGCGCAGGCCGGGGCCTTTCGACGGGACGGGCGCCCTTGCTGGCCCGAGATGCCGGCCTGCGCCGGCATGACGAGGGGGGACGCGCCGCATCCGTCATGTTGAAGGCGATCCTATCCGGGCAGGGCCACGGGCGCGAGTTCGGCCCAGCGGTCCACGGGGTCCGGGTTGCCGGGGGCGCTGCCGCCGCCCAGATGGCGGACGACGCCGGCGACGGCGTTCAGCGCCGTGGTGACGGCGCCTTCGGCCCAGCCGGCGGTCCAGGAAATATCGTCGCCGGCCAGGAACAGGCCGGCATGGTCGGGGGGGACGTGGCCTTCGGCGAAATGGCTGAACAGCAGGCGCTGATAGCGGTAGTGGCCGGGCAGATTGGCCTTGAAGGCACCCATGAAATTGGGATCCTGTTCCCAGCTCACCGTGATCGGCTGGCCGATGATGTGACGGCGGATGTCCACCCCCGGGTATATCTGGGCGAGGGAATGCAGCATCAGGCGCACCCGCTCGTCCACGGGCAGCGACAGCCATTTCATGGCGTCGTCGTTCCAGGTGTAGGACAGGCAGATGACGCCCGGCCTGCCCTCGCCCTGATCGATCAGATAGGTGCCGCGCGTCAGCCGGTCCGACAGGGTCATGCTCATCGTGTCGCGGCCGGTCGCCGGATCGATGTCCTTCCAGAACGGCCGGTCGACCATGACGAAGGTCTTCGACGCCTGCATGTAATGGGTGCGTTCCATCGCCATCCACATGGGGGCGGAAAACAGCTTCTCCTCGCAGTCGATGCGGGCCGACAGCAGCCAGACCTGGCAGGTGATGACGGCGGCGGCGAATTCCTCGGTATTACCCCAGCGGTCGGTGATGGCGACGCCACCGCCGATACCGCGCGCGATCCGGGCGACCGCCGGGCGGGGATTGCCGCCATGGAGCGAGGCGAGCGAGGTGCCGGCGGGCCAATGGGCGATGTCGGCCGGCGCGTCCAGCCACAGGCCGCGCGGCAATTGCTCGATCCCGCCGGTGACGCTGCGATGATCTTCGTCGGCGTTGGTATAGATGACGCGCAGGATCTCGAGCATCGAATTGGGGAAGTCGGTGTCCCAGCCGCCGGTGCCGAAACCGACCTGGCCGAAGATTTCCCGGTGGCGCCAGCTCAAGGCAGAGAAGGCCTTCGAGCGGCAGATGAAGCCATAGAAACTGTCTTCGTCGAGGCGGGCGACCCGCGGGTTCCACAGCGACTTGATACGGGCGACGTCGCGCGCCTTGATCGCCTCCTGCATGGCGGTGAAATCGGCGCCTTCGTCGAGGGCGGCGCGCCAGGCTTCCGCCACTTCGGCGAAGACGGGGGGAAGGTCGGCGAGGGTCCGGGCATAGTGACGCTGGCCGCCCAGCTCGATCACGGTCGAGGGGGTCGCGGGCGACAGCGGATTGGGAAAGGGCGTGGTCTCCAGCCCCATCTTGTCGATGTAATGATAAAGGGCGCGGGACGAGGGCGGAAAGCGCATGGCGCCGAGTTCCGCCAGGGTGCCGTCGCCGCCCCGGAAGGGTTCGGAGCGCAGGCGCCCGCCGATCCGGTCGGCCTCGTAGACCACCGGGTGAAGGCCGAGCTTCATCAACTCGTAGGCGGTCACGATCCCGGAAATGCCACCGCCGACGATGGCGACGCGGGTGCCCTTCGCCGCCTCGGGAAGGCGGCCGAGGCCGGCGGGATGCTTCAGGAAATCGTCATAGGCGAAAGGAAAATCCGGCCCGAACATGGTCACGGGCGCGGTCTCCCCCGCTTCCGCCGGGATATGCGCGGCGGTCATGGCCGGGACCGGTAGAGGCCGGGCCGGCGGTCGGCCAGATAGGGGTTGGCGGCCCGCGCGGCCTCGGCGGCCGGGAAATCGATATCACCGACGATCACTTCCTCGCCCCGGCCGGCGCGGGCGAGGTCGACGCCGTCGGGCGCGGCGATGACCGAAAGCCCGGCATAGGTCAGCTCGCCCTCGGTGCCGCAGCGGTTGGCGTAGACGATGAAGACCTGGTTCTCGAAAGCCCGCGTCGGCACCAGCTTCTCGGGGATGAAGTCGAAGGGCAGCATCAGCGCGGTCGGCACCAGCACGAGTGCCGCGCCCTGCAGCGCATAGGTCCGCACCGCTTCCGGGAATTCGACGTCGTAGCAGATCAGGATGCCGGTCTTCACCCCGTCGATCTCGAACACGGGCGCGAGGCCGACGCCGGGGGCGAAGGCGTTGCGGTCGAGATCGCCGAACAGATGGCACTTGCGATGATTGACGAGGGCGGTGCCATCCCGGTCGAAGACCTGCGCCGAATTATAGACCTCGCCCGCCTCGCCCGCTTCGGGATAGCCATAGGCGATGGCGATGCCATGGGTCTTCGCGATCTCGGCGATGGCCCGGGCGGAAGGCCCGTCCGCCCGCTCCGCTGCGGCCTCGGCCCCGGCGCGGCCGATGTTGTAACCGCTCAGGACCATTTCGGGGCAGACGAGGACGCGGGCGCCTTGCGCCGCCGCCGCCTTCGCCGCGCCGTCGATGCGGGCGAGGACCCCCGCCTTGTCGAGGGGATCGTGCGGGCCCTGGAAGGTGGCGATGCGCATGGCGGGTTCCTTAACGCAGGGTCAGGACGAGGCGGCCTTCGACCTTGCCCTCGCGCAGGCGGTCGAGGGCGTCGTTGGCGGCTTCGAACGGCAAGGTCTCGATCTGGCATTTCACGAGACCGCGCAGGGCGAAGTCAACCGCTTCCGCGAGGTCGAGGCGGGTGCCGACGTTCGAGCCGCGGATGGTGCGCTCGAAATTGGCGGTCAGGCTGATCGAGACCGGAATGCGGTCGGCGTCGGTCGGCGGCAGGCCGACGAAGACGGCGGTGCCCCCGGGGCGCAGCATGTCGAGCCCCGATTCGAAGGCCCGGGGCGAAGTGGCGCAGACGATGACGGCGTGAAGCCCGCCCCTGGTCGCGCTCCTGACCGCCTCGGTCGCGCCCGGGCCGGCCAGCACCGTCACCTCGGCGCCGAGCTGGGCACCGAGCGCCAGTTTCTCGAGGGCGACATCGATCGCGACCGGGCGAAAGCCCATGGCTTTGGCGTATTGCACGGCGACATGGCCGAGGCCGCCGATGCCGATGATGCCGACGAATTGCCCCGGCCGCGCGCCCGAGCGCTTCAACGCCCGATAGGTGGTGACCCCGGCGCAGAGAATGGGGGCGAGGGCGACGAGATCGGCGTCTTCCGGCAGGGCGATGACGAAATCGGCCCGCGCGACGATATGGCTGGCGTAGCCGCCGTCGCGGGTATAGCCGGTCGCCTCGCCCAGCGGGCAGATGGTTTCCATGCCGTTCAGGCAGGCTTCGCAGCGCCCGCAGGAGCCGCCCATCCAGGCGACGCCGACCGGCTGGCCGACGCTCAGGTGATCGACCCCGGCGCCCAGTTTCGCCACGCGCCCGGTCACTTCATGGCCGGGCACCAGCGGGATCGAGGGCAGCGGGCTCCAGTCGCCATCGGCGGCATGGACATCGGAATGGCAGACACCGCAGGCGACGACATCGATCAGGACTTCCCCCGGGCCGGGAGAGGGGATCTCCCGGCATTCGAAGGACAGGGGGGCTTTCAGGGTGCGGATCAGGGCCGCGTTGGGCTTCGTCACGATCAGGTCCGCTTGTTCTTCAGGGCGATCACCTGCAGGCACAGGATCTCGAACATGATCTGGGCACCGAGCTGGGCGGTGTTGGTGGTGGCGTCATACTGGGGCGCGATCTCGACCACGTCGCCGCCGACGACATCGATGCCGGCGATGCCGCGCATGATCGCCATCACCTCGCGGCTGGTCATGCCGCCGATCTCCGGCGTGCCGGTGCCCGGCGCGAAGACGGGATCGAGGCAGTCGACATCGAGCGAGATATAGGTCGGGCCATCGCCCACGACCTTCTTCACCGTCTCGATGATGGCATCGGTGCCGATCTTCGAGACATCCTCGGCATGGATCACGGTCATGCCGCTTTCGTAGGAGAAGTCCCACAGATATTCGGCGGCGCCGCGAATGCCGATCTGCACCGTGCGCTCGGGGTCGAGGTGGCCGGCCAGCACCGCCTCGCGGAACGGGCCGCCGTGCTGGAACTTGCTGCCCTCATAGGGACCGGAGGTATCGCAATGGGCATCGAAGTGGACCATGCCCACCGGCCCGTGCTTCGAGGCGACGCCGGCCAGGATCGACTGCGAGATCGAATGGTCGCCGCCGATGGACAGCGGGATGATGCCGGCGCCGCACAGCTTCTTGTAGAAGGCTTCGATGTCCTGATGGCAGGATTCGAGGCTGAAGCGGCTGCGGAAGGGCACGTCGCCGATATCGGCCACCTTGGCCTCGGCGAGGGGCACGACCTTCAGGAAATGTTCGTAAGGCCCGACGCGCTCGACCGTGCGGACGGCGCGCGGCCCGAAGCGCGAGCCGGCGCGGTTGGTGACGCCAAGATCCATCGGCACGCCGACGAGGGCGATGTCGATGCCGCCGAAGTCGGGCAGATCGGCGGCATCGGGCTTGTATTCCGCGTCGAGGAAGGTCGAGACGCCGGCGAAGGGCATCATGCGCCGGCTACCCGCCGAGAACTGCACCGCGGCGACCCGTTTGAACTCGTCGCTGAACATGACATCGCCGCCGGCATTGCCGTATTTGGCGCGCAGGGCGTCGAGTTTCTTGGCATCGAACATCGCAAGTCTCCTGAGATTAACGCGGTTACTCGTCCCTGGGCGACCAGGCGCCCAGAAGCCGGGGAAGGTCGCCGAAGCGCGCGATCAGGCCGAAGACGGCGGCCGCGACGGCGACGAAGAGAATGCTGACCGCCGCCATGGTCGGGGTGTAGCCATAGCGCAGGGCGTTGAAGATCTTGATCGGCAGGGTCTCGACCGTGAAGCCGACGACCATATAGGCGACGATATATTCGTTCAGCGACAGCACGAAGGCGAAGGCCAGCCCTGAGATGATGTAGGGCCGGATCAGCGGGAAGACGATGGTGCGCAGCACGGTCTTCTCGTCGGCGCCCATGGTCGCGGCGGCCTCGACCAGGGCGCTGTCGATCGCGTCGAAGCCGAGGGTGAGGGTGACGAGGGGCAGGGTCACGAAGAAGATCCCGTGACTGATCACCACCGTCCAGGGCTCGCCATACAGGCCGAGCTCCGACCAGAAGGCGAGGAAGCCGAGGGCGGTGATCACCGGCGGCAGGATGAAGGGGGCGAGGCCCAGCACCTGCACGATGCGGGCGAAGGGCGCGTTCCAGCGCCACAGGAACCAGGCGATCGGCAGGGCGATCAGCACAGCGAGCACCGAGGCCGCGGCCGCGACGCCGACACTGGCGAGGAGGGCCGAGAACCATTCGGGATTGGCGAAGATCTCGCCGAACCAGGCGAGGGAAAAACCCTCGGGCGGGAAGGTCAGCGACTTCTTCTCGTTGACCGCGACACCGGCGACGACGGCCAGCGGCGCGGCGAGGAAAAGGCCGAAGCAGCCAAAGACGAGGCGGGCGGGCCAGCGGCTCATCACGCTTTCTCCCGCTGCCCGAAGAGAAGGGACAGGCCGACGAGGCCGAGGCTGACCAGGACCAGGAACACCGCCATGGCCGAGGCGAAGGGCATGTTGGACTGGTAGATCGCCTGATCGGTGATCAGCACCGACAGCGTCCATTGCTGCGGCCGGCCGAGGAGCTGCGGCAGCAGATAGGAGCCGAGGGCGAAGACGAAGACCATGATGATGGTGGCGAGGATCGTGTTGCGGAGGGACGGCACGATCACGTTGAAGAAGGCCCGGAAGGGCGAGGCGCCCAGCGTGCGCGCCGCCTCGACCAGGGTGGGATCGAGGCGTGACAGGGCGGGATAGAGCACGAGGACCGTATAGGGGAAGGCCTGATAGACCATGCCCGCCAGCACGGCGCCGAAGGAGGGGTAGAGCGAGACCGCCTGATCCATCAGGCCGAGGGCGACGAGAAGATTGGTGATGCCCGCGGTCTTCGAGAACAGGGTCGACCAGGCAAAGCCGATGATCACTTCCGAGAGCGACAGGACGGAGAGCAGGAAGACCAGCCACATCACCTGCACCTGCCGGCGCTGCCGCGCGAGCAGCCAGGTGAAGGGAAAGGCCAGCACCACGGCGACCACGGCGACCAGTGACGACAGGCCGAGCGAGAAGCCGAGCACGCCGCCGAAAAAGGCGGTGAGGAAGCGCTGGTAATTGGCGAATTCGAAGGCCGGCTCGTAAAAGCCGCCCTGCACCCGGTGATAGAAGGAAATGGCGATCATGATGCCGAAGGGCACGACGAAGAACGCCAGCAACATGCCCGCCGGAAAGGCGATGGGGGCGTAATCCGCCAGGCGGCGCGGGCGCGGCTTGCTCATTTGGCCAGCACCACGCAGGCCTCGGCGGGAAATTCCACCGATACCGCCGCCCCGGCGCTCACCGAAGGCCGGTCCTTGGGCGCGGTCACCGCGACGATTTCATGGCCCGCGACCTCGGCCCTGACCTCGACCGAGGCGCCGAGATCGCGGATGAAGGTGACGGTGCCGGGCAGGCGGTTGGGGCCTTCGCCCTCGGCATGGATCTTCACGTCTTCCGGCCGGATCGACAGCACGAGATCGGCCGGGATGTCGGTCTCCGTGACCGTCAGCGTGCCGCCGCCGACGGCGACGCGGCCGGCGCCCGCCGCCGTGCCGGGCAGGAGATTGGTCATGCCGATGAAATCGGCGACGAAGGCGCTGGCCGGCCGGCGATAGACCTCGACCGGGGGCGCCGCCTGCAGGATGCGTCCCTCCGACATGACGACGACGAGATCGGCCATGGTCATGGCCTCGCGCTGGTCATGGGTGACGACGATGGTGGTGATGCCGAGCTGTTGCTGGAGTTGCTTCAATTCGATCTGCATCGCCTCGCGCAGCTTGGCGTCGAGGGCGGACAGGGGCTCGTCCAGCAGGAACAGGCGGGGCGACAGGGCCAGCGCCCGGGCGATGGCGATGCGCTGGCGCTGCCCGCCCGAGAGTTTGGACACCGGCCGGTCGGCGACGCCCGGCAGGCGGACGAGGGCCAGCAGCCGCTCCGCCGCCGCCCGCTGTTCCTCTTTCGACTTGCCGCGGATGCGCAAGGGGTAGGCGATATTCTCGCCCACCGTCAGATGCGGGAACAGGGCGAGGGACTGGAACACCATGCCGAAGTCGCGCTTGTGCGCCGGGGCCTCGGTGATGTCGGCGCCACCGATCAGGATGCGGCCGGCGGTGGGCGCGTCCAACCCGGCGATCATGCGCAGCAGCGTGGTCTTGCCGCAGCCCGACGGGCCCAGCAGGCAGACGAATTTGCCATGCGGAATGCTCAGGGCCGCGTCATGGACGGCGGTGAAGGCGCCGTAGCGCTTGACGAGATGATCGAGAACGAGGCCGGACATGCGGGCACCACGGTGTCGAAGTCGCCCCGAAAGGCGATTGTTGTAACTTCCAGCGTCGTCCCG
>JAOZVS010000131.1 GCA_025869435.1 Zavarzinia sp.
ACAAAAAGAAAAAGGGGGCGCGAGCGCCCCCTTTTCCCCGATCGATAAAGATCAGAACGACAGCATCGAGCCGAGCAGGAACACGTCGGCGTCTTCCTTCGTGAAGGAGCCGCCGCCGCCGCCCTGGTTGTCCCAGTGCATGTAGCCGACCGCGAGGTCGAGACCGGTCGCGACCTTGTAGCCGCCGCCGACCGACAGACCCCAGATGGTGTCCGGGAACGAGTCTTCGTCCCACCAGATCGACTGCGCGCCCAGGCTCCAGGCACCCTGGGCATACTGCACGCCGACGTCGTAAGCCGACACATCGTTGTCCTTGAGGAAACCGAAGCTGTCGATCGCGAGGTACGAACCACCGAGGGTGACCGTGCCCGCGCCGGCCGCGAAGCCGAGGTTCGCGCCCAGGCCCCAGGAGGTCTGATCGTCAGCGAGACCGCCGGCGTCAGTGATTTCAGACTCCAAGAACGCATAGGTGCCGGACAGGCCGACGGTAACGCCCGAGAACTCTTTGGAGTAATTCAGGCCAGCGGTGAACTGCTGGCCAGCGACGGAGCCGACGACTACGTCGTCAGCGGTGCCCAGAATGCCATCGGGACCCGCAACCGTGGTAACATCCGATTCGAAGCCACCGGCGACAGCGCCGTCCTTCGGATCCTGCGTGCCGTCCGGCGAATAGGACAGGCCGAGCTGGAAGCCGCCGATGCGCGGGGTGAAGTAGTTCACCTTGCCGGCGTCGCCGTCCGAATTGTAGGTGAAGGCGTTGAACATATAGTCGCCCGAGTTCACCGTCAGGATGCCATTGACATCCGGCGAGGGGGAGACATAGCCCATCTGGGCGGCGACCGGATCATTGGTGCCGAACTCGACGCGGCCGAAAGCGCCCGAGAAATACAGATACGCTTCGTCGATCTGGTCGTCGACGCTGGCGCCTTCGAGCTGGATCTGGAAGCCGTAGGTCAGGCCGTTCGAAGCGGTGCCTTCAGCGTTGAAGGAGATTTCGCTGTTCCAGGAATCGAACGAGACTTCGCGGGTGTCGGCATCGCCGTCACCGCCGGCGAGAACGACGCCCGAGAAGAAACCGCCCAGCGTGAGCTTCAGGCCTTCGTCGGCCGCAAGGGCGCTGGTGGAAAGCAGCGCGGCAGTGGCAAGCGCCGTGGTGCTCAGAAGAATCTTTTTCATCATCCCCTCATTTCAGTACGAGGCAGCCGGGAGTGGCCCCCGGAACGACCCGACAGCGTACCCCGCTGCCCGGTCTCTACCCGCCGATAGAATTTCCGATGCCTCGCCGGGTCAAGCGAAAGGGCTGGTTTCAGGACGCCTCGAGGGACATTGAGACGTCCCTGTTGCAGTTGCGTAACAGTCGAGGGGGGCGCCGGAGGCTTCCGAAATCGGCCGGGCGACAGGCTTTTTGGGGGCACGCGGGGCCCTGCGCCATTGCTTTGCCGCATGGCATCACTTAATGAAGGGCGGCAGCCCGCCTTTCCCGCGGGCGGAATAGACGTGAGGGATATTGATGTCCGGACTGCGTTATGGTGCCAGGCTCGCTTCGGCCCTGGCCGTCATGGCCCTGGCCGCCTGCGGCTCGACCGAAACCGTTCAGCAATACCCACAGCAGAACCCGGATGGCACTCACAAGCCGGTTCCCGATGCTTCGCAGGCCGAGGGCGGCCTGTTCGGCCCCGAGGGCCTCGTGCTGTTCGGCGGCAAGGACAAGGCCGACGACCAGGGAGGCTCCAGCGGCATCGGCGTCAATGCCCTGCTGTGGCGCGCCTCGCTCGACACCCTGTCCTTCATGCCGCTGGTCTCGGCCGATCCCTTCGGCGGCGTCATCATCACCGACTGGTATTCCTCGCCCGACCGGCCGTCGGAGCGCATGAAGGCCACGGTCTATATCCTCGACCGCCGGCTGCGCGCCGACGGCCTGAAGGTCGCGCTGTTCCGCCAGCAGATCGGTCCCGAACGGCAATGGCTCGATGTCCCCGTCTCGGCCCAGACCGTGGGCCAGCTCGAGAACGCGATCCTGACCCGCGCCCGGCAGCTGCGGGTGCAGAGCCTCGGCCAGTAAGCCGGGCTGACCGAGCTCGGACCGCGATCCGGGACAGGGCGGAGCCCCGGCGGCCCATGGCCTGCCGGGGACAGATCCCTTGCCAGCGGCGAAGCCATCGCCCTATATCTCTGTCTCCCGCGTGATCACCGCTGCCCGGCAGCGCCAGAAAGCCGATAATTTTCCCATGTCGAACGAGCGTTACAACCCGCGCGCCGCCGAGTCGAAATGGCAGGCCGCCTGGGAGGCGGCGGACGCCTTCCGCGCCGGGGAAGACCGGACCCGCCCGAAATATTACGTCCTCGAGATGTTCCCCTATCCGTCGGGGCGCATCCACATGGGCCATGTGCGCAATTACGCCATGGGCGACGTCGTCGCGCGCTACAAGCGGGCGCGGGGCTTCAATGTTCTGCACCCCATGGGCTGGGACGCCTTCGGCATGCCGGCGGAAAACGCCGCGATGGAACGCCATGTCCATCCCGCCGACTGGACCTACAAGAATATCGACACGATGCGCGCCCAGCTGAAGTCCATGGGGCTTTCGCTGGACTGGAGCCGCGAGATCGCGACCTGCCATCCCGAATATTATCGCCACGAACAGAAGCTGTTCCTCGATTTCCTGAAGGCGGGCCTCGTCTACCGCAAGGAATCCCTCGTCAACTGGGATCCGGTCGACAACACGGTGCTGGCCAACGAACAGGTGATCGACGGTCGCGGCTGGCGCTCGGGCGCCCTCGTCGAGCGGCGCAAGCTGTCGCAATGGTTCCTGAAGATCACCCATTTCGCCGACGAGCTGATCAAGGGCCTCGAAACCCTCGACCGCTGGCCGTCCAAGGTCCGCCTGATGCAGGACAACTGGATCGGCCGCTCGGAAGGCGCGCGCCTGTCGTTCCGCTTCGAGGGCGAGGCCCCGGCCGAGACGATCGACGTCTATACGACGCGGCCCGATACGCTGTTCGGCGCCGCCTTCGTCGCCATCGCCGCCGATCATCCGGTCGCGCTCGCCCTCGCCCAGAGCAATCCGGCCCTGGCGGCCTTCTGCGATGAGTGCCGGCGCGGCGGCACTTCCGAGGAAGAGATCGAGAAGGCCGAGAAGCTCGGCTTCGATACCGGCCTCGAAGTTCGCCATCCGTTCAAGCCGGACGCGACCCTGCCGGTCCATGTCGCCAATTTCGTGCTGATGGATTATGGCACCGGCGCCGTCTTCGGCTGCCCGGCCCATGACCAGCGCGACCTCGACTTCGCCCGCAAATACGGGCTTCAGGTCACCCCCGTGGTGCTGCCCCCGGGCGAGGACCCGGCGACATTCGCCGTCGGCACCGAAGCCTATACGGGCGACGGCACGCTCTATCATTCCGAATTCCTGAACGGCCTCGGCACCGTCGAGGGCAAGGCCGCCGCCATCGCCAGGATCAAGGAGATCGGCGCGGGCGAGGGCACCGTCACCTACCGCCTGCGCGACTGGGGCGTCTCGCGCCAGCGCTACTGGGGCGCGCCCATTCCCGTCATTCATTGCGAGGCCTGTGGCATCGTCCCCGTTCCGGCGGACCAGCTGCCGGTCACCCTGCCGGAAGATGTCACCTTCGACGTGCCCGGCAATCCGCTGGACCGCCATCCGACCTGGAAGCATGTCGACTGTCCGACCTGCGGCCGCCCGGCCCGGCGCGAGACCGACACGTTCGATACATTCATCGACTCGTCCTGGTATTTCGCCCGCTTCTGCTCGCCCCGCAGCGACGAGCCCTTCGACCGCGAGGCGGTCGATTACTGGCTGCCGGTCGACCAGTATATCGGCGGGGTGGAGCACGCGATCCTGCATCTGCTCTATTCCCGCTTCTATACGCGAGCGATGCAGGCGACCGGCCATATCGGCATATGCGAGCCCTTCGCCGGCCTGTTCACGCAGGGCATGGTGAACCACGCGACCTATAAGTCCGCGGGCGGCGAATGGCTGAACCCGGCCGATGTGACGACGGACGCGGGCGGCGCCCTGGTGCGGCTGGAGACCGGCGAGCCGGTCACCGTCGGCCGGGTCGAGAAAATGTCCAAGTCCAAGAAGAACGTGGTGGACCCGGACGACATCATCGAGCGTTACGGCGCCGACACCGCGCGCTGGTTCATGCTGTCGGACAGCCCGCCGGAGCGCGACCTCGAATGGACCGAGGGCGGCATCGAGGGCGCCTGGCGTTTCAGCCAGCGCCTGTGGCGCATGGCGACCGAGGGCCTGGAACGTCTCGGCCCCGTGGGCGACCACGCCTTCGGCCCCGAGGACGCGCCCTTACGCCGCGCCACCCACAAGGCGATCGCCGGCGTCACCGCCGATATCGAAGCCTTCCACTTCAACAAGGCGGTTGCCCGGCTTTACGAATACGCCAATGCGGTGCAGGACGCCGCCCTCGGCAAGACCGGCGCCAGCCCGGCGGCGACGCGCGAGGCGCTGGAGACCATTATCCAGCTGGTCGCGCCGATGATGCCGCATCTGGCCGAGGAATTGTGGTCGCTGCTCGGCCATGGCGTGCTGCTGGTCGCCACCCCCTGGCCGCGAGCCGACGCCAGCCTCGCCGCCGACGACGAGATCACCGTCGCCGTCCAGGTGCAGGGCAAGATGCGCGGCACGTTGGTGGTGCCGGCCGATATCGACCGTGCCGACCTCGAAGCCCGGGCCCTCGCCCTCGAGACCGTGCAGAAAGCGATTGACGGCAGGCCCCTGCGCAAGGTCATCGTTGTGCCCGGCCGTATCGTCAATCTGGTGGTCTGATCCCATGCCGCGCAAGCCGTCGACCCGCTCCGCCTTCGGGCTGTCCCGCCTCGCGGCGGCCTGCGCCCTCGGCGCCGCGCTCGCCCTCGGTGGCTGCGGCTTCCAGCCGATGTACGGCAGTCATTCGACCTCGGCCGAGGCGGAGAAACTGCTCGGCTCCGTCGCCATCGGCCAGATCGGCAAGGACCGGACCGGCCAGATCCTGCGCAACGACCTGATCGACAAGATCTCGGGCGGGCGCACGGCGCAGAGCCCGCGCTTCCGTCTCGATGTCGCGCTGGAGACGATCGAGCTTGGCGGCCTGGTGCAGACCGACTCCTCGATCACCCGTTATACCGTGACCATGCGCGGCAAGATTTCCCTCGTCGACCTGTCGACGGGCACGGCGGTGATGAACGAACTGGCCCGCGCGACCACGGCCTATAACGTGCCGCAGTCGGAATATGGCGCCATCGCCGCCCAGCAGGATGCCTATCGCCGCGCTTCGGGCCAGCTGGCGGACGAGATCCGCTCGCGCATCGCCAGCTTCCTCGAAACCCGCCCCAACAGCTGAGGTCCGGCCGTGAAACTGGCCGGCGCCGCCGTCGACCGTTTCCTGGCGAAGCCCGACGCCTCGGTCCGCCTCGCCCTGATCTTCGGGCCCGACAATGGCCTCGTCCGCGAGCGGGCGACCCGCCTGGCCCGGACCGTGGTGCCCGATCTGAACGATCCCTTCCGCGTCGCTGAATTGAGCGGCGCCGCCCTCGACGAGGATCCGGCCCGCCTCGCCGACGAGGCGGCGGCGATCTCGATGATCGGCGGGCGGCGGGTGATTCGCCTGCGCGACATCGGCGACAAACACGCGAAACTGATCGCCGGCTTTCTCGAAGCCCCGGCGGGCGATGCCCTGATCGTGGTCGAGGCCGGCGACCTGCCGAACAAGCGCAGCGCCCTGCGCACCATCGTCGAGGACGCGGGCAACGGCGCCGCCATCGCCTGCTACCCGGATGATGCCGCCAGCGTCGACGACCTGATCGAACAGGTCCTGAAGGCGGCGGGCCTCGCCATCGATCCCGCCGCGCAGAGCTGGCTGGCCGAGCGCCTGGGCGCCGACCGGGCCCAGTCGCGGGGGGAACTCGACAAGCTCGTCCTCTACATGGGCTCGGCCTCGAAGACGGTCGGCATCGACGATGTGCGGGCCGTGGTCGGCGATGCTTCCGAGATCGGCATCGACGACGTGGTCTTCGCCTGTCTTGTCGGCGACATGCCCCGGCTGGAGCGCAGCATCGAGCGCTGCAGGCAGGTCGGCGAAAACGCCATCACCATCCTGCGCGCCGTCAGCCGTCAGGTGCTCCAGCTTCAGGCCGCCCGCGCCCTGATGGACGAGGGCCTGCAGCTGGACCGCGCCCTGGCCGCCCTGCGCCCGCCCATCCGCTTTCCCCGCGACCGCGCCTTCAAGGCGCAGCTGCCGCGCTGGAGTGCCCCGCGCCTCCTCGATGCCGTCGATCTCCTGGTCGAGGCCGAACTCGACTGCAAGACGACGGGCAATCCCGCCGATGTCCTGATGGCCCGCGCCCTGATGCGCATCGCCGGGGTCGCCGCCCGGGCCGGACGGCGCTGACCCTCCGTCCATGCCTGCGTCTTGTTGCGATGCAATGGCCTCCGGGGCATAGTGGAGTTATTCGAAAGGACCCGGTGAAACTCCGGGTGGCTCTTCCGGCCGCCGATCCGCCGGACCTTGCCCATATCCGGTATTTTCATGACCTCGTTGCGCGTTTACCGCCACGAATGGCTTCACAACATTCGTGGCGATCTTCTGTCCGGCATCCTGGTGGCGCTGGCGCTGATCCCCGAGGCGATCGGCTTTTCGGTGATCGCCGGTGTCGATCCCAAGCTCGGCCTGTTCGGCTCCTTCGCCATTGCCTGCGTCTCGGCCTTCGTCGGCGGGCGGCCCGGCATGATTTCGGCCGCGACGGCGGCGACCGCCGTCCTCATGGTCAGCCTCGTGCGCGATCACGGCATCCAGTATCTGTTCGCCGCGACGATCCTGATGGGCGCGCTGCAGATCGGCGCCGGGGCCTTGCGCCTGCACCGCCTGATGCGCTTCGTTTCCCGCTCGGTCATCACGGGCTTCGTCAATGCCCTGGCGATCCTGATCTTTCTCGCCCAGTTGCCCGAGCTGATCGGCGTGCCGGTCGAGACTTACGCCATGATCGCGGGCGGTCTCGCCATCATCTATCTTCTGCCCCTGGTGACGCGACTGGTGCCTTCGCCCCTCATCGCCATCGCCGCGCTGACCGCGATCGCCTGGGGCTTCGGTCTCGACCTGCGCACCGTTGGCGATCTGGGCGAATTACCGTCCAGCCTGCCGGTTCTCGCCCTGCCGGATCTGCCGCTGACCCTCGAGACACTGCGGATCATCTTTCCCTATGCCTTCGCGCTGGCCGCCGTCGGCTTGCTCGAATCCCTGATGACCGCGCAGATCGTCGACGACATGACCGAGACCACCAGCGACAAGCACCGGGAATGCTTCGGCCAGGGCGCCTCGAATATCGCCGCCGCCCTGGTCGGCGGCATGGGCGGCTGCGCCATGATCGGCCAATCGGTGATCAATGTCGGCGCGGGCGGGCGAGGGCGGCTGTCCACCTTCATCGCCGGTGGCTTCCTGCTGTTCCTGATCCTGGTGCTGGACGATCTCGTGCGCGTCATCCCGATGGCCGCCCTCGTCGCCGTCATGATCATGGTTTCGATCGGGACCTTCAACTGGCGCTCGATCCTTGAACTGCGTCACAATCCGCCTTCGTCGTCGATCGTGATGCTGGCGACCGTGGTCACGGTGATCGCCACCCATGACCTCGCCAAGGGGGTGATCGTCGGCGTGCTGCTTTCCGGTGTCTTCTTCGCCGGCAAGGTCTCGCGCCTGATCTCCATCACCCGCGACGGCGACCGCTACGTGGTGCGGGGTCAGGTCTTCTTCGCCTCGACCGAGACCTTCCTGCGCGGTTTCGATTTTCTCGACGTGCCGGCGCAGGTGACCATCGACCTGACCCACGCCCACCTGTGGGATATTTCCTCGATCGGCGCCCTGGACAAGGCCGTCCTCCGCCTGCGCCGCGCCGGTGCCGAAGTCACGGTCGAAGGTCTGAACGAAGCCAGCGCCACCATGGTCGACCGCTTCGCCGCCCATTAGAGCGGCGATGCGTTCTCGATCGAAATAACGGGTCAAGACTGTCACATTGAATCCCGCCCCCGGCCCGGGGCCACGACACGGGAGCCCATGCATGATCGACCATATCGGTTTCGGCGTCTCCGACCTGGCCCTCTCGCGGGCGTTCTACGCGGCGGCCCTGGCGCCGCTGGGCATTACCGTCGTCATGGAGGTGACCGCCGAGGAAACCGGGACGGAAGGGCATGTCGGTTTCGGGACGGCGGGCAAGCCGTTCTTCTGGATCGGATCCGGCCGTGCGCTGGCGGGCGGGCTGCATGTCGCCTTCGCCGCGCCCGACCGGGCAACGGTCGACCGTTTCCACCAGGCGGCGCTTGCGGCCGGCGGGCGGGACAATGGCGCGCCGGGCATAAGGGCACATTACCATCCGAGTTACTATGGCGCCTTCGTGCTGGACCCCGATGGCAATAATATCGAGGCGGTCTGTCACCGCCCCGAGGCCTGAGAGCCTGCGACGGGAGGACATTCGCCTGTTCCCGTCGGCCCGGTCGCCAATCGCTCCCTACGGCTTCCCCGGTTCAAAGGGATATGATTGACAGTTTTTACAGCCCGATATAAATCTGATTTAGAATAGGGCGAAACAAGATATGCCGACAACGGTCGACGAAATACTGAAGAACGCCTTTCTCCAATTGGTGCCGCGCGCCGATAAAAGCCGGCTTCGCCTGTTGTTGGGATTTTTCGCTGAATATTCGCTGCGCGTGTTCAGGTTGCGGATATCGCTATTCGATGGCGATATCGAAATGGCAACCATTTCCGACGCGGTTGGATTCAACAGCACCATTCACATGTTCTCGACCCTTCGCGACCTCGAGGTTTTTTCCGACCTGACGGTCGTGGTCGGCGATGCGCAGCAGGGTTGCACGGCGCAGATGATCGCCGACATCACCGGCCTGCCGCGCGAGACCGTGCGGCGCAAGCTGAAGAAACTGGTCGAGTCCGGATACCTCACCACGACGGAAGACGGTCGTTACATCCACCGCCCCGGCATCCTCCTCGAGGAGCCTCACGTCAGCGCCATATTCGAGCTCGAGCAGATCACGCTCGAATTCATCAACCGCTGCCTGGCGACCCGCGTCGGCGACGTGAAGGTCATCCGCGCCGATGACGAGGACGCTTCCGCCGGTCAGTAACGCAACGTCGCCGTGACCCCGAGCATCAGGGGATCGCCCGGAATGACGACGGTCCCGCCGAGATTGAGCGGCAGCGAAGGCTGGGCCGTGTCGTAATTGACGTCGAACAGATTGTTGGCCCAGAGGGCCAGCGACCAGCGCCGGTCGGCCGAGCGCAGGCCGAGCTTCAGGTTGGTGATGCCCCGGCCCTTGACCCTCGTGTAGTCGGAGCTGGCCTCGGTCTTGTAGGCCGAGACATAGTTGAAGTCGCCGCCGATGAAACCTTCCAGGTCATCGCCCCGCCAGGAACCGAGCGGCCTCGCGTAATCGAAGCCGACCGAGGCGGTCCAGCGCGGCGCCCCCTCGAGATCCTGTCCCGCGAGATCCATGGTGCAGCCTTCGCCCGGGGGGACATGGACATCCGGCGGGCAGGGCGCGTCGGGATAGGACTGAATCTCGGTCTCGTTGTACGAGAGGCTGGCCCTTACGCCGAAGGCGGGGAAAATCCGGAAAGCGGCATCGAGTTCGGCCCCCCGCGACCGGACCCGGCCGACGTTGGACAGATAGGTCGCCAGGGTTTCGCGGTCGAATTTCACCGCCTGATAATCCCGCAATTCCGTCCAGTAGAGCGTGCCGTCGATCGTCAGCCGATCGCCGAGAAAGCGCGTCCTGACGCCGAGTTCCGCCGTGTCCGCCGTCTCGGCCGCGACCTCACGGCCGGGTCCCTCGCTGAGCGCGGCAAAATTGATGCCGCCGGGCTTGCCGCCCCTCGCATAGGAAACATAGGCCACGACACCCCCGGATATCTGATGCGCGAGGCTGATCCGCGCGGACAACCCTCCGTCGGCGCGGGAGTCCCGCCACGCCTCGGGCCGCGCGACCTGGTCGCGCACCAGCGAGGCGATGGGATCCGGCAGGTTGTCGCCCCCGCCTTCGAGATATTGCCGGAAACTCCCGCTCTGGCGCTCCAGCGTGTAGCGCAGGCCGGCGCTCAGGGCCGTGTCATCCGTGATGTTCCAGATCGCCTGGCCGAAGGTCGCGACGCTCGCGGTGTCGATGCTCGAGGCCTGGTAGACGTGAAGCCCGTCGATCGCCGCCCGGATCGCCGGCTCCAGCAACGGGCCGAGCAGCGGCGGCAGGGTCGGCACGATCAGGACGGAGGCGGCATCGGCGCCGAATTCCTGATCCTGCAGGCTGTCGACCCGCTGCCAGAAGGCCTGAAGCCCGAAGACATGATCGACCACGCGCCGGCCGGTGGAGGCGAGGCGCAGATCCTGGCTGAACTGTTCCTGGTCGTAGGACACGCCGAACTGGTTCAGCACCGACATCGCCGTGTAGTCGCTGTCGGTGCGCGGGGCATAGGCCTGGCCGCGCCAAGCGGTGAGCGAGGTCAGTTTATAATCGGACAGATACCATGCGGCTTCCGCCAGCACGCCGCTCTGGTGGGCCTGGGCCTCGACCCTCGCGTTGACGTCGGTCTGCCGGCGGCCGGCGCTGTCCACGGGCGTGGTGTAACCCGCCCTGAGCCGGCGCTCGCGCCCATTGTCGGGGAAGTCGCTGCCGTCAGCCTGGGTCTCGATGTTCTGGCCCAGCAGCTGGACGCAGCAGTCGGTGTCCTGCTCGCTCCTGTCGGCGACGATCCTCAGGCTGAAACCGTCCGTCGGCTCCCACAGCATCTGCGCGCGCAGGCCATAGTCGTTGGTGCCGTTCAGGCGGTCCGCCGCCTCCGACCCGGGGTTGGTGTTCTCGACCGCGCCTTCACGCTCGCCGTGGGAAAAGCCGAGGCGCAGGGCCAGCGTGTCCGAAACCGGCCCCGTCACCATGCCGGTGGCGCGGAAATAGCGGTCGCTGCCCGCGCTCAGCGAGATTTCGGCGCCGGGCTCGAAGGACGGCCGCGCCGTCGCCACGTTCAGGGCGCCCGCCACCGTGTTCCGGCCGAACAGGATGTCCTGCGGGCCACGGATCAGCTCCGCCCGCTCCAGATCGAACATGTCGAAGGACAGGGAGGCAGGCTTCGGATAATAGACGCCGTCGATGTAAAGCCCGTTGGCATTGTCCCGGGCCTCGTTGGCGGGCGCCGCGCCGATGCCCCGGATCGCGATGGTTGAATTGCGCAGGCTGGAGCTGACGGCGATCGCATTCGGCATCCGCCCGACAAGGCGCATCAGATCGCCCTCGGCTTCCTCGACCTTTTCGCTGTCGGCGACGCTTTTCGACACGGGCGGCTCTCGGCGATCCTCGCCTGAGGGCGAAGCCGTCACCACGACCGGGTCGAGCAACTCCGCGCCGGCACCGAGGGACTGTTCGATATCCCCGCGCGAAAGGGGGGCGGGATCATCGGCCCAGGCCGCCTGCCATGAAACCGCCGCGACAAGCCCGGCGGCAAGGGCGCCTTCGCGCCGATTGATGAACAATGCTTCCCCCGGACCCCACGCCCCGCCGGTCCTCGGCGGGGCACCCCATCCGGATCATACAACACAGCCCCCGCCGGCAATCAAGGCAGCAGCACGGTCGAGCCGACCGTCGCCCGGGATTCCAGCGCCTGATGCGCCGCGACCGCGTCGCCAAGGGCGAAGCGCTGGCGGACATTGGTGCGGATCACCCCGCTGGCGACGAGATCGAACAGGCTGGCCGCCGCCTCGTCCCGCTCCGCCTTGTCGGCGATATAATGGAACAGGGTCGGGCGCGTGAGATAGAGCGAGCCCTTGGCCGACAGGATGCCCGGATTGAAGGGCGGCACCGGCCCGCTGGCATTGCCGAAACTGACCATCAAGCCGCGCGTCGCCAGACTGTCGAGCGAGCCGTCCCAGGTATCCTTGCCGACGGAATCATAGACGACCGAAACGCCCTTGCCGCCGGTCAGGGCCTTGACCCGCGCCGCCACGTCTTCCGTCCGGTAGAGGATGACCTCGGAAGCGCCATGTTCCATCGCCAGCGCCGCCTTTTCGGGCGAACCGGCGGTGCCGATCAGCCGGACCCCCATGTGCCTTGCCCATTGGCAGGCGATGAGGCCGACGCCGCCGGCCGCGGCGTGGAACAGCACGGTCTCGCCCGCCTCGACCCGATAGGTGCGATGCAGGAGATACCAGGCGGTCAGGCCCTGCAGCATGAGCGACGCGGCTTGTTCGTCCGTGACCCCATCCGGCACCTTCATCAGAAAGTCGGCCGGGTAGTTCCGATGGCTGGCATAGGAGCCGATGGGCGTGAGGCAATAGGCGACCCGGTCGCCGGCGACGAGACCGGTTACCCCGGGACCGACATCCTCGACGACGCCCGCCGCCTCCAGCCCGATGCCGGACGGCAGGGGCAGGGGATAGAGGCCGCTGCGGTGATAGCAATCGATGAAATTGACCCCGATCGCGGTCTGGCGCAGGCGCACCTCGCCCGGCCCCGGTGGCGGCAGCTCCACCGTCTCGAGCACCATCACCTCCGGCCCGCCGGCCGAATGAATGCGGATCGCCAGCGCCTCGCTCATCGTCTCGTCCCTCAGGCCAGATGTTGCTTGAAGAAGGCCACAGTCCGCCCGTTGGCCAGATCGGCCGAAGCCTTGTCGTAATGCGCGCCGCCGATGCGGGCGAAGGCATGGTCCTGCCCGGCATAGGTGTGAAGCGTGACCAGCGGGTTGCCGCCCAGCCCCTCGGCGATCTTGGCCTGCGCCTCGGGCGGCACGAAGCCATCCTTCTCGGCGATATGCAGCATCAGCGGCTTCTTGATACCCTTGGCGAGGTTCAGCACCTCGTTGATGCCGACGCCGTAATAGCCGACGGACGCATCGACCGACGTTTCCGCCGCCGTCCGATAGGCCATGTGCCCGCCGAGGCAGTAACCGACGGCGCCGACCTTGCCCGTCGTCCCCGGCAGGCTGGCGGCAATGGCCCGTGTCGCCTCGATATCCTCGATGCCCTTGGCGCGGTCGAAAGCGCCGAACAGCGAGAAGGCCCGGTCCCATTCCGCCTTGCTCTGGTCGGTGATGTCGATGCCCGGCTCGATCCGCCAGAACAGGTCGGGGCAGATGGCGACGAAACCTTCACTCGCCAGCCAGTCGGTCACGCCGCGCATGACCGCGTTGACGCCGAAGATTTCCTGGATGACGACGATCGCCGGGGCGGGCGCCCCACCCGCCGGCCGCGCCACATAGGCCGAAAAGCTGCCGCCGTCCTTCGCCGCGATGGTGATGCTGGATGCCGTCATCGGTTCCTCCCTGAATTGCGCAGGGATGCTAGCGCCCGAAAGCGACCTTGTCATGGCATCCCGTCGATGGGGCATGGGGATTGCGGCCTGCGCACGGACGGTGGCCAGGGTGCCATGCCGTAACCTCTTGCATTCCACCAACGACAGACCTACGGCACCACGATGCCCTCATGGGCGAGCAGCCAGCGCTTCACGTCTTCCGAGCCGCCATAGCCGCCGAGGCGGGGGCCGGCAGCCAGGACGCGGTGGCAGGGCACGAGCAGGCCGACCGGGTTGCGGCCGCAGGCCTGGCCCACGGCCTGGGCGGCGACGCCGCCGAGGCTGCGGGCGAGGGCCCCGTAGGTCTCGAACTGGCCGAAGGGGATGGCGGCGATGCGGCGCCAGACCTTGCGCTGGAACGGCGTGCCGTGGGGTGCGATCGGCAGGTCGAAGTCCCGGCGGCGGCCGGCGAAATAATCCTCCACCTGGCCGAGGGCGAGATGCAGCAGGATGTCGTCGGCCGGGGCGTCGTCGCCGCTGGGCGACCAGCCGGCGGCGGTGATCGCGTCGGCGCGCACCGTGACGTGGAACATCCCGATCGGAGTCTGCACGCGGGCTTCGGCCAAGGTCTCGACCTTCCATGGTTGTCTTGCGTCGGCAATGCGCTGATCTACACTGATCCGGCCCGTCGTCGCCATATCCATGGCGGCGATATGCGAAAGAGGACGCCATGAAGATCAACGTCGAATTCGATATCACCCCGGAGGAGGCCCGTCGCGTCCTCGGCCTGCCCGATCTCGAGCCGATGCAGCAGCGCATCCTGGCCGAGCTGGAAGGGCGGATGACCCAATATCTGAACGTCATCGATCCCGAAACCATCTTCAAGCAATGGCTGCCCATGGGCATTCAGGGCGGGCTGCAGGGCTTCGAGAAGTTCCAGGACTTCCTGTGGTCGGCCGCCAGTTCGGTCCGGGGCGGCGGCAAGCGCAAGCCCGATGCCAAGGACGAGCCCAAGTGAGCGATCGAAGCCTGCCGGGCGATCCCGCGCCCTATTACGAAGCCCATGTCTTCGCCTGCGTGAACGAGCGTCCCGATGTTCATCCCCGTGGCTCCTGCAAGGCGCGCGGGGGTGTACCTTTACGCAACTACATGAAGGTCCGGGCCGACGAGCTGGGCCTTGCCAATGTCCGCATCAATCAGGCCGGTTGCCTCGACCGCTGCGAGCTCGGCCCCGTCCTGGTGATCTATCCCGAGGGCGTCTGGTATGCCCCGCGTACCCCGGCGGACATCGACGAAATCCTCGACGTCCACCTGAAGCAGGGTGGGCGGGTGACAAGGCTGATGCTTCAGCCCGACCAGACATTGCCCGCCGCGGACTGACGTGACAGACACGATCTTCGCCCTGGCGTCCGGCCGGGGCCGGGCCGGCGTCGCCGTGATGCGCCTGTCCGGCCCGCTGGCCGGGGCCGCCCTCGACCGCCTGTGCGGTGCAAGGCCCCAGCCCCGCCTAGCCCGGCTCGCGGCGTTGCACGATCCCGAACATGGCGAGGTGATCGACCGGGCGCTGGTGCTGTGGTTCCCGGCCCCGGCCAGTTTCACCGGCGAGGATGTCGCCGAACTTCATGTCCACGGCGGGCGGGCCATCATCGCCCGATTGACCGGTGTGCTGACCGGGCTTGGCCTGCGCCCGGCCGGCCCCGGCGAATTCACCCGCCGCGCCTTCGAGGCCGGCAAGCTCGACCTGTCGCAGGCCGAGGCCATCGCCGACCTCGTCGATGCCGAGACCGAAGCCCAGCGCCGCCAGGCCCTGCGCCAGCTGGACGGCGCCATGGGCCGGCTCTACGAAGGCTGGCGCGACCGGCTGAAGGTGCTGCTGGCCCGGCTGGAAGCCCTGATCGACTTTCCCGACGAAGGCCTGGACGAGGCGATCGAAGGCGCGGTCATGGCCGGGGCCGGAGCCTTGCGGGACGAGATCGCCGCCCATCTTGCCGATGGAAGGCGGGGCGAGCGCCTGCGCGACGGTTTCGAGATCGCCATAACCGGCGCCCCCAATGTCGGCAAGTCCAGCCTGCTGAACCGACTGTCGGCGTCGGAAGTCGCCATCGTTTCCGATATTCCGGGGACGACGCGGGATGTGATCGAGGTCGCCCTCGACCTCGGTGGCTATCGCGTGCTGCTGATCGACACGGCGGGCCTGCGCGAGACCGACGACCCCATCGAGCGGGAAGGGGTGCGCCGCGCCCGCGCCCGGGCGGAAGGCGCCGACCTCCGGCTGCAGGTGATCGTGCCTGGCGACGAGGCCCCGGCCGACTCGGGGCGAGAGAGCATCCTCGTCCTCAACAAATGCGACCTCGGTCCCGGGCCGGCGAATGCGCTGCCGGTGTCGGCCCTGAGCGGGCAGGGGATCGACGCGCTTCTGGCCGCCATCGCCGCCCGCGTGGCCGCCCGGCTCGATTCGGCGGAAGCCCCGGCCATCACCCGCGCCCGCCACCGGCTGGCGGTGGAGGAGGCGGTGGCCAGCCTCGACCGCGCCCTGGTCCCCGGCTTCCTGCCGGCGGAATTGCGCGCCGAGGACCTGCGCCTCGCCCTCCGGGCGCTGGGCCGCGTGGTCGGGGCGGTCGATGTCGAGGACCTGCTCGACGTCATCTTCTTCGAGTTCTGCATCGGCAAATGATGTTTCACGTGAAACAGGGCAGCCTCCGCCCGCCTCTTTGTTTCACGTGAAACACCGACGCGAAGCCCTGTCGCAAAAACCTCGTTTGACTGTATCGCGCCAGCGCATAGAGTGCCGGCCATGACCCAATACGACGTGATCGTGATCGGCGGCGGCCATGCCGGCTGCGAGGCTGCTACAGCGGCGGCGCGCTTTGGCGCGCGCACCCTGTTGCTTACCCATCGCATCGAGACCATCGGCGAAATGTCCTGCAACCCCGCCATCGGCGGCCTCGCCAAGGGCCATCTGGTGCGGGAGATCGACGCCCTCGACGGCGTCATGGCCCGGGCCATCGACCGGGGCGGCATCCAGTTCCGGGTGCTGAACCAGTCCAAGGGGCCGGCCGTGCGCGGCCCGCGCGCCCAGGCCGACCGCAAGCTCTACCGACAGGCGGTCCAGGCCCTGCTGGCGGAACAGCCCAATCTCGACATCCTGGCCGCTCCAGCCGAGGATCTGATCCTCCGCGATGACCGCATCGCGGGCGTCGTTCTGGCCGATGGGCGGGAGATCGCTTGCGCCGCCGTGGTGCTGACAACCGGCACCTTTCTGCGCGGCCTCATTCATATCGGCGAGGAGAGGATTCCCGCCGGCCGGGTGGGCGAGGCACCCAGCCTCGGCCTGTCCGCCGCGCTGGCCCGCATCGGCTTCACCCTCGGCCGGTTGAAGACGGGGACGCCCGCCCGGCTCGACGGCCGCACCATCGACTGGGCCAGCCTCGAAATGCAGCAGGGCGACGATCCGCCCCAGCCGTTCTCCTTCCTGACGACGGCGATCGAAACGTCCCAGATCGCCTGCGGCATCACCTATACCAGCGAAGACAGCCATGCCCTGATCCGCGCCAACCTGCACCGCGCGCCGATGTATTCCGGCCAGATCGAAAGCGTCGGCCCGCGCTACTGCCCCTCGATCGAGGACAAGGTGGTGCGTTTCGCCGAGAAGGAACGCCACCAGATCTTCCTCGAGCCGGAAGGGCTGGACGACGACACGGTCTATCCCAACGGCATTTCCACCTCGCTGCCGCGCGATGTGCAGGCCGCCCTGCTGAAGACCATCCCGGGTCTGGAGCGGGCGACCATGCTGCGTCCCGGCTATGCCATCGAATATGATTTCGTCGACCCGCGCGAGCTGACCCACCAGCTGGAGACCCGGCGCTGCCCCGGGCTTTATCTGGCCGGCCAGATCAATGGCACCACGGGTTACGAGGAAGCGGCGGCGCAAGGCCTGATGGCCGGGCTGAACGCCGCCCGCGCCGCCGGGGGCGGGCAGGGGGTCGTGCTCGACCGCGCCGATGCCTATATCGGCGTGATGATCGACGACCTGGTGACCAAGGGCACGCGCGAGCCCTACCGCATGTTCACCAGCCGGGCCGAATACCGCCTGCTGCTGCGGGCCGACAATGCCGACCGCCGCCTGACCGACAAGGGCCTGGCCTGGGGCTGCGTCGGCAGCGCCCGGGCCGAGGCCTTCGGCGCCAAGAAGGCCGCCGTCGATGCCGCGCTGACCCTCGCCCGCGATACCCGCCTGACCCCCAACGAGGCGGCGGGGCTTGGCCTCGCGGTCAATCAGGATGGCCAGCGCCGCTCCATCCTCGACCTGCTGCGCCTGCCGGGCGTCTCGCTCGCCAGCCTGTCGGCCCATTGGCCCTGGCTGGCCGAGATGCCGGCAGATATCGCCGAGCAGGTCGAGATCGAGGCGCTTTACGCGGGTTATATCGACCGGGTGGAGGCGGATATCCGCGCCTTCCGCCGCGACGAAAATCTGACACTGCCGGCCGATATCGACTTCGCCGCCATCGGCGGCCTGTCGGCGGAAATCCGCCTGAAGCTCGATGCCGCCCGGCCGCCCACCCTCGGCGCCGCCGCCCGCATTTCCGGCGTGACCCCCGCCGCCCTCACGGCCTTGTTGGCCCATGTCAGGAAGCGAGTCGCTTAACATGGCTCTTGAACGGCCGATGACTGCCGAGGGTTTTGCCGCGGCCGTCCCTGTTTCACGTGAAACATTGCAGCGCCTCGCCGCCTATGCCGAGCTTCTGGAGAAGTGGCAGGCGAAGATCAATCTGGTCGGGCCGGCGACCCTGCCGGACCTGTGGCGCCGGCACATGCTGGATTCGGCCCAGCTCTTCGCCCTGCTGCCCGAGGCCCCGGCAGGGCGCAAGCGCCGCATCGTCGATCTCGGCTCCGGCGCCGGCTTCCCGGGTCTCGTCCTCGCCATCATGGGGGCAGGGGATGTTCACCTGGTCGAGAGCGACCAGCGGAAATGCGCCTTCCTGCGCGAGGCCGCCCGCGTCACCGGGACAGAGGTCACGATCCATCCCTTGCGGATCGAGACCCTGGCCCCGCTCGATGCCGATGTGATCACCGCCCGCGCCCTGGCGCCCCTGGCCAAACTGCTGGATTGGGCGGCCTCGCATCGATCTGCCCACACGATTCACATAATCCCCAAGGGCAAGGAGGCCGAGGCCGAATTGACCCAGGCCGAACAAGGTTCCACACTGGAGGTCGAGCGGGTCCGGAGTCTGACCGATCCTGCCGCCACCATTTTCCGGATACGGGTGATCGATCATGACTGACGTCAGGCCATCGGATGTGCGTATCATCGCCGTAGCCAACCAGAAAGGCGGCGTCGGCAAGACCACCACCGCGATCAACCTGGGCACCGCCCTGGCCGCCGTCGGCCGCAAGGTGCTGATCCTCGATCTTGATCCGCAGGGCAATGCCTCTACCGGCGTCGGCGTCGACCGCGCCTCCCGCGAGATCACCTCCTATGACGCCCTGATGGGGGAGGCGACCCTGGCCGAGGCGCTGGTGGAAACCGCCATTCCCAATCTCTCGCTCGTACCCTCGACCGTCGATCTGTCGGGCGCTGAGCTGGAACTCGTCGATCAGGACCGCCGCGCCCACCGGCTGAAGGATGCCCTGGCGGCACCGGAAATCGCCCGGGTCTTCGATTACGTGCTGATCGACTGCCCGCCGTCGCTGAACCTGCTGACCCTCAATGCCATGGTCGCGGCCGATTCGGTGCTGGTGCCCCTGCAGTGCGAATTCTTCGCCCTCGAAGGGCTCAGCCTGTTGCTGCGCACGATCGAACAGGTGCGCGGCAGCCTGAACCCGGGCCTCCAGATCCAGGGTGTCGTGCTGACCATGTACGACAACCGCAACAACCTGTCGGATCAGGTCGCGGCCGATGTCCGCAGCTTCCTCGGCAGCAAGGTCTACAACACGGTCATTCCCCGCAATGTCCGTATCTCCGAGGCGCCCAGCCATGGCCAGCCGGCGCTCGTCTATGATCATCGCTGCGCCGGCAGCCAGGCCTATATCCGTCTGGCCAGCGAATTGCTGCGCCGGGAAGAGCCGCGCGCGGCCTGAAAATCTGTCTGAAGGATCGAGTGTCGATGGCTGAGGAAACCCGCAAGAAGGGTTTGGGGCGGGGGCTTTCCGCCCTCATGGGCGAGGTACGGGAAGCGGTGAATGCCGCGACGCCGGCAACGCCGGGGGAGAAGCCGCGTGCCCTCCGCGAATTGCCGATCGAGCAGATCCAGCCCAACCCGGGTCAGCCGCGCAAGCGCTTCACCGCCGAGGCGCTGGACGATCTCGTCGCCTCGATCAAGACCCATGGCATCCTGCAGCCCATTCTGGTGCGCAAGATCGCGGGAGATCGTTACGAGATCATCGCCGGCGAGCGCCGCTGGCGCGCGGCCCAGAGCGCGCAGCTGCATCAGGTGCCGGTCGTCATCAAGGAATTCACCGATCAGGAGGTGATGGAAGTCGCCCTGGTCGAGAATATCCAGCGCGCCGACCTGACCCCGATCGAAGAGGCCGCCGGCTATCAGCGCCTGATCGAGGATTTCGGCCATACCCAGGACGTGATCGCCCGGATCATCGGCAAGTCACGCAGCCATATCGCCAATACCCTCCGCCTGCTGGCCCTGCCGGCGCCGGTGAAGACCTTGGTCGAGCAGGGCTCGCTGTCGGCCGGCCACGCCCGCGCCCTGATCGGCCTGCCCGATGCCGCCGCCCTGGCCAAGAAGGCGGTGGACGAGGGTCTCTCCGTCCGTCAGATCGAAGACCTGGCCAAGAAGTCGAAATCCCCCGCCACCGGAACGGGCGGGGCAGGGGGCGGCGCCCCGGCCAAGGACATGGACACGATGGAACTGGAAGGCAATCTCGCCGCCGCCATCGGCCTCCCGGTCTTGATCGCCCACAAGGGCGACGCCGGCGGCAGCCTGACCATCCGCTACAAGACCCTCGACGAACTCGACCAGATCTGCAGCAAGCTCAGCCGGGTCGAGGACTGATCCCGTCATCCCTTGTGAACCGTGCCCCGTCGTCCCATAATTGAACTTCCGGACGACGGAAGACAGCGATGAGCAAGAATTCTCCTATGGTCTCCGAGTTCGAGACCGATCAACAGGAACGCGACTACACGCGCTGGCTGAAAGCCAAGGTGGCGGCAAGGCTCGCCGACTCCCGAGCCATCATCCCGCATGACGACGTCATGGCGGAAATGGAAGCCATCATCGCCACGGCTGAAAACGACAAGACGCGGTAAATGTTGCCCATCGTCTGGTTGATGGACGCTCGGAACGATCTTCGACACATCATCGCGATCTCCCCCCGCGCGTCATGCCGGCGAAGGCCGGCATCTCGCGACGGGAAGGTGCCTTCGTGTATCGAGACCCCGGCCTTCGCCGGCGTGACGATGGGCGGATGGCGATGAAATGAAAAGGGCGGGTCCCTGGGGATCCGCCCTTTTGCCGTCTTACGAATTCATCGAGTCGAAGAATTCGCCATTGGTCTTGGTGTGCTTCAGCTTGTCGAGCAGGAACTCGATGGCATCGACCGGGCCCATCGGCATCAGGATGCGGCGCAGGACCCACATTTTGGACAGGGTGCCCTTGTCGACCAGCAGCTCTTCCTTGCGGGTGCCGGACTTGGTGATGTCGATCGCGGGGAAGGTGCGCTTGTCGGCGATCTTGCGGTCGAGGATGATTTCCGAGTTACCGGTGCCCTTGAACTCTTCGAAGATCACTTCGTCCATGCGGCTGCCGGTATCGATCAGCGCGGTGGCGATGATAGTCAGCGAGCCGCCTTCCTCGATATTACGGGCGGCGCCGAAGAAGCGCTTGGGGCGCTGCAGGGCATTGGCGTCCACGCCGCCGGTCAGCACCTTGCCCGACGAGGGCACGACGGTGTTGTAGGCGCGGGCAAGGCGGGTGATCGAATCGAGCAGGATCACCACGTCGCGCTTGTGTTCGACCAGGCGCTTGGCCTTCTCGATCACCATTTCGGCGACCTGGACGTGACGCACCGCCGGCTCGTCGAAGGTCGAGGAAATAACTTCGCCCTTCACCGACCGGCTCATGTCGGTCACTTCTTCCGGCCGTTCATCGATCAGGAGAACGATCAGATAGACTTCCGGGTGATTGGCGGTGATGGCATGGGCGACGTTCTGCAGGAGAACGGTCTTGCCGGTGCGGGGCGGCGCCACGATGAGGGCGCGCTGGCCTTTGCCGAGGGGCGAGATCAGGTCGATCACCCGGGCCGAGCGATCCTTGACCGTGGGGTCACCCCGCTCGAGGTTCAGGCGCTCGTCAGGGTAAAGCGGAGTCAGATTGTCGAAATGGACCTTGTGGCGGATCGCCTCCGGGTCCTCGAAATTGATGGTGTTGACCTTGAGAAGGGCGAAATAGCGCTCGCCATCCTTGGGGGCGCGGATCTGGCCGTCGACCGTGTCGCCGGTGCGCAGGCCGAAACGGCGGATCTGGCTGGGGCTGACATAGATGTCGTCGGGGCCCGGCAGGTAGTTCGCTTCCGGCGAGCGCAGGAAGCCGAAGCCATCCTGCAGAATTTCGAGGACGCCGCCCCCGGTGATTTCCAGATCCCGGTCCGCCAGCTGCTTGAGGATCGCGAACATCATGTCCTGCTTGCGCAGGGTTGAAGCGTTCTCGACCTCGAGCTCCTCGGCATAGGCGAGAAGTTCGGTCGGGGATTTTTCCTTGAGTTCCTGAAGATTCATGGGCTCGACCAACGCAAAGCAGCGGGTGTGGGGATATCGGATGGACGACAGCGCCAGGACAATGTCCAACTGACGGGCCAGAAGGCCGGATGCCGTAACCAGTGCCGAAGGGAGAGGATAGGTCCGAAGAGCACCCCGGTCTGCCCTCGCGACATCCTGCGGTCGGGCGGGGCCGGAATCGAGGCCTGAGCGGCCAGGGTACGGGCAACTCGGCCTGCCCGGACAGCCGCACCATGCGCCGCATGGCACGCACTGTCAAACGGAAGTTGCGCGGCTCCTCAGAACGGCTTGAGCACCACGAGCGGCACGATGATCAGGAACAGCACCGTCGGCACTTCGTTCAGGATCCGGTAGAAACGTGCCGTGTGCGGCCGCTCGTCCCGGCCGAAGCGGCGCACCTGGCCAACCAGCATCCCGTGAACCCCGGACATCAGGATCACGAGCAGCAGCTTGGCATGGAACCAGCCGCCCGCGCTCCACGCCTGGGTCGCAGCCATCAGCGACAGGCCGAGGATCCAGGTCACGATCATCGACGGGTTTATGATCGCCTTCAGCAGGCGGCGTTCCATGACCTTGAAGGTCTCGGACGCATCGGATCCCACCGCCTTGTCGGTGTGATAGACGAAGAGACGGGGCAGGTAGAACATGCCCGCCATCCAGGTGGTGAAGGCGATGATGTGCAGCGTCTTCAGGATGTTGTAATGCTCGGCCAGGAACTGCATGTCTTATTCTCTCACTTGGTACAGATGCAGCCAGAACGGCTGGCGTTACAGATCCTGACACCGCCGTCCGGTGCCGTCCCGCCGTGGCCCCAGGCGGTCGCGACCAGCCGGGCGAGACCCGCGATGAAGGCCGGTTCGCAGCCGACGGCGGGCACCCTCATGTAATGCGGCACGCCCGCATGGTCGGCCAGCTCGCGGTACTCGATGTCGAGCTCGACCAGGGTCTCGGAATGTTCGGAAACAAAGGCGATGGGCACGACGATGAGACCAAGCCCGTCCTTGCCCGCGCGCCTGATCTCGTCATCGGTATAGGGCGCGATCCACTCCAGCGGGCCGACCCGGCTCTGGTAGGATACCACCCAGTCGAGACCGGGCCGGCCGAGGGCGGCGGCCACGGCCTTCGCCGTCATTTCCACCTGATCCTGATAGGGATCGCCGGCTTCGACGACTTTCTTCGGCAGGCCATGGGCCGAGAACAGCAGGCGGCAGGGGGTATCGCCCATCGCTTCCAGCGCCTTGCCGATCAGCAGGCTCTGGGCCTGCACCCAGCCCTGTTCGACCGGATAGCAGCAGATGCTGGCGGTCCTGGCGCTTACGCCCGCTTTCGCCGCCGCCCGCCGCCATTCGGCGAGCGACGAGGCGGTCGTCGTGGTCGAGAACTGGGGATAGAGCGGCAGAAGAACGATATCGTCCGGGGCGAATGCGGCGACGGCTTTCGCTGTTTCCGCCGCCCGCGGATGCCAGTAGCGCATCGCGATGAAGCAGCGCGCCTCGACATCGAGGGACAGCCCCGCGATCGCCTCGGTCAGGGCCTCGGCCTGGTTCTCGGTCAGGGGCAGGATGGGCGAGCGACCGCCAAGCCGGCCATAAATCTCCCGCGCCGTCTTCTCGCGCCGGCCCGAGATCAGCCGCGCCACCAGCCAGCGCAAGGGCTGGGGCAGGCGGATGATGGCGGGATCGGAAAACAGGTTGAACAGAAACGGCCGAACGGCGGAGGGCCGATCCGGCCCGCCCAGATTGAACAGGACCACCGCCAGCCGACGGGTCATGGCCGCCAGTCCCGAATGATCTTCGCGACCTCGCCGACATGGGCCGGCGGGGTCTCGGGCACGATGCCATGGCCGAGGTTGAAGACGAAACGCTGGGGCCCGAGGGTGCGCAGGATGATCTCGGTCCGCCGGCGCAGGGCCTCGCCGCCCGCGACCAGCAGCAGGGGATCGAGATTGCCCTGCACGACCGCGCCCGGTTGGACCTGGTCGCGCACGAAGTCGAGCGGGGTGCCGGCATCGATGCCCACGGCATCAACCCCCGTAGCCGGGGCAAAGCGCGGCAGCATGGCACCGATTCCCTTGGCGAAGCCGATCACCGGCACCTGGGGGAAACGGGCCTTCAGCGCCGCCCTGATGCGCGCTATGGGGCCAAAGACCCAGCGCGCCATCTCATCCTCGGGCAGGGAGCCGGCCCAGGTGTCGAAAATCTGCAGCGCCTCGGCGCCAGCCTCGACCTGCGCCGCCAGATATTCGATCGTCGCCTCGGTGACGAGGTCGATCAGCCGGCCGAAGCCCTCAGGATCGCGGTAAGCCCAGAGCCTGGCCGGCTTCTGGTCCGAAGTGCCTTCGCCGGCCACCATATAGGTCGCGACGGTCCAGGGCGCCCCGGCGAAACCGATCAGGGCGACATCGGTCGGCAGGCGCTTCGCCAGCAGCCGGACGGTTTCATAGACCGCGCCAACCCGCTCCCCGAAGCCATCCATGGACAGGCTGGCGAGGCCGGCCGCGTCGGTGACAGGATCGAGGCGCGGTCCTTCGCCCTCGACGAAACGCACGCCCTGGCCAAGGCCATGGGGCACGATCAGGATGTCGGAAAACAGGATGGCCGCATCCATGCCGAACCGCTCGATCGGCTGCAGGGTGACGGCGCAGGCCTTCTCACTGTCGAGGCAGAAGGACACGAAATCCTTCGTCGTCGCCCGCACGGCGCGATATTCGGGCAGGAAGCGGCCGGCCTGGCGCATGAACCAGAAGGGCGGCCGATCCACGACCTCGCCCTTCAGGGCCTTCAGGAAGCGCTTTTCCGTTACCAACAGGGGCTCTGCCACTTTCAATACCTTTATATAAAAAGGATTGTAGTTGTTAGTGGATGCCTGTGGATCACGGGGTTCCCCAGGTTCACCCTGTTTTGTCCCCATGCCGCCCGACAGCCATGTTTCGGGTTCTTCAGTAGTGGCTAAATCGGTGGGTGTCGAGGGAGGGCAGGGCTTTTTGTTCTGTGAATCCCGTGGATAAGTGACAAGCCGGGATTGCGGCGCCGCGGCTCTTCGGCTCCTGTCCACAGCCCGGCATAAAACCGTCCACCAGGGAGTATTCGGTTGAGCGATGAACCCGTAGAAACCGTGAATGTCGAGAGCTGGCCGGAAGAGGGCGATTCATCCCCCTTATCCACGCAATCCACAGACAAGGCGACCAAGCGCCTGCACCTCTATCTGATCTCGGACGCGACCGGCGAAACCCTGTCCTCGGTGGCCAAGGCGGCGATGTCGCAGTTCCCCGATGTCGCGGCGCTGCTGCATGTCAGCTTCATGGTCAGGACCAGGGCGCAGATCGAGCGCGCGCTCGACATGGCGGTCTCGACCGGCGGGATCATTCTCTACACGCTGGTCAACGCGGACCTGAGGCTGGTGATGGACGAGGGCTCGCTTTCGCGTCATGTCCCGGCGATCAACGTGCTCGATCCGGTGATCCAGAACCTCGCCGCCTATCTCGGGATGCCGGCGCGGGCCATGCCCGGGCGCCAGCACGCCCTCGACGCCGAATATTTCCGCCGCATCGAGGCGATGAATTTCACCCTCGCCCATGACGACGGCCAGAATCCGCAAGGCCTCTACGAGGCGGATGTCATCCTGCTCGGCGTCTCGCGCACCTCGAAGACGCCGACCGCGGTCTATCTCGCCAATCGGGGCATCAAGACCGCGAATATTCCCGTGGTGCCGGGCTGTCCGCTGCCGCCCGAGCTGTTCGAGGTGACGAGCCCGCTGGTGGTCGGCCTCACCACCTCGCCCGACCGGCTGATCCAGGTCCGCCGCCATCGACTGCTGCTGCTCGGCCAGAACGCGGCGACCGACTATGTCGACATGGAAGCGATCGGCAAGGAGTTGACCGAGGCGCGGCGGCTCTTCGTCAAGCACGGCTGGCCGGTGATCGATGTCTCCCGCCGCTCGATCGAGGAAACCTCGGCCGCCATCCTCAATCTCTACTACGACCGGCTGAACCTGATGTGAAAGGCGGGCGGCTTGCCCGCCGAGGGCGCCGCGAAAGGACTTCTTGCGCGGGTGATCGTCGATTGTTATGACAGCCCGGTCATTGGGGAGTAGCCGCCCGCGGCGAAGCGGGGGTCGCGTCAACAGACTTGGGGGACGGTTTCCGTCCGCCATGGCGCGATCAGCGGATCCGGATCCGCCTGGCGAGACCTTTGGCAGGTTGCGTCCGTCCTTCGCAGGGTCGGGCCGCGGCTTGCCATCGGTTATGTGCCCGACCCTGCCCCGTGACGTTCCATGGAAGCCTTTCTCACCTCGACCGGCATCGTCGCCATCGCCGAAATCGGCGACAAGACCCAGCTGCTGGCCATTCTGCTCGCCAGCAAGTTCCGCCGACCCTGGGCGATCTGTGCCGGCATCTTCGCGGCGACCGTGCTCAATCATCTGCTGGCCGCCTCGTTCGGCACGCTGGTCGCGACCTGGATCGGTCCCGAGGTCATGCGCTGGGTGCTCGGCCTTTCGTTCATCGCCATGGGCGCCTGGGTCCTGATCCCCGACAAGATGGACGACGACGAGGTGGGGGTGGACAAGCGCCGCATCGGCGCCTTCCTGACCACGACCATCGCCTTCTTCCTCGTCGAGATGGGCGACAAGACCCAGATCGCCACGGTGGCCCTGGGCGCCCGCTTCGAAAATATCTATCTGGTCACCCTGGGCACCACCTTCGGCATGATGCTGGCCAATGTCCCCGCCGTCTTCCTGGGCGAGGCGGCAACGCGGGTGGTGCCGCTGAACGTCGTGCGCATGGTGGCGGCGGCGATCTTCGTCGCGGTCGGCGCCGTCACCCTGTTCCTGCCCGGTCTGCTGGGCTGAAGCGATGGGGCGGCACCGCCGCCCCACATGCTCAGGCCGTATAGGCCTTCACCCGCTCCAGCGCCCGGCGATAGGGCGCGCAGCCGATCCACAGCACGAGGGCGGCGAGCGGCAGGGCGATGCCGGCGACCAGCGCCATCGAATAGCCGACCATGTTCTCGTCGTGGAAGACGAAATCGGTGACGAGCGCGACCACCGTCGGCCCGAGGCCGAGGCCGATCAGATTGACGATGAAGAGATAGACCGCCGAGGCCTGGCCCCGCATCTGGTTCGGCATGATCTCGGCGATGGCCGCCGGGGCCGCGCCGAAACACATCGTGTAGAAAAAGGTGGTGGCGATGGACAGCGCCAGCACCATGTTGCCGTCAGCGACGAAGGGCATGCCGATGGCGAAGGGCACGCCCAGCAGGGCGGCGACCATGCCGACCCGCAGCCGGCCATCGGCGATGCCCTTCTGCTTCAGCACGTCGCCCAGCCAGCCGCCGAAGATCACGCCGACGACACCCGCCGTCAGCTGGACGATGCCGAAGGCGAAGCCGATCTCGGACGGGGTCCAGCCATGGGCGCGGATGAAGAAGCTGGGCAACCAGGTCGCGACGCCATAGCCGACGAGGGAGAGCAGCGCGAAGCCGACATTGTGGCACAGCACGGCCTTGGCGTTGCCGCCGATATAGCGCACCACCTCGCGCACCGGCACGGGCTTGACGCCCATGCTGCCATCGGCCTGGCGCACCGCCTTGATGCCCTGGCGGATCGGCTCGCGCACGGTGAACATGAGCAAGGCAATGAGAAGGCCGGGCAGGCCGACGACGAAGAACACCACCTGCCAGGCGAAAACCTCGCCGACGATGGGCAGCACCATGTGCTCCGCCCCCGAGACGAGGCCGATGACCAGCCCGCCGAAGATATAGGCCAGCCCTGAGCCGACGAAGATGCCCATGTTGTAGACACCCATCGCCGTGCCCATGCGATGGGGCGGGAAATAGTCGGCGACCAGCGAATAGGCGGCGGGCGACAGCGCCGCCTCGCCCACGCCGACGCCGATCCTTGTCAGGAACAGGTGCCAGAATTTGCCCGCGAACCCGCAGGCGGCGGTGAACAGGCTCCACACCACGATGCCGACGATGATGATGCCGCGCCGGCTGCGCCGGTCGACCATGCGGCCGATCGGCAGGCCGAGAAACGTATAGAACAGGGCGAAGGCGAGGCCCGCGAGCAGGCTCATTTCGGTATCGTTGATGCCAAGGTCGCGTTTGATCGGGCCGACCAGCAGATTCAGGATCTGGCGATCGATGAAGGACACCGTATAGGCCAGCATCAGCACGCCGACGACGTACCAGGCATAGACCGGCGACGGATAGGCGGCCGCCTCGGCCCCCGCTGTTTCCTGATTTTTCGAAATGGCCGCGGCTGTACGCGCGACGGACTCGGAACGCACCGACATGTCCCCTCCCCTTGTTTTTTTGTGACCACCGTCATGGCGGGTGGTTCGGGGGAAGTGTAGCCGTGGGTCGTGCCGCTTGTCGCGGCCGTTGTGCTCGTGGCAGCCTGCGGGACAAAGCACGATGGGGAGTGGACATGAAACGGACAGGAATCCTCGGGCGTCTCGGCCTGGCCGCCGCGCTGCTGCTGGCGGGGTTTTCGGCGACGCTCGCCCGGGCCGATGATCGGGCCAGGGCCATTCTCGTCCTCGATGCCTCGGGCAGCATGTGGGGCCAGATCGACGGCAAGGCGAAATGGGATATCGCCCGCGCCGCCGTGGACAGGCTGGTCACCGGCTGGGACCCGGCGATCGACCTCGGGCTGACGGTCTATGGCCATCGCACCAAGGGATCCTGCGACGATATCGAGGATGTCATGCCGGTTGGCCCAGTCGATCCGGCGAAACTGAAGGCGGCGATCGCGAAAATCTCGCCCAAGGGCAAGACGCCGCTGACCGCGGCCGTGCGCCGGGCCGCCGAAGCCCTGAAATATACCGAGAACGCGGCGACCGTGATCCTCGTCTCGGACGGCGAGGAGACCTGCGACCTCGACCCCTGCGCCATCGCGTCCGAACTCGAGGCCAGGGGCGTCGGCTTCACCGCCCATGTCATCGGTTTCGACATCCGCGACGAGGCGGCGAAAGCCCAGCTGAAATGCATCGCCGACAACACGGGCGGCACCTTCGTCCTCGCCGACGACGCGGCCAGCCTGCAGAACGCGCTGACCGCCGTCGCGGCCGCGACCGCCGCCCCGACGCCGACACCGCCAGCCCCGGCCCCGGCCCCCGCCAAAGGCAGGACCAGCTTCAGCGCCGTCTATGCCCCGGGCGCGCCGGTCGAAGACAAGGACCTGAGGTGGGGTGTCTATCTGGATGTCCCCGGTCAGGAGGATCTGGGTCAGCCCGTGGCCAGCCACTACAGCGCCCACTGGACGCCCGGCGACCCCATCCCGCCGGGGGATTACATCGTCGTCGCCAGCCTTGGGGCCGCCTCGGTGCAGCAGCCGGTGAAGATCACCGGCGAGAAACAGGAGATCGTGCTTGACCTTGGCGCCGCCGTTGTCCTGCCCGCGATCCGCGAAAGCGAGACCGGGCCCCTGATCGCGACCGAAGTCGCCTGGAAAATCCACGACATGACCGACAGGGAAGTCGGCTACAGCTTCAAGCCCGAACCCGATTTCACCGTCCCAGCCGGCAGTTACCGCCTGACCGCGCGCTATGGCGATGCGAAGGGCGAGGCCACCTTCGATGTGAAACCCGGCGAAAAGCCCCGGGTCGTGATCACCCTGGGCAGCGGCACGGTCGAGGCCGAGGTCCGCCCCAGCGCGGGCGAGGCCCCGGCGACGGACGGCGTGAGCTGGAAGGTCTTCGCCGAGAACAGCGGCGATTCCCTGACCTATTCCTACAAGGGCAACCCGGTCTTCCATCTGACCGCCGGCACCTACCGGATCACCGCGACCATCGGCGAGGCGACGGGCGAGAGCACGGTGACGGTGACGCCGGGCGAGACCACGAAGCTCAGCCTCGTGCTCGGCGTCGGCCTGCTGAAGCCGGTGGCGATCTTCGCGCCGGGCGCGCCCAAGCCGACCAAGGATCTGTCCTGGCAGATCTTCCCGGCGGCGACCGATCTGGCCGGCAACCGGGGCGAGATGGTCGCCTATAGCTATGACCTGACGCCCAGCTTCAAGCTGCCCGCCGGCCAGTATTTCGTGAAGGTGACGACCGGCATCGCCGAGGCCTCGGCCGAGATCGAGGTGAAGGCCGGGGCCGCCCTGGCGCCCGAACTGAACCTGAACGCGGGCGCCATCGTGGCCAAAGCCACCCTGGGGGCCAAGCCCGAGGGCGACTACAGCTGGAAGATCTACCGCACCATCGCCGCCATCACCGGGGTCGAGCGGGAACAGGTGTCCTACGCCTATGACGCGGCGCCCATCTGGATCGTGCCCGCGGGCACCTATGTGGTCGAGCTGAAGATGGGCGATGCGGTCGCGGAAGCGGAAGTGACGGTCGAGGCCGGCAAGCCGGCGCCGGTCACCCTGACCTTGCCGTGAGATGAGGCGCGGTGGGCGGCCTCAGCCGCCGCCCACCATCAATTGCTGGGCGAGGCGGGCCAGGTCGATCAGGTCGGTCGCCCGGGCCACGTAATGGTCGCGCGGGTTGAAGCTCAACCCCTCGCCCGTGCGCAGGGCATGATCGACGCCGTCGATCAGCTTGCGCAGGCGGCGCTGATGAAGGCCGAGGGCGCGCTGCGCCGGATCGGTGATCACCCCGGCGAAGGCCGACAGGGCGGCGGCGCCGACGAAGAGGCTGCCGGTCACGCCGGCCACCAGGGCCGGCCCCGCCGTCGCCGGAAAGAAGCCGTTCCAGATCCCGCCGAGGGTCGCGCCCAGGGGAAAGGCGCCGATCGCCGCCTGCTGCGCGATGGCCCCGGCCAGCACCGGCCCCAGCGACAGGAGCCCCGGCGTCAGCTGCTTGAAGGCGATGGCGCCGATGCCGAGGCTGGTCAGGGCCGTGGCGATTTCGGCCGCGGCGACCCGGGTCGCGGCATAGCGGGCGATGGCTTCGTCGAGGCGGGCGCGGAAGGCGGCATCATCCAGCCGGCGGGCCTGCGCCGCCTCGAGAATGCCGAGGGCGGAAACCACCAGGGGATCGGCCGCGAGACTGGCGGCGACGCCATCGACTCCCGCCGCCTCGCCGAGCTGAAGCAGTTCCTGCTCGATGGCGAGGCCGAGGCCTCGGGCGACATCGGTCCGGTAGAGGAGATCGACGGCGCCGATCCGCGCCCCGGTCCTGTGGGCCCCGACGCGGGAAAGCCCCCCGCCGGCGAGGCGCAGGCCCAGCTGTGGCACCGACAGCAGGAGATTGGCCGGCGCCCGCGCCAGATCCCAGCCGACGGCCCGCCGATGCAGGGCAAGACTGCCGCGAAAGGAGAAATGACGGTCGACGAAGGTGATTACCCGGCCATGGCAGGCCGCGACATAGTCGCTGATCGCCCGATCGACCAGCGTGCCCGCCTGCGCCGGATCCGGAAGGGCAGGGGCGGCGGGCATGGCTTCAATTGCCTTGCGGGCAGGGATGGCGGGCGCGCATCGCGGCCCGCACCAGATCATCCGCCGGCTTGTCGTCGAATTCGCCGCGACCCTTGCCCCAGTCCAGCACCTGGTCGGCGATGTCCTGCCATTTCAGACTGCCGTTGATGCACATGACCTGATCGTTGGGGACGACCGGCCGCACCGATTCGATCTGGAAGAAATTCTTCAGGTAATCCTTGCAGCGGCGCGCCGCCGGCCGGCTGCCTTCCCCCGGGGGACTGGACAGCGCCTGACCCGCCGCGCCGCAAACCGCCCGGAAATCCGCCCCCGAGATGATGTCGCGCGGCGGCGTGTCCTCGGCCAGGACCGGCGCTCCGAGCGCCGCGAGCAGCACGGCCGCGAGGACGGCCGCCAGCGCGGTCGAAGGGGAATTCATGCGCGTCTCCTCGGCGTTTTCTCGTCGTCACGGCATCATATGGGTGCCGGCGGCGGCATCGGTCAGCAAGGGATATTGGTCCGGGTCCGGCAGATTGTAATGCCACCATTCGAATTCATTGTGCACGAATCCCGCCTCGGCCATCACGCCCAGCAACAGAAGGCGATTGCGGCGGGCTTCGGGCGCCACCGCCGCCGCGTGATAGGACAGCACGGTCATTTCGTCGAATCCGGTGCCCATGTCGAGGGCGACACCCTCGGGCGAGCACAGGGTGAGATCGACGGCGACGCCCCGACCGTGGGTGGAGCCGAGACGGGGATCGGCGATGAAGGTCGGGTCCGGCAGGGCCTGCCACAGTTTCCACTGCGCCTCGGTCGGGCGGAAGGCGTCGAAGACGAGAAGATCGAGGCCGATCGCCCGCGCCGCCGCCCGCGCCCGGTGAAAGGCTTCCGCCGCCCTGGGGTGCAGGAAACAGGCACCGCGACCATAGATCGGCGTGCCCGTGATGTTGTTCGCCGTCGCATAGGCGATGTCGAAGAAGGGGCCATCGGCCCCGGGGGTGATTTCGGTCAGCATGGCTGCAGTGTGCCAGATGTGCGCGGGTGCACAAACGCCGGTGCTTGTGGTCTCGTCCGCGATCGCTACATAAGAGCCCTGAATTCAGCATCCCGAGGACATGAACCCTTGAGCGACAATATCCCCGTCTGGCACGGCACGACCATCCTTGGCGTGCGCAAGGGCAACAAGGTGGTGATCGCCGGTGACGGCCAGGTCAGCCTGGGGCCGACCGTGATCAAGGGCAATGCCCGCAAGGTGCGGCGCATCGGCAATGGCAAGGTCATGGCCGGTTTCGCCGGCGCCACCGCCGATGCCTTCACCCTGTTCGAGCGCCTCGAAACCAAGCTGGAGCGTTTTCCCGACCAGCTGACCCGCGCCTGCGTCGAACTGGCCAAGGACTGGCGCACCGACAAATACCTGCGCCAGCTGGAAGCCATGCTGATCGTCGCCGACGCCACGACGATCCTGGTGCTGACCGGCACCGGCGACGTGCTGGAGCCGGAAGGCGGCATCGCCGCCATCGGCTCGGGCGGGAATTTCGCCCTCTCGGCCGCGCGCGCCCTGATCGACTACGAAGCCGACCCCGAGGTGATCGCCCGCAAGGCGCTGGGCATCGCGGCCGACATCTGCGTCTACACCAATCGCAATCTCACCGTCGAAGTCATCGAATCATGAGTGAATTCTCTCCCCGCGAAATCGTTTCCGAACTCGACCGCCACATCGTCGGCCAGCACGAGGCCAAGCGCGCCGTCGCCATCGCGCTGCGCAACCGCTGGCGCCGCCAGCAACTGTCCGAGGATCTGCGCGACGAGGTCCAGCCCAAGAACATCCTGATGATCGGGCCGACCGGCGTCGGCAAGACCGAGATTTCCCGCCGCCTGGCCAAGCTCGCCAATGCGCCCTTCCTGAAGGTCGAGGCGACCAAATTCACCGAGGTCGGCTATGTCGGCCGGGATGTCGAGCAGATCGTGCGCGACCTTCTCGAGGTCGCCATTTCCCAGACCCGCGAGAAGCGCCGCCGCGACGTCCGCGCCCGGGCCGAGCTGAACGCCGAGAATCGCGTGCTCGACGCCCTCGTCGGCGAGACCGCCTCGAAGGACACGCGGGAGAAATTCCGCGCGAAACTGCGCAGCGGCGAACTCGACGACAAGGAGATCGAGCTTCAGGTCGCCGAAACCGCCAGTCCGCTCGGCGGTATGGAAATCCCGGGGATGCCGGGCGGCGTCGGCATGGTCAATCTCGGCGACATGCTGGGCAAGGCCTTCGGCCAGCGCACCAAGCCGAAGCGCACCACGGTCAAGGACAGCCACAACCTGCTGCTGGCCGAGGAATCGGACAAGCTGCTGGACCAGGAAAGCGTGACCTCGGAAGCGATCAAGGTGACGGAAAACGCCGGCATCGTCTTCCTCGACGAGATCGACAAGATCTGCGCCCGCTCCGAGCGCAGCGGCGCCGATGTCTCGCGCGAGGGTGTGCAGCGCGACCTGCTGCCGCTGATCGAAGGCACGACGGTCGCGACCAAGCATGGCGCGGTGAAGACCGACCATATCCTGTTCATCGCCTCCGGCGCCTTCCATATCGCCAAGCCTTCGGACCTGCTGCCCGAATTGCAGGGCCGCTTGCCGATCCGGGTCGAGCTGAAAGCCCTTTCGCGCGAGGATTTCGAGCGCATCCTGACCGAGCCGGAATCGAGCCTGATCCGCCAGTATGTCGCCCTGATGCAGACGGAAGGCGTCACCCTCGACTTCACGCCCGATGGCATCGCCGAGATCGCCAAGGTGGCGGCCGAGGTGAATGCGACGGTCGAGAACATCGGTGCCCGGCGCCTGCACACGATCCTGGAGCGGGTGCTGGACGAGATCAGCTTCACCGCTTCGGACCGCAGCGGTCAGACCGTGATCGTCGACGCCCCCTATGTCGCCGCCAATGTCGGGATGCTGGCCGCCAACACGGACTTGTCGAAGTTCATCCTCTGATCGAACAGGGTGAAGCGGTGTGGCACCGCTTCACCCTCCGGTATTAAAAGTTCCCATTTTAATATTTTTCGCTGTATTTTCCGAGCGCGCCTCGCAATTCTCCATGCCGCATGGGTTTGGGTTGCGAGGGTTGAAGAATGCACATTGCGAAAGTTGTGGCCGCGGCGGCATTGACGCTGGCGGTTGGGGGCTGTGCGGCTATCGTTGAGGGAACGTCCCAGGATATCGCCGTGAACACGACGCCGCCGGGCGCTTCCTGCGTCTTCGAGCGTGAGGGCGCGGTGATCGGCACGCTGCCCTCGACGCCGGCCAGTCTCTCGGTCAGCAAGACCAAGTACAACATCACCATCCGTTGTGACAAACCCGGCTATCAGCAGGCGGTGGCGCTCAGCCACTCCGGCACGTCGGCGGCCATCGCGGCCAATATCGCCCTCGACGTCGTCCTGACCCTCGGCGTGTCCTCGATCGTCGATTCCGCCGTTGGCGCGGACAATAAATACGATACACCGATCGTGCTGAACATGGTTCCGATCGGCGGCGCGCCGGCATCCGTGGTTCCGCAGCTGGGTGCCGCGACGGATCTGACCGCGCTGCTGGCCGACAAGACGCTCTATATCACCGAGGGTGACAGCAAGGTCACGGTCGACTACTACGGCACCGATGGCAAGCTGACCCGCAAGGACGGCGACTGCACGCGCGCGGGCAGCTGGTCGGCCAAGGATGGTCAGCTCTGCCTCGGCTTTAGCGCCAAGGACGAGACGACCAAATGCTACGCGGTTTCCGGAACGGCAACCCAGCCGGCATTCCGCGACGTGAATGCCGCGGCCGATGCCGCGCCGATCAGCACGCGCTTCATGGCCAAGGGCAATATCGAGAATTTGCCGGGGGATACCAAGGCCTGCAACTGAGGCCTGGCGACTTCATCGAGGATGGCGTGGGCGGCGGCAGGGCCGCCGCCCGACACGCACCGGACGGGGGATGAAGTCATCCGATGCGCGCGTCGCGTTCGCCTCAGGCGGCGCGGCGGCGTTCCGCCGCCGAATGGGCGAGAACCATCCGGCGGGCCGCGGCCTCGATCTGGTTCAGGCGACGGAAACGGCTGCCGTCCAGCAGGCGGAAGCGGGGGTCCGAGGCGATGAAGCGAAAGCCCGTGCGCTCGCGCAGGGCAAGGCCCGCCGTGATCTCGTCGATTTCGATGGTGACGGCCTCGACCGAGCCATACTCGGGTTCGAAAGTAATAGACATTGTATTCTCCTGGCGTCCCGCGTCTTCCATATCGCGAGATCGTGACAAAATTGGGATTCCTGTTCGGAATTATTTGTCAGGCGGTACACATTCGGCAGTAACAGCCGGCAATGACGCGCCAGGTTCTCGGTTCAGCGTTTGTTTCGATTGTATTCACGGGTCCGCTCCTCTGTCTGGGGGAACCACGACGCTCGCCGTGGCGCTTTAGCTGGGATAACGCGGCGCAAGCTGCTCCCGTCAAATTCCGCGGGTCCGTAACGGGGACCACCCGGCCGCCACCATGGGTCGACGACGTTAATCTAGGCGCCCCGGCGCCGGTTTCAAGCATAAAACACATGGCGGGCGATAATATTAGATTGATCACTTAAATTAAGTGTGAAAAGAAATCGCCCGCCAGGTCGACGACATCGTCCAGCCGATCGTGATGCACCCAGTGCCCGGCATTCTCGAGCGTCTCGACCCGGACATCCCGGAAACAGGCGGCCTTGCCGTCGGCCAGCGGATCGCTGGCCCAGCTTTCAGTGCCGCGCACCAGAAGGACCGGGCAGTCGATGCGCGACCAGGTCGACATGATCTCGGCCGGCGGTGTCCACGCCGGGCTGATCACCCGGACATAGGGATCATATTTCCACGACCAGGTGCCATCCTCGTTCTGGAAGGCGGCGTGCAGGGTCAGGTGCCGCGCCTGTTCGTCGCTGAGCCGGCCGTTGGCCGCCTTCATGCGGGCGATGCAGTCCTCGATCGAGGCATAGCGCGGCGGCCGCTTGTGGGCGACGGCCCGCGTCCCCTCGACCCATTGGCGCAGGCGCTCGTGCGGGGCGAGGTCGCCGTGCTTCTTCAGGACCTCGGGCGACGGCCCCCAGCCTTCGATCACCATCAGCCGGCCGACATTCTCGGGATAGATGCCGGCATAGAGCAGCGACACGGCGCCGCCCCAGCTGTGGGCGAGAATATTCACGGGCGCCAGCCGGCGCTGTTCGATCAGCTGGGCGAGATCGAGCACGAAACCATGGGTCGGATAATGGCTGCCCGGGGCATGGTCGCTGTCGCCATGGCCGCGCAGATCGAGCGCCATCACATGGTAGCGGTCGCACAGGCGCTGGGCCACCCAGTCCCAGCTGCGGCAATGGTCGTTGCCGCCATGGACGAGCAGCAGGGGCGGCGCGTCCGGGTTGCCCCAGTCGACATAATGCAGGCGCAGACCCTGGCTGTAGAAACGCTGCGATGTCGGGCCAAGACCCCTCATGCTGTCCCCTCCCCTTTGATTTTCTTGTCGTTGTCGGCTTCCGCCCGCTCATGGAGCCGGCGCGCCAGCACCATGGTGCCCGGTTTAGCCGCCCCGCCCGGGCCGGGCAAGACCCTGACCGCACCGGCTTCTATCCGGCCGCCACAGGCGGAACAGCAGACTTTCGCCTCGAAGGGCTGGCCGCAGGTCTCGTGGATGAAGATCATCGGGCTGCCTTCGGCCGGTCTTGCCCAGCGCTCGCCCCAGGCGGTCAGGGCGAGAATCGCCGGCACGAGATCGGCCCCGGCCGGCGACAGACCATAGGCATGGCGCAGAGGGCGGCGCGTATAGGCCCGGCGTTCAACGATGCCATTGTCGACCAGCAGCGTCAGGCGCCGGGTCAGAAGATTGCGGGAAATACCGAGATTGGCCACGAGATCGTCGAAACGATCGAGGCCGAGAAAGAGGTCCCGCAGGATCAGCAGCGTCCAACCGTCACCGATCACATCGAGCCCGCGGGCCAGTGAACATTGCATCCGGGCGAAACTGGTTCTCTGCATGGCGGAATCCTATTTAGTTCCCTCATTGAACTCAATGCCCGGATGTGGATATCATCATTGAACTCACTGGAGAGCCAGCCATGTATCACATGATCGTGAAACGGAAGGTGCGGGCCTTGTTCGAAGCGGTGAGCCGGGGCGACGCGGGACCGGTATTGGGGCAATTCGCGCCCCGCCTGGAACATCGCCTGCTCGGGGACTCGGCCCTCGGCGGCACGCGCCACACATTGGCGGCCACGGCGCGCTGGTACGAAAGGCTTTACCGTCTGATGCCGGATATCGCCTTCGACCTCGACACGATCGAGGTGGCCGGCGGTCCCTGGCACACGATCGTCACCGCGACCTGGGAGGAACGGAACAGCGGCACCGACGGGGTCGAGACCCGCAACCGCGGCCTCCATGTCCTCACCCTTCGCTGGGGCAAGGCGACCAGCCTCGTCATCTGCCCCGATACGGCGGGCCTCGTCGCCACCCTCGACCGGCTGGCGGCCAGGGGTGTCGCCGAAGCGCGGGCCGCCCCGATCAGCGACTGATCTGTGACGGCGGTCACCCGGGTTTTGTGACGGCCGTCATGGGCGCCGGTCATGCGGGCGCGCATCTTCCCGCTGCCCTGGGGGGATGTCCGTCCCGGCCAGGGCGCCCGCCTCACCGGGCTCATGGATTCAAGGATTGTAGAGACCATCATGACATTGAAGATCGCCGCCATCGCCGCCGCCGGCCTTGTCCTCGCGGGCGCCGCGACCCTGGCCGCCCCCGGCGCCGAGCCGACCGATCCGGTCAGCCGGGGCCGTTATCTGGTCCGCGTCGCGGGCTGCAACGACTGCCATACCCCTGGCTATGGCCCCGCGGCCGGCGCCGTCGACGATGCCCTGTGGCTGACCGGTGACCGCGTCGGCATGAGCGGACCCTGGGGCACGACCTATGCCACCAACCTGCGGCTCCTGCTCGCCGGCATGAGCGCCGATGAATGGGTCAATCACGCGAAACACCTGCGGACCCGGCCGCCCATGCCCTGGTTCAACCTCCAGGCCATGACCGAGGACGACCTGCGGGCGATTCATGCCTTCGTCACGTCGCTGGGTCCCGCGGGGCAGCCGGCGCCGGACTATCTGCCGCCGGGCCAGACGCCATCGGGGCCGGTGGTGCAATTCCCCTGACGGGATCAGTCGCGGGCGCGCTTCAGGACGACATAGAGCGCGCCCTCGCCACCATCGCGGCGCTGGGCCGGGTGCCAGCCCAGCACGCGGTGCGCGTGATCGGGTGCGTTCAGCCAGCGCGGCACCATGCGGTAGAGCACGCCGTCCGGCTCCTCGTCGATCGGGCCGCGGCCCCGGCCGGTGATGACGAGGACCGAACGCAAGGCCCCGGCATGACAGGCCATCAGGAAACGGTCGAGGGCGCGGTGCGCCATCTCCTGCGTGAGGCCATGCAGGTCGAGGCGGGCCTCGATCGGCATCTCGCCCCGGATCAGGCGCTTCTGCTTGGCGCCGTCCATCGTGTGGATGCGGGCGCCGGGGGCTGGCGCCTCGCCGGACAGGGGGATTTCGAGCCTTGTCACGACACGGCGCGGCCTGGCCCCCGGCAGCGGCTGCAGCGCCGGGGCGACACGGCCGGAATTCAGCGGGCGAACGTCCTGCATCGCGGTCTTCAGCAGGTTTTCTTCGTCGGGCGAGGGCGGCCGGCCCGGAAACATGCCGCGCGGCCCCTTTTCGCCCTTGCGGCTCACGGCACCGGCTCCGCCATGCGGGCGACCACCTCGGCCGGCAGCAGCAGCCACCAGCGGCCCTTCTGCTTCATGGCGCCCGCCAGCCGCTCGGCCTCGGCGCCGGCGCCGAAGAAGACATCGCCCCGTACCGGCCCCCGAATGGCGCCGCCCGTATCCTGCGCCACCATCAGGCGGCGGAAGGGCAGGGGCGGCGTCCCGTCCTCTGCCGCCGGCAGGCTGGCGTCGAGCCAGATGGGCAGGCCGAGGGGCAGGAACTTGCGATCGACGGCGAGCGAGCGGCCGGGCGTCAGCGCCACCCCTTGCGCCCCGAGCGGCCCCGGCCCGTCGCCGAGGTCGCGGAAGAAGACATAGGACGGATTGCGGTTCATCAGCGCCGCCGTCTGATCGGGATGCGCCGCCAGCCAGGCCTTGATCGACTGCATGGTGACCTTGCCCTTTTCAAGGAGGCCATCCGCCAGCATCACCTTGCCCAGCGCGACGTAAGGGTGGCCGTTCTGGCCGTCGAAACCGACGCGGAGGATCCGGCCATCCGCCATGCGGACCCGGCCCGAGCCCTGGATTTCCAGAAAGAAGGCTTCGACGGGCGAGGCGACGAAGGCAATCTCCAGCCCCTTGCCCGCCAGCGCGCCGGCGGCGATGCCGGCCCGGTCGTCATAGGGTTTCAGGCGTCCGTCGACCACCCGGCCGGCGATGCGCTGGCCCTTCAGCTCGTCGCGGAATTCGCCGAGATCGACCTGCACCAGATCGCCCGGCCGGCGATAGAGCGGCGTGCGGTTGGCCTCGTCCGGGGCGAGGGCGCCGTCCAGTTCCGGTTCGTAATAGCCGGTGAACAGTCCCTCCGCGCTCTCGCCGTTCAGGGCGGCGACGGGACGGAAGCGGTCTTCGAGGAAGCGGCGGACGGTATCGGCGTCGGGCGCGGCCAGTTTCGCCGCCTCGGTGCAGGCGGCGGTCCAGTCGGCGACCGTGCCGGCGATGCCGAGGCTGGTTTCCGGCTTTCGCCGCATCTGCCGCTCGCAGGACAGGCGGAAGGCCGGCCAGGCTTCGTGGGCGGCATCATCGCCCCAGCCGGGAAGATCGGCGAAACCGGCGGGCGCCAGAACGAGGCGGGGCGGCGCCTCCGAGGGCGGCCGTGGCTTCGGCGCGGCCAGCAGGGCAAGGCCGATCGCCGTCAGGGTGGCGATGGTCAGCGCGACCGGGGCCGGCGAGAAAATTCGGCGAAACAGGCCCATGGCGCCCGGTCAGGCGTTGCCGGGACTGGTGGCCACGAGCTGCCAGTTGGGATCCGGGTTGCGGGTATCGCGGGCGAAGGTCCAGATATCGATCATCTCGCGCACCGCGGTCGGGTGGCCTTCGATCACATGGCCCTGAGCATCGCGTACCACCGATATGCCGTCGGAGACGAAGCGCACGGTGATTTCGGCCGTGCGGCCCTTCATCACGCCGCTTTCGATCGTCGCCGACTTGAGGGTGACCAGCGTGTGTTCCGCGCTTTGCCCCGCGGCCTTGCGATTGGCGATGACGTCGGTGAACCCGGCCAGCACATCCCTGGCGACCAGGGGCGCCAGCACCGCCTCGTCACCCTTGGCAAAGGCATTGACGATCATCTCGTAGGCGAAGCGCGCGCCGCCGAGGAAGGTTTCCGCCTCGAAATGGCGATCGGCCAGGCGGATATCGGTCAGATTGGGGCCGGCGGGCGCGCCCGCGCCTTCGGGCAGCTTGCGGGTCGGCAGGGCCACCACGCGCTCGTCCGCCGCCGGGGGGGCAGGCCGGGCGAAGGGATCGCGCGGCTGTTCCTCGCCCGTGCGCTGGCCCAGCACGCTCCACAGGCGAAAGCCGATGAAGCCCGCGATCGCCGCCAGCAGGACAATGTCGAGATATTCAAAGCCGCCCATGGCACTTTCAATCGTGATGCCGGAAACCATCGCGAAGACCGGCGGAAAAGCTGGCGCCAGCATAGCCGCCTCACCTGCCCGAATCCAGCCGGGATCCCCGCGATCAGAGATAGGTCCTCGACACGGAATTCCAAGGCCCGCTTGTCCCGGAATCGCCCCTGTGGTAGCGGAGAGGCCGATTTTCCAGGAATGGCGACCATGACCGACACCCAAGCCCCCACCCCCGATCAGGCGCCCGCGCCGGACCAGGCCAATCCCGTCCAGTTCTCGGTGATCGCGCAATATGTCCGCGATCTCTCGTTCGAGAACCCGGGCGCGCCGGGCAGCCTGGCCCTGACCCAGCAGCCCAAGATCGATATCGGTGTCGATGTCCAGGCCCGCCGCCTGCCGGAAGACCGCTTCGAGGTCGAACTCCGCATCCGCGCCAATGCGACCGATGCCGAAGGCAAGCCCGCCTTCGTCGTCGAGCTGGTCTATTCCGGCCTGTTCCTCGTCCGCAATGTGCCGGCCGACGCGCTGCAGCCGCTGTGCCTGATCGAATGCCCGCGCGTGCTGTTCCCCTTCGCCCGCCGCATCATCGCCGATGTGACCCGTGATGGCGGTTTCCCGCCGCTGATGCTCGATCCGATCGATTTCGTCGCGCTGTACCGCCAGCACCTGTCGCGCGCCCAGGCGCAGGCCCAGGCCGCGCAGCAGCAGTAAGGCCGGTTGGCGCCTTCGGGCGCCTTCTCGTCACGAGGCCCCGGCCTTCGCCGGGACGACGACCTGAAGGGCTCCTATTCGGCGGTCCAGAGCGCGGCCTTGATCCCGGCGATCATCTCGGCATGGGCGGCCAGTTCTTCCTCGGTCGGGGCGTGGGGGCGCGGCGGGCGCACTTCGCGCAGCCTCGTCTCGATCCTCGTGCCGGTCGAGCGGGCCAGCGAAAACCCCTGCTGCCGGCCGCCGATCAACTCGAGATAGACCGCCGCCAGCAATTCGCAGTCAAGCAGCGCGCCATGCTTGCCGCGTTTCGACAGATCGACATCGAAGCGTTTGCACAGCGCGTCGAGGCTGGCCGGCGCGCCCGGAAACTTCCGCCGCGCGATCAGCACCGTGTCGATCGCCCGCTCCATCGGGAAGCCTTCGCGCTCCAGACGGGTCAGCTCCATGTTCAGAAAGCCGATGTCGAAGGCGGCGTTGTGGATGATGAAGGGCGCGTCGCCGATGAAGTCGAGGAAGTCCTCGACCACATCGCCAAACAGCGGCTTGTCGGCCAGGAATTCGTTGGTGAGGCCGGTGACGCCCAGCGCGCCTTCCGACATTTCCCGCTCGGGATTGACATAGACCTGATAGGTCCGCCCGGTCGGGACATGGTTCATCAATTCGACGCAGCCGATTTCGACGATGCGGTCGCCATTGGCGAATTCGAAGCCCGTGGTTTCGGTATCGAGGACGATTTCACGCATCACGCCAGTCTTTCCGCCTGTTTCGCCGGGGGATCGGTCAGCAGGCGCTGGACGATCGCCGCGACATGGTCCCGGGCGACATCGAGGCCCTGATCGGTCGGGATGACGAAATCCGCCTTGGCCCTCTTGTGACTGTCGTGCAGTTGCCGGGCCAGGATTTCCTGCAGCTTTTCCTCGGTCATGCCCGGCCGCTCCAGCACCCGGCGGCGCTGGACATGTTCGGGCGCCGAGACGACGGCGACATAATCGGCGCGGGTATGGCCATTGGTCTCGAACAGCAAGGGCACGTCCATCACGACGAGCGGGGTTTTCCGCGCCATTTCCGTGACGATGAAATCGCGCTGCACCTCGCCGACCAGCGGATGAATGATGGCTTCCAGTCGCCGCCACGCCGTCTTGTCGCCGGCGATTTCCTTCGACAACAGGGCGCGGTCGACCGCGCCATGGCGGACGACGCCGGGAAAGGCCTCGCCGATCGGCCCGACCGCCTTGCCGCCGACATCGTAAAGCCCGTGAACCGAGGCATCGGCGTCGTAAACCGGCACGCCCAGCGCCCGGAACATGCGCGCGGTCTCGCTCTTGCCCATGCCGATCGAGCCGGTGAGGGCAAGGATGATCGGCCTTTCACGCACCGAGGACATGACGCCGCAACTCCTCCGTCACTTCGGGTTCCACGCCGAACCAGGCGGCGAAGCCCG
>JAOZVS010000132.1:0-5100 GCA_025869435.1 Zavarzinia sp.
CTGAAACCGGAGACGGAGATCGCCGATGCCGTCATCGACGCCCTCGTGGCCGTCGAAAGCGGACGGGCCGCCGACAAGGTGCTGAAGAACACCTTCGACCGGCGCAAATGGCCGCCGCCGATGCGCTCGCGCATCGCCAAGCTCACCCTCGGCATCATCCGCTGGCGCGCCCAGCTGGACTGGTGGCTGGAGCGGGCCGGTTGCCGGCCGCAGCCGATGTCCCGTTTCGTCGCCGCCCTCGCCCTGATCGAAGGCGCGGAAAAAGGCGTGATCCGCAAGCATCTGCCGCGCATTCCGACGCCCGAAGCCCATGCGATGGACGAATTGGTCGGCCATTCGCTGGATCACCCCGACCAGCCGCCCGCCGTCGCCGCCAATCTGCCCGACTGGCTGATGCCCCATCTCGCCGCCCGCTTCGGCAAGCGCCTCGGCAGCGAGGCCAAGGCGCTTTGCGGCGAAACCGGCCTCGACCTCCGGGCCAACGCGGTTAAGGGCAGCCGCGACGCCGCCATGGCCGCCCTCGCGGAAGACGGCATCATCACCATTCCGACACCGCTTTCCCCCATCGGCCTGCGGGTCGACGGCCGGCCGCCGATCGCCCGCAGCCGCGCCTGGCGCGACGGGCTGGTCGAAGTGCAGGACGAAGCGTCGCAGCTGGCCGCGCTGATCCTCGGCGCCAGGCCCGGGGAGCGTGTGCTCGATTTCTGTGCAGGGGCTGGCGGCAAGACCCTGGCGATCGCCGGAACCATGGCCAACAAGGGCCGGCTGATCGCGACCGACAGTGACGAGCGCCGCCTCGAACAGGCGGTGCCACGGCTGCGCCGGGCCGATGTGCACAATGTCACGCGCCATGCCATCGGCGAGGACGGCGATCGCTGGCTGTCGCGCCAGAAAGGTGCCTTCGACCGCGTGCTGGTCGATGCCCCCTGCACCGGCACCGGCACCTTCCGCCGCAACCCGGACGCCAAATGGCGCGGCAGCCCCGAGGAATTGAGCCACCTGACGGCGCTGCAGGCCCGGCTGCTCGACCGCGCGGCCCCCCTCGTCCGCCCCGGCGGCCGCCTGGTCTACGCCACCTGCTCGGTCCTGCTCGAGGAAGACGACGCGCAGATCGAGGCTTTCCTCGGCCGTCACGCGGATTACCGCCTCGTGCCCCTGACGGAAGCCTGGGCCGCCATCGGCTCGCCCCGGCCATTGCCGGTCGACGGGCCCTATCTGTCGCTGACCCCGGGCCTGCATGGCACCGACGGTTTCTTCGCCGCCGTGCTGGAGCGCCTGGCCGCCGCGCCGGTTTCCGACTGACCATGAACTATCGCCACGGTTTCCACGCGGGCAACGCGGGCGATGTGCTGAAGCATCTCGCCCTCGCCTTCATCATCGAGCGGTTGAAGGCCAAGCCCGCGCCGATCACGGTGATCGACAGCCATGCCGGCGCCGGGCTCTATGCCCTCGACGCCGAGGGCGGCGAATGGCGGGACGGCATCGGCCGCCTGCTGGCGCATGATGTCGCGACCTGGCCCGCCGCGGCGCGGCCCTATGCCGAGACGCTGGGCCAGGATCCGATGCTTTACCCGGGTTCGCCCCTCGTCGCGCTGCGCCTGCTGCGCGACGAGGACCGGCTGATCGCCTGCGAATCCGAGGAAGAGGTGGCCGAGGATCTGCGCTTCGCCGTCGCCCATGATCCCCGCGCGGCGGTCCACCGGCGCGACGGCTGGTCCGCCCTGCGCGCCTTCCTGCCGGTGAAGACGGGGCGAAGCCTCGTCCTGATCGATCCGCCCTTCGAGGCGGCGGATGAATTCAGCCTGCTGGCCGACCACCTGGCGATGGCGGCCCGCCGCGCCTCGACGGCGATCGTGATCGGCTGGTATCCGGTGAAGGGCAGGCAAGCGGCCGACCGGCTGCACGAGAGCCTGCGTCAGTCGGGCATTCCCAAGGTGCTGGCGGTCGAATTCCTGACCCAGCCGGACCACGACCCGGCGCGTTTCGCGGGATCGGGCCTGATCGTCGTGCGGCCCCCCTGGCAATTCGACACGGCCATGGCCGAGGATCTGCCCCGACTGCTGGACATGATGGATCGCGCCGGCACCGGCAAGGTGCGGGTGGAATGGCTGACCGGGGAGACGCTTGAAGACTGATCGTCGCCGCACCCGGGGGCGCGGCGGCGGGATCCGCCCTGTCCGGCCTCAGGCCTCTTCAGGCTCGGCCGGTTTTTCGGCTTCGGTCTTGCGGGCGATGCCGTCGAGCTGACGCTGCATGGACTCGATCTGGGCGCGAAGGGCAGAAATTTCGCCTTCGGAGCCGGGCACGGGCGGCGACATCGGCAATTCGCCCGGTGCCCCGCCCTCGCCGGTGGCGACGCGAAGCGCCGCGAAAGGCGAGAAGGCGCGGATCGCGCGCTCGAACAGCTGAAAATTCTGCCGCGCCAGATCCTCGAAGGTGCGCAAGGGATTCTTGCCCGAGAAGGCTTCGGTGATGACGCTCTTCACCTGCTCCTGATTCTTGGAGAAGGATTCCATGGACAGTTCCAGATAATTGGGCAGCACGCCCTGGAGCTGGTCGCCATAGAAGCGGATGAGCTGACGCAGGAAGCGGATCGGCAGCAGGTTCTGCCCCTTGCCCTCTTCCTCGAAGATGATCTGGGTCAGGACCGAGCGGGTGATGTCGTCGCCGCTCTTCGCGTCATAGACGACGAAATCCTCCCCGTTCTTCACCATCTGGCACAGATGGTCGAGGGTGACGTAGCTCGAGGTCGCCGTATTGTAGAGCCGCCGGTTGGCGTACTTCTTGATGGTGACGGGAGCCTCGCCGGTCGTTTTTTTTGCCACAGCCGTACCATTCACTTCTGAGGGACGTTCGGTCTGCATTCTCGCTTGTTGCGGTGCCGTCACGCAAGCGCCGCGTGAGTGTTGATCTGCAGCAATGCGGGTTGCGGCCACACGACTAATTTCTCGTTTACCGCCGTAGGGTGGTCATGCAATGTGGCGCCCGCGACGGCCCTGGCCGCCCGAATATCAGATGAAGGCGCCGGCCTCGTGCGGTGCCGCAGCAAAATCTGGGAGAGAACAATGACCGACGTCGTCATCGTCGCCGCCGCCCGCACCCCGGTCGGCTCCTTCAACGGATCCTTCGCCGATGTGCCGGCCCATGTCCTCGGACAGACCGTCATCACCGAACTTCTGAAGCGCAGCGGCGTCGCGCCGGCCGACGTGTCGGAAGTCATCCTCGGCCAGATCCTTTCCGCCGGTCAGGGCCAGAACCCGGCGCGCCAGGCCGCGGTCAACGCCGGCCTGCCGGTCGAAGTGCCGGCCTGGGGCATCAACCAGCTGTGCGGCTCGGGCCTGCGCGCGGTCGCCCTCGGCTTCCAGGCGGTGAAGAACGGCGATTCGGCGGTTGTCATCGCCGGTGGCCAGGAAAGCATGAGCCAGGCGCAGCACGCGGCTTACCTGCGCGCCGGCACCAAGATGGGCGACATGAAGTTCATCGACACGATGCTGAAGGACGGCCTGACCGACGCCTTCTTTGGCTACCACATGGGCATCACGGCGGAGAACGTCGCCCGCCAGTGGCAGCTGACCCGCGAGGAACAGGACGCCTTCGCCCTCGCCTCGCAGAACAAGGCCGAGGCCGCCCAGGTCGCCGGCAGGTTCAAGGACGAGATCGTCCCCGTGACCATCAAGACCCGCAAGGGCGATATCGTCGTCTCCGATGACGAATACATCCGCAAGGGTGCCACGATCGAGATGATGGCGAAGCTGCGCCCCGCCTTCGACAAGGAAGGCACGGTCACCGCCGGCAACGCCTCGGGCATCAACGACGGCGCCGCCGGCGTCGTCCTGATGAGCGCCGAGGAAGCGAAGAAGCGCGGCCTGACTCCGCTCGCCCGCATCGTTTCCTGGGGCCAGGCCGGCGTCGACCCGAAGATCATGGGCACGGGCCCGATCCCGGCGTCGCGCGCCGCGCTGAAGGCCGCCGGCTGGTCCGTCGACGATCTCGACCTGATCGAGGCGAACGAAGCCTTCGCCGCCCAGGCTCTCGCGGTCAACAAGGACCTCGGCTGGGATACCTCGAAGGTGAACGTGAACGGCGGCGCCATCGCCATCGGCCACCCGATCGGCGCCTCGGGCGCGCGCGTGCTCGTCACCCTGCTGCACGAAATGCAGAAGCGCGACGCCAAGAAGGGCCTCGCCACGCTGTGCATCGGCGGTGGCATGGGCGTTGCCCTGACGGTCGAGCGCGACTGATCATCACCGGCTTACCGGTCGGGAGAACCATCCCGACCGGCATTACTCGTTACTACTAATCTAGGGCATTGGAGGAACATCATGGCTCGGGTTGCGGTCGTCACTGGCGGCACGCGTGGTATCGGCCACGCCATTTCCATCGCGCTGAAGGATGCGGGTTACACGGTTGCGGCGAATTACGCCGGCAACGACGAAGCCGCGGCGAAGTTCAAGGCCGAGACCGGCATCGCCGTCTACAAATGGAACGTGGCGAGCTTCGCCGAGTGCCAGGAAGGCCTCGCCCGTATCGAGGCCGAGCTTGGCCCGGTCGACGTCGTCGTCAACAATGCCGGCATCACCCGCGACGCCGTCATGCACAAGATGTCGCTCGAGCAGTGGACCCAGGTCATCGACACCGATCTGAACTCGGCGTTCAACATGACCCGTCCGATCATCGAGGGGATGCGGGCCCGCGGCTTCGGCCGCATCGTCAACATCTCGTCGATCAACGGCCAGAAAGGCCAGATGGGCCAGACCAACTATTCCGCCGCCAAGGCCGGCCTGATCGGCTTCACCAAGGCGCTGGCGCAGGAAAACGCCTCGAAGGGCATCACGGTCAATGTGATCGCGCCGGGCTACATCAACACCGAAATGGTCGCCGCCGTGCCCGAGCCCGTGCTGCAGAAGATCATCGGCCAGATCCCGGTGGGCCGTCTCGGCAAGGCCGAGGAAATCGCCCGCTGCGTGACCTTCCTCGCGGCCGACGACGCCGGCTTCATCACCGGCTCGACCATCACTGCGAACGGTGGCCAGTATATCGCCGGCTGATCCCGGATGACGCCTGTCACGTCGCGCGGCCCCGGTGGCCGCGCGACGCTTT